>NZ_SADP02000009.1:0-272011 GCF_004010375.2 Mesorhizobium sp. M2E.F.Ca.ET.209.01.1.1 | reverse complement strand
TACATCGACTATTACAACCACCGCCGCATCAAATTGAAACTGAAAGGGCTGAGCCCTGTGCAATACAGGACCCAGCCCTTAAACCTACCCAGCTCAATGAACCGTCCAACTTTATGGGGTCAGTTCAGACGCCCGGGCCTTTCTCTTTTGAGTGTGTGACTTGCGCTCAGATATCCAGATTGGCCACTGACAGGGCGTTGTCCTGGATGAACTCGCGCCGCGGCTCTACCTCGTCGCCCATCAGCCGCGAGAACAGCGAGTCGGCGTCGGTCGCGTCGTTGACCTTGACCTGCAGCAGCGAGCGCACATTCGGGTCCAGCGTGGTTTCCCAAAGCTGCTCGGCATTCATCTCGCCAAGGCCCTTGTAGCGCTGCATGGTAAGGCCCTTGCGGCCGGAAGCGAACACCGCGTTGAGCAGCGCCAGTGGCCCCGAGAGCAGCTCCGAGGTCTCCTTCCGGCGCAGCGCCGGCTGCTCGCCATAGACTTCCGAAAGCCGCGGCGCGTAGCGGTCGAGCTGGCGCGCATCGGCCGAAGCGATCAGCCCGGCATCGAGCTGCACCACATCCTTCACGCCGCGCACCGTGCGTTCGAACACATAGCCGCCCGAACCGTCATTGGAGGTCGACAGCCGGCCGGTCCAGCCGCGCTCGGTCTCCTCGGCGATCATGTCCAGCCGCTGCGCGACGCGCTCGGCCATCGCGTTGGCGCGGCCGAGATCGGCGAGCACGTCGGCATTGAGCGCACCGGCGATCGCCGCCTGCTCGACGACGCTGCGGTTGTAGCGCGTGTGCAGCCCGTTGATCAGCTGGCGCACGGCCAGGGCGTCGTCGACGGAGGCGCGCAGGTCCTGCCCGGTGCGGACCTCGCCGGAGGCCAGCACCAGCGAGGCCTCGTCCAGCCCGGAGCCGATCAGATATTCCTCATAGGCGCTTTCGTCCTTGAGATATTGCGAGCTCTTGCCACGCGTCACTTTGTAGAGTGGCGGCTGGGCGATGTAGAGATGGCCGCGCTCGATAAGCTCCGGCATCTGCCGGAAGAAGAAGGTGAGCAAGAGCGTGCGGATGTGGGCGCCGTCGACGTCGGCGTCGGTCATCAGGATGATCTTGTGATAGCGCAGCTTGTCGGCGTTGAACTCGTCCTTGCCGATCGAGGTGCCGAGCGCGGTGATCAGCGTGCCGATCATCTCGGAGGAGAGCATGCGGTCGAAGCGGGCGCGCTCGACATTGAGGATCTTGCCGCGCAGCGGCAGGATCGCCTGGTTCTGGCGCGAACGGCCGCCCTTGGCCGAGCCGCCTGCCGAGTCACCCTCGACGATGAAGATTTCCGACTTCGCCGGATCGCGCTCCTGGCAGTCGGCGAGCTTTCCGGGCAGCGAGGTGACGCCGAGCGTGCTCTTGCGCGTGATGTCGCGTGCCTTGCGCGCGGCTTCGCGCGCGGCGGCCGCCTGGATCACCTTCTCGACCACCACCCTGCCTTCGCTCGGATGCTCTTCCAGCCAGGTGCCCAGCGCCTCGTTGACCAGGCTTTCCACCACCGGGCGCACCTCGGACGAGACCAGCTTGTCCTTGGTCTGCGAGGAGAATTTCGGGTCCGGCACCTTGACCGAGAGCACTGCCGTCAGACCTTCGCGGCAGTCGTCGCCGGTGAGCGAGACCTTTTCCTTCTTGGTCTGGCCGGAGGACTCGCCATAACCGGTGATCTGCCTGGTCAGCGCCGCGCGGAAGCCGGCCAGATGCGTGCCGCCGTCGCGCTGCGGGATGTTGTTGGTGAAGGCCAGCACATTCTCGTGGTAGCTGTCGTTCCACCACATCGCCACTTCGACGGTGATGCCGTCGCGCTCGGCGCGGATGGCGATCGGCGCCTCGATCAGCGGCTTCTTCACCCGGTCGAGATATTTGACGAACTCTTCCAGGCCGCCGTCATAGTGCAGCTCATGGCGCACGAGATCGGCATGGCGCGCGTCGGTGAGCACGATGCGCACGCCGGAATTGAGGAAGGCGAGCTCGCGCAGCCGGTGTTCCAGCGTGTTGTAGTCGAACTCGACCATGGTGAAGGTCTCGGCCGAGGGGAAGAAGGTGATCTCGCTGCCGCTGCGGCCTTCATAGGTGCCGGGCTGCTTGTCCTGCACGTAGCTGCCGGTCACCTTCAACGGCGCGTCGGCATTGCCATGCGTGAAGCTCATCTCGAAGATCTCGCCGTTGCGGCGGATCTTGAGCTTGAGCCAGGCGGAAAGCGCGTTGACCACCGAGACGCCGACGCCATGCAGACCGCCGGAAACCTTGTAGGAGTTCTGGTCGAATTTGCCGCCGGCATGCAGCTGCGTCATGATTACTTCGGCCGCCGAAACACCCTCCGAGGGGTGGATATCTGTAGGAATCCCGCGGCCATTGTCGACCACGGTGACGGAACCGTCGGGGTTGAGCGTCACCGAGACGAGGTCGGCGTGGCCGGCCAGCGCCTCGTCGATGGCGTTGTCCACCACCTCATAGACCATGTGATGCAGGCCAGAGCCGTCATCGGTGTCGCCGATATACATGCCCGGCCGCTTGCGCACGGCATCCAACCCCTTCAAAACCTTGATGGAATCGGCGCCGTACTCGGCTTCCGCGCCGTTGGCGCTTTCGGTCTGATCGCTCATGAAAACCTGTCTGATTGATGTCGCTGGTCCGGCGCGGAAAAATGGCCGCGAATCGCGCCGTTTTGATGTCCTAGATATAGGCGCAAATGGCGGATTTTCCAAGGTTTGCGGGCATTTTGCCGGCTTGGCGGAAAGGCGTTTCCACGCCTCGCGCTGATACGGTCCCGGGGTTGGGCTGGAAAGGGTCGATGAGACGCAAAAGGCCGCGCCTAAGCGCAGCCTGATATTTGCCTTGCTGGGAAGCTCTCGTGCCTATTCGGCCGCACGCAGCGTCTTCAGCGCCTCGCCCCAGCGGAACAGCTCGTCCAGCATCGCCTTAGCGCCGCCCAGCACCTGCTCGCTCGGATGGTAGGCGCGCTTCTCATCGAGCAGGCTCGCATAGGCGGGCAGCGCAACGCCTTCCGGGATCGGCATGACGCCGACCGAGGTGAGCAGCGGCTTCAGCGACTGCGCGGCGCGCAATCCGCCGGACACGCCGCCATAGCTGAAGATCGCCGCCGGCTTGTAGCGCCATTCATGAAGCAGGTAGTCGATGGCGTTCACGATCGCGGGCGCCACGAAGTAATTGTACTCCGGCGCCACGAACACGAAGGCATCGGCGGCGTCGATCGCCTCCGACCACGCCTTGGTATGGTCGTTCTCGTACTTGCGCAGGCGCGGATGGTGCGGTTCGTCGAGCATCGGCAGGCTGAACGCGGCGATGTCGGTCAGCGCCGGCTCGAACTTGCCGTGCTCGCGCGCGAATCCTTCCAGCCATTCGCCGAAGATCGGGCCGGCGCGTCCTGGCCGTGTGCTGCCGATGATGATGTTCAACCGATGCTTCACGGGAGGGCTCCTTGCTTGCCGGTATCCATTGGTGACTAACGCAGGTTGCCACCGGCAGCAAGCAGCTATCGGCTAATGCTGCTCACATTCCGGCGATGTGGCAGGTCGTGCGCTGCCGTCCGGTCACATGGACGCCGGCCTTGTCGGGCACTACATTCAACGCTGTCAGCGGAGCATGCTTCATGGACACCAAGCCCGCCCCCTTCGTGCCGCCGGCGCCCAAGCCGCGCACTGAGCCGCCCTCGACGCTGGAGATGATGCGCATCGTCTACCGCAACCCGCTCGAATTGTGGGGCGAGCACACCTACAACGAGCCCTGGGTTTCGGCGAATGGTGTCGGCGGACACCTGATCGTCGCCAACGATCCCGGCCTCATCCGCCACGTGCTGATCGACAACGCCAGGAACTACAAGATGGCGACCGTGCGCCAGCTGATCCTGCGGCCGATCCTGCGCGACGGGCTGCTGACCGCCGAGGGCGAGGTCTGGAAGCGTTCGCGCAAGGCGATGGCGCCGGTTTTCACACCGCGCCACATCTTCGGTTTCGCCCCGCCAATGCTGAAGCGCACGCTGGAATTCGTCACCCGCTATGAAGCGGGCGGCAAGACCGATGTCGCGCATGACATGACGCTGCTCACCTATGACATCCTGGCCGAGACGCTGTTTTCCGGCGAGATCGCCGGCGAGCCGGGCAGCTTCGCCAAGGAGATCGACCGCCTGTTCGAGACTATGGGCCGTGTCGACCCGCTTGACCTGTTGCGCGCGCCCGAATGGCTGCCGCGCCTGACCCGCATCCGCGGCCGCAAGACCATGGCCTATTTCCGCAACATCGTCGCCGGCACGGTGAGGATGCGCGAAGAACGGATGAAGCGCGATCCTGACGGCGTGCCGCAGGATTTCCTCACCCTTCTGCTGCGCGCCGAGGGGCCGGACGGGCTGACCCGCGCTGAGGTCGAGGACAACATCATCACCTTCATCGGCGCCGGCCACGAGACAACCGCGAGGGCGCTGGGCTGGACGATCTATTGCCTGGCCGAAGCGCCATGGGAGCGCGAGAAGGTCGAGCAGGAGATCGACGCGGTGCTGGCGCGCGAGCCCGATCCGACGAAATGGCTTGACGCCATGCCGTTCACCCGCGCCGCTTTCGAGGAGGCGCTCAGGCTCTATCCGCCGGCGCCTTCGATCAACCGCGAGCCGATCGAGCCGGAGACCTGGAACGGCCTCTACATTCCGAAATATGCCGCTGTGCTGGTCATGCCCTGGGTCGTGCATCGCCACCGCAAGCTGTGGGACAGGCCGGACGCCTTCATGCCCGAGCGCTTCCATCCGGAAAACCGCGACCGGATCGACCGCTTCCAATACCTGCCCTTCGGCGCCGGCCCGCGCGTCTGCATCGGCGCCAGCTTCGCCATGCAGGAGGCGATCATCGCGCTGGCGATCCTATTGTCGCGCTTCCGCTTCGACGCGACCTCCGACACCAAGCCATGGCCGGTGCAGAAGCTCACCACGCAGCCGCAGGGCGGCCTGCCGATGCAGGTCTCGCGCCGGGGCTGATCAGAGCAATTCCAGGAAAAGTGTGAAGCGGTTTTCCGTCCGGAATTGCGTAAAACAAAGAGACAGGATTACCGGTCGGCGATCGGCCGGCGCTGCTGGAACTGGCCGGCGGCGCGGAAGCGCCAGAGATAGCTGGGCAGGATGGTGGCGATCGCCTGCGGCTGGATGCCCAGGCCGGTCAGCGTCCTGGCGGCCTTGGCGGCTTCGTCCGAAACGACATTGTGCTCGCGCAGCTGCAGCACCTGGTCCTTGGTCAGGAGCGGATTGGGCAGCAGCTGCAGGATCGACGCCTGGATGTTCGCCACCCACCACGGCACCGGCACCAGCAGCCGCCGGCGCTCGATGACCGTCAGCAGCTCTTCCATGCATTCCTTGAAGGTCAGCACCTGCGGGCCGCCGAGCTCATAGATCTGACCGCCCTTGACATCGCCGTCGACCGAGCGCGCCACCGCTTCGGCGACGTCGCCGACATAGACCGGCTGCAGCTTGTTCTGTCCGCCGCCGATCAGCGGCAGCACCGGAGAGTAGCGCGCCATGTTGGCGAAGCGGTTGAAGAAAGAGTCCTCCGGCCCGAAATTGATCGACGGGCGGAAGATGACGGCGTCGGCGATCGTATCGAGCACCGCCTTTTCGCCCAGCGCCTTGGTGCGGGCATAGCTGGACGGCGAATTCAAATCGGCGCCGAGCGCCGAGATGTGTGTGAGGCCGGCGCCGACCGAGCGTGCGGCCTCGGCGACGGCGCGCGCGCCGAAATCGTGCACGGCGCCGAATTTCTGGCGGCCGGTCTCATGCAGGATGGCGACGAGGTTGACCACATGGTCGGCGCCTTGCACGGCGCGGTCGACCGACCAGCGCACGCGCACATTGGCCTGCACCGGCTGGATCTGGCCGACATTGCCGAGCGGCTGGACGTGGCCGGCAAGGTCGGGCCGCCGGCAGGCGACGCGGATGCGGTAGCCGCGCTTGGCAAGGGCGCGGACGACATGGCGACCGACGAAGCCCGAGCCGCCGAAGACGACGACGAGCTTGGGGGTCTGCAGAATTTCGGTCATGACGGGCTCCGCGCGAATGCTTGGCTGAAGCCGTTTCTTAATCCGTTTCTCGCCAAAGGCAAAGAGCGACCGGAAGTCGCCATTGTCCTGTTTTTGAACTTGCCCGGAATGCCGCTCCGCCGCGTTTGAAAGAAAACAGAAAACCCCGCCGAAGCGGGGTTTCCGGGCAGTTCCACGCCGAAACAGGGTCCAACGAGGCGGCCTGACCTGAGACGGTATCAAGGTGGCGTGAAGCAAGCACGCCCGCCCCCGCCCTGAACGCCCGGCGCGGCGCCGCCAACCGCGAGCCGGACGAGGCCAACCAAGGCGGCTCGCGGCGAGGGGTGCCGGATGTGGGTCGCGTCAGGTCGGGAAAAGGTTCAATAGCGTTGGAAAAATCAGGCCGAGTAACGCTCGGCGAATTCCGAAATGCGCTGCACAACCGCCCTGGACGTGGTGATGCCGCTCGCCTTTGCCTTCTCCGCGGCTTCGGCGCGCGAGCGTCCGGGAATATGCACGCCATAACGCCGCCGCAGCCGCTCGAGCTGGTCCTTCATGCGCTGCTCGAAATCCGGATCGAGCAGCTTGGGCTCGATGGCCAGTACGAACAGGCCGGTGCCGGGGCTGTCCGGTCCGCCGGTGAACCAGGGCGCATCAAGCGACCAGTTGGCGCCGGAAATGCCGGCGGCCAGCACCTCGACCATCAAGGCGATGTTGGCGCCGCGCTGGCCGCCGAAGGCGAGCATCGCGCCCTTCATCGCCGCCGCCGGATCGGTGGTCGGATTGCCGCTGGCATCGAGCGCCCAGCCTTCGGGGATTTTCTTGCCGTCCTCGGCCGCCTTGCGGATGTTGACGAAGGCTGTCGCGCTCGACGACTGGTCGATGACCAGCGGCGGCCCGTCGGCGGCGGGCGAGGCGAAGGACATCGGGTTGGTGCAATAGACCGGCTTGACCGAGCCTGAGCCGGCCAGCACCGCCGGCCCGTTCGTGGCGGCGAAGGACACCACCCCCTGTTCGGCCAGCCGCCCGGTGAAATAGCCGAGCGCGCCGCATGTATAGGCGTTCTTCTGCGAGAAGATCGACACGCCGAACAGTTTTGCCGCCTTGACCAGGTCGTCAATCGTGCGGTCGAAGCCGGTATGGGCAAGCCCGCCGCGCGCATCGGAGAGGTAGACGGCGAGCGCCGGCCTTGTGATCACCGGGTCGGCATTGCCGTCGATGCGGCCGGCTTCGAGCGCCTCCAGATAATCGATGAAATGCGACAGGCCGACGGTCGACAGGCCCTCGGCTTCGGCTGCGATGATCGAAGCGGTCAGCGACTGCGCCGCCTCCTCATTGGCGCCCGCGCCGAGCGCCGCCATCCGGCATAGGCCTGTTGCCTGGTCGAGAGTGAGTTGCATCGGAGTTGCCCTGTAGCGAGTAGCGAATAGGGAATAGCGAGTAGGGGGAGATAAAGAAACTACTCGCTATTCGCTACTCACTATTCGCTAACCGATCTTCACCGGAATCCGCGCCTCGATCCGACTGAACACGAAGACCAGGATGCCGGTGATCGTCATATAGATCAGCGCCAGGAGCAGCAAAGGCTCGTAGGTCAGGTAGGTGTCCTGCCGTACCTTGGAAGAGACGGCGAAGATGTCGATGACACTGATGGTCGCCACCAGCGGTGTCGACTTCAACTGCAGCACCGTTTCGCCGGTCAGGGTCGGCAGCGCCCGGTAGAAGGCCTGTGGCAGCCAGATGCGGCGGAAGATTTTCCAGCGGCTCATGCCGAAGGCGCGGGCGGCCTCCAGCTGTCCGCGCGGCACGCCGGCGAAGGCGCCGCGCATCACTTCGCCCTCATAGCCGGCGAAGGAGAAGGTCAGCGCCACCACGGCATAGGGCCAGGCCTGTCTGAGATACGGCCAGAGCCAGGATTCGCGGATCCACGGATATTGCGGAAAGATCGAGCCGAGGCCGTAATAGAGCAGCCAGAGCTGCAGGAGCAGCGGCGTTCCGCGGATGACGGTGCAGAAGATTTTCGCCGGCGCCGAGAACCAGATCGGTCCGCCGGCCTGGGCGAGCCCGAGCGGCACGGCGAGCGCAAAGCCCAGCGCGCAGGTGACGGCGAGGATCCAGAGCGCCCGCCAGATGCCCATCAGGCCCATTTCCCAATATTGCGGCAGCCAGTCCCAGCGCATGAAGAAGGCCGCGCAGAGCACCAGCGCCGAGGCGATCAGGATGAGCACGATGCGGTGCGGCTTGAGCCAGATCGAGGCCCACGCCGCCATGTTGATCGCGGTGGCTTCGGCCGACATCAGCGCCCCTCCTTGACGGAGGGCATGCCGCGCCGCGACCAGGCCTCGACGCGGCCGATGACCAGGTTGGAGAAGAGCGTCACCGCCAGATAAAGCACGCCGGCCGCGAGATAGAAGATCAGATAGGCTTTGGTGACACCGGCTGCCTGGCGCGTCGCCAGTGTCAGCTCGAAGAAGCCGACGACGGCGAGCAGCGCGGTGTCCTTGGTGGCGATCAGCCACAAATTGGCAAGGCCGGGTATGGCGAAAGGCAGCATCGCCGGGACCGTGATGCGTCGCAGCATCAGGCCTGGCGACATCCCGTAGGCGCGGGCGGCCTCGATCTGGCCCTGCGGGATGGCGAGGATGGCGCCGCGGATGACTTCGGTCGAATAGGCGCCCTGGACGAAACCCAGCACGAAAATGCCGGCCGCCAGCCCGCTGATGTCGACACGGCTGTAGCCCATCGCCGCCAGCACCTGGTTGATGAGGTCGGTGCCGGCATAATAGAGCAGCAGGATCAGCACCAGCTCCGGCACCGCGCGCACCACCGTGGTGTAGACGGCGAGCAGATCGCGCGTCACCGGCCCGCCATAGAGCTTGCCGAACGCGCCGGCAGTGCCGATCAGCAGGCCGAGGCAGGTGGCGCCGATGGCGATCTCCAGCGAATGCAGCAACCCGACCAGCAGCGTGGCGCCCCAGCCGGGCGCCACGGGTGACAGGAGTTCGAAAATGCCGGCCGCGGAGGCCGGAAGAAAGGCGTCGATCAGCTTCGCCCCCGGATTGCTGTCAAGAGTGGTTCGCCGTTTCACGGAAACGGCGAACCACTCTATTTCTTTGTTTCACGCAATTCCGGACGGAAAACCGCTCACACTTTTCCTGGAATTGCTCTAGCCGCTGGCGTCGAGGCCCGCGGCAGGCATGCGTGGCAAGGTCGGGCATGGCGCGTACGCCATGCCCTCACTCATTGGTTAGAGGCTCAGTTCGACTGCGGCGCGCCGCCATAGATGTCGAAGTCGAAATACTTCTTCGAGATCTCGTCATATTTGCCGTTGGAGCGGATCGCCTTGATGCCGGCATTGATCTTTTCCTTGAGCGCGGTGTCTTCCTTGCGCACGCCGGCGCCGACGCCCGGTCCAAGCACTTCGTCGTCCGGGGCAACCATGCCCTTCAGGTCGCAGCAGGCCTTGCCCTGGTCGGATTTCAGGAATTCGCCGAGCGCGATGGAATCGGCCTGCACCGCGTCGAGACGGCCGGCGGCCAGATCGTTGTTGGCCTCGTCCTGCGTCTGGTATTCCTTGATTTCCTGCGCGCCGGTGAAGTGCTTCTTGGCGTAGACCGCATGCACCGTGGACACCTGCACGCCGATCACCTTGCCCTTGAGATCGTCCGGCGTGGCGCCGAACTTCTGGTCCTTCGGTCCGATGATCGCGGTCGGGGTGTTGTAATACTTGTCCGAGAAGTCGATCGTCTTCTCGCGTTCGGCGGTGATCGACATCGAGGAGACGATAAGGTCGATCTTCTTGGTGGTCAGCGCCGGAATGATGCCGTCCCAGGCGACCGGGGTGATGACGCAGTCGAGCTTCTCTTCGGCGCAGACGGCGTCGATGAAGTCGATTTCCCAGCCAACCCATTTGCCGCTGGCGTCGGGCGAGGTGAAAGGCGGATAGGGCTCGGCGGCGACGCCGATCTTGACTTGCTCGGCCTTGGCCACGCCGCCCATCGCCGCGACGCCGAGAAGCAGCGCTGCCGCGAATGTTTTGAGAACAGTCTTCATGTCAGGACTCCCAGTTTGTTGTTGTTCCCGGTTTTCGCCCCGCTTGATGCCGGCCCCTAGCCGACATTGCGGAGGAATTGTTTGAGCCTTTCGGATTTGGGCGCGCCGAACAGCTGTTCCGGCGGACCTTCCTCCTCGACCAGCCCGTTGTAGAGGTAGACGACATGCGTCGCGACCTCGCGGGCGAACTTCATTTCATGCGTCACCAGCACCATGGTGCGCCCCTCGCGCGCCAGGTCGCCGATCACCTTCAGCACCTCGCCGA
The DNA here is from genome assembly GCF_004010375.2 of Mesorhizobium sp. M2E.F.Ca.ET.209.01.1.1. Classification (NCBI taxonomy): domain Bacteria; kingdom Pseudomonadati; phylum Pseudomonadota; class Alphaproteobacteria; order Hyphomicrobiales; family Phyllobacteriaceae; genus Mesorhizobium; species Mesorhizobium sp. M2E.F.Ca.ET.209.01.1.1. Next base: position 261,646 of record NZ_SADP02000009.1, on the reverse strand, counting down.
CCAGCTCCGGATCGAGCGCGGACGTTGGCTCGTCGAACAGCATGACGCGCGGATTGATCGCCAACGCCCGGGCGATCGCGGCGCGTTGCTGCTGGCCGCCGGACAGGAAGGCCGGATAAACGTCGCGCTTCTCCGCCAGCCCGACGCGGGCGAGCAGCTTCTCGGCCTGGGCGATCGCTTCGTCGCGCTTGACCCCCAGCACATGCACCGGAACCTCAATGACGTTCTCGATCAGCGTCATATGGCTCCACAGGTTGAAATTCTGGAACACCATGCCGAGCCGCGAGCGGATCCGCTCGATCTGCCGGCGGTCGGCCGGAACGGTATGGCCGTGGCTGTCGGCCTTGAGCTTGATCTCCTCGCCATTGACGCGGATGATGCCGCTGGTCGGATTCTCAAGGCAGTTGATGCAGCGCAACAGCGTCGATTTGCCGGAGCCGGAGCCGCCGATGATGGCGACCACCTCGCCGTCGCGCGCCGACAGCGAAACGCCCTTCAGCACATGCAACTGGCCGAATTTCTTGTGCAGGTTCTCGACATGGATGGCTTCGGCGGCGGCGCTTTGCGCCTTGCCGGATTGGACTGGGGCAGCGTCTGCCACGCTCACCGGGCGACCTCTCTATGGTCGAAGGCAGGTCGTCGAACGTCCATCCGGCTAATCAACATACGCTGTACTGCCGCTCCAGATTTCAGCATGGACCCGACAGCGCGAGCCCGTCAATCCCGCTCATTACGGCACTTGCGGCGTTGTTGTGCAAGTGTATAAATAGCCTTTCATGAAATTTTTCCGCTTTTTTTCATCTTAGAAGGGCATCGATGAGCGCTTTCGGATCACAGTCCATGGCGGCGCCGTTGCGGCGCGTGCTGATGCGTTCGGCGGCCAACGCCATGCGCGGCGCCGACAGGGCCGCCTGGCACTATGGCCCGGGTTTCGACCCGGCGAAAGCAGCAATGCAGCATGCGCTCCTTGCCGAGCTGGTGTCGGCTTCCGGCGCCGAAATCGAATGGATCGAGGACAAGGCCGACGGTCTCGCGGATTCGGTGTTCACGCATGACCCGTCGCTGATGACCGACCGCGGCGCGCTGATCCTGTCCATGGGCAAGCCGTTGCGCGCCAAAGAGCCTTCGCTGCATGAGGAAACCTATAGAAGGCTGGGCATTCCGGTCCTTGGCCGCGTCGAGGCGCCCGGCCAGGTCGAGGGTGGCGACTGTGTATGGGTGGATGCCCGCACTCTGGCGATCGGGCGCGGCGTGCGCACCAACCAGCAAGGCATCCAGCAGGTCGCCAACCTGCTGACGCCGCTCGGTATTTCCGTCTACGGCTTCGACCTGCCGCTGTGGCAGGGCGAAGAGGCGTGCCTGCATCTGATGTCGGTGATCAGCCCGCTGGCCGACGACCTCGCGCTGGTCTATTCGCCGCTTCTGCCGGCCCCGTTCTACCAGATGCTGAAGGCGCGCGGCATCCGCCTGGTCGAAGGCGATGCGCAAGAGTTCGCCGCCTCCAACGGCCTCAGCCTGAATGTGCTGCCGACCAGTCCATTGAAGGTCATTGCCGTGGCCGGCTTTCCCAAGACCAAAGCCGCGATGGAAGCCGCCGGCTGCACGGTCGAAATCTTCGAGGCGGATGCGCTCTGCATCGCCTGCGAAGGCGGCCCGACATGCCTGACGCGGCCGATCCTGCGCCAATGAATGCGCGCCGCAAGTTCCGCCGCGAGGGCGAGGAGCGGCGGCGGCAGGACCTGATCGACGCGACCCTGGACAGCGTGGCGGAACATGGCCTCGAGGGCGCCACCGTTCGCACCATCGCCTTGCGCGCCGGCGTCACCGCCGGGCTGATCCGCCACTATTTCCCCGGCAAGGAAGATTTGCTGCAGGAGGCCTATGCGGCGTTGATGGGCCGCATGACAGAGCAGGCGAAAGCGGCATTGCTCATGGAAGACGCCTCGCCGCGCCAGCGACTTGCCGCCTTCGTCACCGCCAATCTCAACGCGCCGATCATCGACCAGCGGGTGTTTTCGCTCTGGGCGACCTTCATCGGCCGTGCCGGCGCCGATCCGACGCTCGCCCGCGCCCACCGCGAAGGCTATCTCGGCTTTCGCAACGAGGTGGAAGCCGTCGTGGCCGAAGTGCTCGCGGCCGAACGGCGCAAGCCGGACGCAAGCGAACTGCGCCACCATGCCATCTCGATCAACGCGATCATCGACGGGCTCTGGATCGAAGGCTGCCTGGCCGGCGAGATGTTCTCGCCTGGCGAATTGGCGGCGATCGGCATCAAAGCCATAGAGGCCGAGCTCGGCCTTGCGCCGGAAAAGGGAGGAGATTGATGACCACCATCGGCGAAGCGCTGATCACCTTGCTCGAAGCGCATGGCGTCGACACCGTCTTCGGCATTCCGGGCGTACATACGGTCGAGCTCTATCGCGGGCTGGCGCGTTCGAAGATCCGCCATGTCACGCCGCGCCACGAGCAGGGCGCCGGCTTCATGGCCGACGGCTATGCGCGCGCCGGCGGCCGGCCTGGCGTCGCCTTCGTCATCACCGGACCGGGGTTGACCAACACCATCACCGCCATGGGCCAGGCGCGCGCCGATTCGGTGCCGATGCTGGTCATCTCCGGCGTCAACGCCACCGATACGCTGGGCAAGGGTTTGGGCTTTCTGCATGAGCTGCCCGACCAGCGCGGCATGATGGAGAAGGTCGCGCTGTTCTCAGAGCGCGTCACCGAGGCTAATCAACTGCCGGGCGCGCTCGCCCGTGCCTTCGCGCTGTTTTCGTCGGCGCGGCCGGGGCCGGTGCATATCGAGATCCCCACCGACGTCATGGTCAAGCCCGCCGACGGCATCGCGGCGGCGCTGAGCAACGCCGCGCCGCCCGCTCCGGCCCCAGCGGCGATTGCGGAAGCGGCAAAGCTCATCAAGGCTGCACGCCGGCCGCTGATCCTTTCGGGCGGCGGCGCCAGGAAGGCCGACGCGGCGCTGCGACGCCTGGCCGAAACGCTCGGCGCTCCGGTTGTCGAGACTGCCAATGCGCGCGGCCTTTTGCATGGCCATCCGCTTTGCGTGCCGGCCAGCCCCAGCCTCAAGGCGGTGCGCGCGCTGATGGCGGACGCCGATCTGGTGGTCGCGGCCGGCACCGAGTTCGGCCCGACCGATTATGACGGCTATGGCGACGGCGGCTTCGTCTTGCCGAACAAGCTGATCCGCATCGACATCGGCGCCGACCAGATCGCGCGCCGGCCGGTCACGGTAGGCATCCAGGCTGATTGCGCCGAAGGGATCGAGGCTTTGCTCGCGGCAATCGGGCCGGGCCATCCCGCGGCCAAGGACGGCGAAGCCCGCGCGGCCGCCGCACGGAAAGCAGCGCTGGCCGAGCTGAGGCCCGAATACCTGGCGCAGGTTCGTGCCGTGGAGACGATCCGCGACGCGCTGCCGGGCGCCATTATCGTCGGCGATTCGACCCAGCCGATCTACGCCGCGAACCTCTATTACGACCACGACCGTCCCGGTGGCTGGTTCAACGCCGCGACCGGCTTCGGCGCGCTGGGCTACGGTCCGCCAGCGGCGATCGGCGCGGCACTCGCCGTTCCGCAAGCGCCCGTGGTGTGCCTCACCGGCGACGGCGGCTTCCAGTTCACCTTGCCGGAAATCGGCGCCGCGCTCGATGCCGAGACGCCGGTGATCTTCGTCGTCTGGAACAATCGCGGTTATCGCGAGATCGAGACCTCGATGCTCGATGTCGGTGTCGAGCCCGTCGGCGTGTCGCCGGCGCCGCCGGATTTCTGCAAGCTCGCCGAGGCCTATGGCATCGCGGCCGAGCGGTTGACCGGGACCGCTGACCTGGCCGGGGCGCTGAAGCGCGCGCGGGCGACCGGCAAGCCGCGCGTCATCGAGATTTCGGTGGATTGATCGTTATGGCACCATCGGGGGACGACGGCCCGGATAGCGCCTTTTTCACCGAACCGCCATTCGACGATCCGCTCAGGCGCCGTCACCTGGCGCCCTTGCGCTGGGCGGCGTCTTCGCCGGACTTGCCGTGGTGGGTGCGCAAGCGCGCCGCCAAAACCCACATGAACCTGGCCCGGCGCAGGGACCAGCGCGCCCGGAACGTCGCTGTCGATCATTCGCAATGGTGCTCGACCAGCATGCCGGAAGGCGGGTTGGGTCCGATCTGGCAATATTGGGCGCAAGGCCCCGACAACGCGCCGCCCTTGGTGAAGGCCTGCATGCGCTCGGTGCAGCGGTATAAGGGCGACCGCGATCTCATCGTCCTCGATGACACCACCGTGACAGACTATGTCGATCTGCCGGACCATATCTGGGACAAGCGCCGGCGTCAGCTGATGAAGAGCCAGCACTTCTCCAACTTCATCCGGCTTAGCCTGCTCCTGCGGCACGGCGGCACCTGGCTCGACGCCACCATTCTGCTCAGGCAGCCCGTGCCGCGACAGATCGAGCGCGAGGATTTCTATATCCTTCGCGAAACCAACCGCGTGCCTCGGCTGGTGGAGACCTGGTTCATCCACGCGCGCAAGGGACATCCTCTGGTCGAGACGGTGCTCCATGGCCTCGCCGACTACTGGCGCGAATATGATCGGCTTCTCCAGTATTTCATGTTCCCGCATCACATCGAGGCTTCTCTGCTGCTGCATGGGAAGCTGAGGCAGGACTTCCTGAAGATGCCGCAGGTTGGCGCGGACAGGCCGCACGAATTGCAATGGCAGCTCTTGAAGCCTTTCGACGAAGTGAGGCATCGCGCCATGTATGACGGCTTCTGGCTGCACAAGCTCAACTACAAGGTACGGCGTCCGCAGACGGACGAGCGTCTGCTTTGGGACGCCATACTGGATGGCTGGCCGCTGGTCTGACGAAAATTGTCCGGGGCGCTGGACACATGCAAAGACGCTGCGCCAGCCATGTCGATATTTCAATTGAGTGACAACGCGAAAGGCGCGACGTTCGAGCCTGGGGCGGCATAACCCGAGATATAATCATAAGAAAATGACAGGAGCGGTCAAAGTATGACGGAAACGCTTAACGGCAGGCATATCGTGATCACGGGCGGCACTGGGGCGCTCGGCGGCGCGGTTGTCGGCAGATTGCTGGAGCAGGGCGCGATCTGCCACGTGCCCAATGCCCACGCGGCGGCCCCGCCGCATTTTCCTTACGCAGCCCACGCCAGCGTGCATCTGGCGCATAATGTCGACCTTTCGGATTCGGCCAAGGTCGAAGCCTTCTACCATCAGGTCCCCGACCTCTGGGCCTCGATCCACCTCGCTGGCGGCTTCACCATGGCGCCGGTCGAAAAGATCGAGTCGGCTTCCTTCGCCGAAATGATGGACACCAACGCCCGCACGACCTTCCTGTGCAGCCGCGCCGCGGTGCGCTCGATGCTGGCGTCCAACACGGCTGGCCGCATCGTCAATGTCACCGCGCGCGCCGGCCTCGATCCGAGGCGCGGCTCCGGCATGGTCGCCTACACCGCGAGCAAGGCGGCGGTCGCGGCAATGACGGTCGCCATGGCCGAGGAGCTGAAGCACAAGGGCATCCTGGTCAATGCGGTGGCGCCCTCGACGCTCGACACGCAGGCCAATCGCGACAGTATGCCGGACGCCGATTTCAGCAAATGGGTCAGCCTCGAGGCCGCGGCCGAAGCGATCGCCTATCTCGCCTCGCCAGCTAACCAGGCCATGAGCGGCACGCTGGTTCCGCTCTACGGCCGGGCCTGAACTCTATCTCTTGTTTTACGCAATTCCGGACGGAAAACCGCTGACTCTTTTCCTGGAATTGCTCTGATATCCCGACAAAAGAAAAACCCCGCCGGATCGCTCCGGCGGGGTTTTTCTTTTGGTGTGGAAGCGAGCTTAGTTGCCCTGCTTCTTCAGCGCCGCGCCCAGGATGTCGCCAAGCGAGGCGCCGGAGTCGGTCGAGCCGTACTGGGCGACCGCTTCCTTCTCCTCGGCGATTTCCAGCGCCTTGATCGAGACCTGCAGCTTGCGGGTCTTCTTGTCGAAGGCGATGACGCGGGCATCGACCTTCTGGCCGACGGTGAAGCGCTCGGGGCGCTGCTCGTCGCGGTCGCGCGAAAGGTCGGAGCGCTTGATGAAGGTCTCGATGCCGCTGTCGACCAGCCGCACGTCCAGACCGCCATCCTTCACGCCGATGACCTCGCAGGTGACGACGGCGTTCTTGCGCAGCTCGCCGCTGCTGGCCGCTTCGCCGACCGTGTCACGGGCCAGCTGCTTGATGCCGAGCGAGATGCGCTCCTTCTCGATGTCGACGTCGAGCACCTGCGCCTTGACCATGTCGCCGCGATTGTACTCTTCGATGACCTGCTCGCCCGGACGGGTCCAGTCGAGGTCGGACAGGTGCACCATGCCGTCCACGTCGCCTTCCAGGCCGATGAACAGGCCGAACTCGGTCTTGTTCTTGACCTCGCCCTCGACCTGGCTGCCGACCGGATGGCTGCGCGCGAAGGCTTCCCATGGGTTCTCCAGCGTCTGCTTGAGACCGAGCGAGATGCGGCGCTTGGCCGGATCGACCTCGAGCACCACCACGTCGACTTCCTGTGTCGTCGACAGGATCTTGCCGGGGTGCACATTCTTCTTCGTCCACGACATTTCCGAAACGTGGATGAGGCCTTCGATGCCCGGCTCCAGCTCGACGAACGCGCCGTAGTCGGTGATGTTGGTGACGGTGCCCTTGATCTTCTTGCCGATCGGGAACTTGGTGCCGATATCCGACCACGGATCCGACTCGAGCTGCTTCATGCCGAGCGAGATGCGGTGGGTTTCCTGGTTGATGCGGATGATCTGCACCTTGACCGTCTGGCCGATGTTGAGGATCTCGGTCGGATGGTTGACGCGGCGCCATGCCATGTCGGTGACATGCAGGAGGCCGTCGATGCCGCCGAGGTCGACGAACGCACCGTAGTCGGTGATGTTCTTGACCACGCCTTCGACCACCTGGCCTTCCTCGAGGTTCTGCACGATTTCCGAACGCTGTTCGGCGCGGCTCTCCTCGAGCACTGTGCGGCGCGACACCACGATGTTGCCGCGGCGGCGATCCATCTTGAGGATCTCGAAGGGCTGCGGGTTGTGCATCAGCGGGGTGACGTCGCGGATCGGGCGGATATCAACCTGGCTGCGCGGCAGGAACGCCACGGCGCCGTCGAGGTCGACGGTGAAGCCGCCCTTGACCTGGTTGAAGATGACGCCTTCGACGCGCTCACCCTTGGTGAACTTCTCTTCGAGACGCACCCAGCTCTCCTCGCGGCGAGCCTTCTCGCGCGACAGCATGGCTTCGCCAAGCGCGTTCTCGATGCGCTCGACATAGACCTCGACGGTGTCGCCGACCTTGAGGGAAGAGTCCTTGCCCTTGGCGCCGAATTCCTTCAGCGGCACGCGGCCTTCGACCTTGAGGCCGACATCGATGATGGCCATGTCCTTTTCGATCGCGGTGATCGTGCCCCGGACAACCTGGCCCTCGCCGGAATGGCCGGCGGTGAATGATTCTTCGAGCATGCTCGCGAAATCGTCGCGAGACGGATTAGCTACTGACATTGTTTCTCCTGGAATGCTCCGCGCGATGGCGGAGCGGGCGCCGTGGGTTAGCGTTGCGTGAGCCTGCCGGCGTTCCGGGCTGAAGAGCCCTTGGCCGCTGTTCGAGCGGCAAGTCCGGCGCATGAAGAATGCTGGCAGGCTGGTTCGTGCCCGATATGGGTATTTTCGCCGCTCAAGGCAACCGAAAAAGCCCGATCAGGCCTTGTTTCTCTTGGCAAGGGCCTCGTCAACGATCGCCATTGCCGCCAGAAACGCGGCCTCTATAGCCATTTCGCTGGTATCAAGCAAGTGCGCGTCCGCCGCCGGCTTCAGCGGCGAGGAGGCTCTGCCCATGTCGCGCTCGTCGCGGCGCTCGATGTCGGCGAGGATGGTGGCGAAGTCGGCGCTGCCGCCCATGCTCTCGATCTCGGCCAGCCGGCGCCGGGCGCGCACCTCGGCGCTCGCCGTGACATAGAGCTTGATGTCGGCGTCGGGACACACCACCGTGCCGATGTCGCGGCCGTCGAGCACCGCGCCCGGCGGCGCCTTGGCGAAGGCCCGCTGCTTCTCGACCAGGATACGCCGCACCGTGGGGATGACTGCGACTTTCGATGCCGCTTCGCCCACCGCATGCGCCGAAAGCACTGTCCGGTCGAGGTTGGAGAGGTCCACCTGCCGCGCCGCGGTTTCGGCCGCCGAGACATTGTCGAGCGGCAGGCCGAGCTCGAGCAGCTTGTGCGCGACCGCGCGATAGGTGAGGCCGGTGTCGAGCAGGTTCAGCCGGTAGTGATCGGCGAGCCGGCGGGCGAGTGTGCCTTTGCCCGCGCCTGCGGGGCCGTCGATGGCGATGGTGAAACCAGCTTCTAGGTCAGCGGTCAGCATGCTAGTGCTTGAAGCCGAGGCGCGGCCTTAAATCAAGGATGAAATTGACCGCTTACGATCAGGCCTTGTCGGTAACTGCTGCACCTTTCCTGCGCTGGCGCTCCGCCGAAAACGCTCTAAACAAGACGTAGGAAAAAACGCCGAATGCCAACATGGCGACGGCATCGGTCCAACCGATGTTCTCGGACTTTAGGTACTTTGCCGGTGGCACCACGATGGAAGCGATGCACATGCAGCCCCAAAACCATTTGCCCACTAGCACATCGAGGTTACTGCTGGAGTTCAAGAGATCAACAAAGAACGCCGAAAGAGGGATGCGGGTAGGTAATGCTGCCTCGTGCGGAGCTGCGTTCAATATCTGCGCAATTCGATTTGTCATCGCGGTAACGACATAAACGCTAAGCGCGACCGCAACCGCACCGACCGTCACGGACGCGAGAAGCGGAAGGTCGTCCTTAGTGAGGATAAAAATGATGACGGCTCCGAGAGCCGGAAGCGCGATACGTATCGCGTTAAGGCGTTGGATCTCTTCGAGTTGCTCTTTGGTCACAATCGCGGCGGGCTTCGTCGGCCCGCGTGAATACGCAAATCGACCGTCGGTTAATTCCTTGACGGTGGTGATTTTCCCATCAGCCAAAAACAATTCGCAATATCCACGGCATACCCTGCCAGTGGGAATAATGCGGGCCGCAGATCAATACTTCCTTTACAGCGAATGATCCGAGCCCGGATCACTCGATCTCCGCGCCCAGCCCCTTCATCAGTCCCATGAACTCCGGAAAGCTCGTCGCGATCATGTTGGCGTCGTCGATGGTCACGGGCTTCTCCGTCGCCAGCCCCATCACCAGGAAACTCATGGCGATGCGGTGGTCGAGATGCGTCTTCACCACCGTATCCTGGCCGTTGGGGTGGGCGCCGAGCCCCTTGCCGCCCGGTCTGCCGCGCACCGCAAGCGAGGCCTCGCCCTCGGTGCAGTCGACGCCGTTGAGCTTGAGCCCGTTGGCGACCGCCGCCAGCCGGTCGGATTCCTTGACGCGCAATTCCTCCAGCCCCTGCATCAGCGTCTCGCCCTCGGCGAAGCTCGCCGCGATCGCCAGCACCGGATACTCGTCGATCATCGACGGCGCTCGCTCCGGCGGCACGACGACGCCCTTGAGGTCGGAGGAACGCACCCGCAAATCCGCGACGTCCTCGCCACCGGCATTGCGCGGGTTGAGGATGTCGATGCGGCCGCCCATTTCCTGCAGGGTCAACAGAAGTCCCGTGCGCGTCGGGTTCATCAGCACGTTCTCGATCACGATATCCGAGCCCGGCACGATGAGCGCGGCCACCAGCGGGAAGCCGGCGGAAGAGGGGTCGCCGGGCACGGCGATCGTCTGTCCGGTGAGCTTGCCCTGGCCCTCGATGAAGATGTGGCGCACGCCGCGTTCGTCGGTCTCGACCGTCAGATTGGCGCCAAAGCCTTTCAGCATCTTTTCGGTATGGTCGCGGGTCATCACCGGCTCGATCACCGTGGTGATGCCGGGCGTGTTCAGGCCGGCAAGCAGCACCGCCGACTTCACCTGGGCCGACGCCATCGGCACGCGATAGGTGATCGGCGCGGCGTGTTTCGGGCCGCGCAATGTGATCGGCATGCGGTCGCCCGGTGCCGCCTTCAGCACCTGCACGCCCATTTGGCGCAGCGGGTCGAGCACGCGGCCCATCGGCCGGCCGGACAGCGAGGCGTCGCCGATGAAGGTCGTCTCCATGTCATAGGTGCCGACAAGGCCCATGGTGAGCCGCGAGCCGGTGCCGGCATTGCCGAAATCGAGCGGCCCTTCCGGCTGCAGCAGCGCGCCGTTGCCGGTGCCGCGGATCACCCATTCGGCGCCGTTCTTCTCGATATGCGCGCCCATCGCCTTCATGGCCGCGCCCGTGCGCATCACGTCCTCTCCTTCGAGCAGGCCGGTGATGCGCGTCTCGCCGGAGGCAAGGCCGCCGAACATGAAGGAACGGTGCGAGATCGACTTGTCGCCCGGCACGCGCGCAGTGCCGGCAAGGGCAGGGGATTTGCGGGCCGTGGCTGGTTTAGCGGCGGCGGAATGAGACATTTTGTCTTCCAAATGAAAGGCCGGCTGGCCGGCCCGGTTCGTCATGATGCGGCGGTCTCGTATCACGGCGCGGGGCAATGGTCATCCCCTTGGCGCAAGCCTTTGAAAAGCGGGTTTCGGGCGCATGTCTTTTGGCTTTGACAGCGCGGAAAACTGCGGTTAAGGGGACCATTCTTTTTTTGACGAGGCCTGACGTGGCAAAAGCTGAACTTGGCACCAAGCGTGTCGACCCCGAAACGGGTCGGAAATTCTACGACCTGAACAAAGACCCGATCGTCTCGCCCTATACCGGCAAGAGCTATCCGCGCTCCTATTTCGAGGAAGGCAAGATCTCCGCCCTCGAGGAGGATGAGGAGGTCGCCGACAAGGAACTGGACGGCGACGAGGAGGAAGGCGCCGAAGTCGTCTCGCTCGAGGAAGCCGATGACGAGGCCAAGGGCGGCGGCGACGATCTTCCCGATCTCGGCGACGACGAGGACGATGTCGATCTCGGCGATGATGAAGACGACACCTTCCTTGCCGACGAAGAGGAAGAGGACGACGACGTCTCCGACATGATCGGCGTCGGCGACGACGAGGACGAGGTCTGATTCTGATCGTTTGCCGGCGATTTTCGCCTGTGACGAAAAAGCGGTCTTTCGAGGCTTGATCTTGACCGAAGGCGGCGCTAGAAGCCGCCAGCACTAAACGACGGCGCGGTTCCCAACCGCGCCGGATCTCTTCGCCGGAAACGGCGCCGGCTGACTGCCGGGAGTGGGGCCATAGCTCAGTTGGGAGAGCGCTTGAATGGCATTCAAGAGGTCGTCGGTTCGATTCCGATTGGCTCCACCAAACAGTCTTTCCTGAGCAGATTTCTTAGCGGCAGAAATCGTCACCGCTGCTCACGCGCGCGGCGCCCGAGCCCGTAGGAGCGGCCTGGACGCAAAGCCATTTTCCGGCTGGTATAGGCTCGACGCAGAATCCTGCCTACAGATCTGCTACCCATCCTGCGGCTAACCGCGCTCCGCGCGGGTTCTGGCTGCCTTGCGCGCCGCCGCTGATCGTCCGGCGGCGCCTTTGGTCTGCGCGGCTTTCCTGGCCGCCGCCGACCGCTCTGCGGCCGTGCGGCCGGATGCGGCGCTCTTGGCCTGCCGCGACAGGGCCTTGCGGGAGGCGGTGCTTTTCGGCTCGCCCTCGAGCACCTTCGACACCGCCTTCGCGACCTTCGGCCGTCGCTTCGGCTTCCGTTCGCCCTGGCCTGCCTCGTAAGCGTATTTGGCGCTCTTGCGCGTGCTCTCCTTCACGTCGCCTTTTTTGGGCGGCGGCAGGTCGACGCCCGCGCGGCGCGCCTCCGAAAGGCCGATGGCGATCGCCTGCTTGGTGGAGCGGGCGCCATGTTCGCCCTGCCGGACCTTGTCGATTTCCGCGTGAACGAACTCGCCGGCCTGTGTGCTTGCCGACTTGCCTTCGCGCTTGTCCTTGCGCGCCTTTTCGATGGTTTTCTTGTCCGGCATTGTCTTTCTCCTTGTTCGAACGGAGGGCATGATCGAACGCCGACAAGCCGCTTCGGATCGCGCGTCAGCGGCTTTCATATGTGCCGACAAGGTCGGCGGTGGCGATCATGTGCGGTCCCGCATGGGCCAGAAGGTCGGCGATTGCCGTTTCTCCGCCGGATTCCAGCGTCTCCACGTCGAGCGCTGAAAGGCGGAAGTGATAGTGGACGCCATGCCCTTTTGGCGGCTGGGGACCGTCATAATGGGCATTGCCGAAGTCGTTCACGCCTTGGCGGAAACTTTCCGGTCCGGCGGCGCCTTCCGGCAGGCTGTCCCGGCCGGCGGGGATGTCATAGACCGCCCAATGGCGAAACATGCCGCGCGGCGCATCGGGATCCTCGACGACAAGCAGGAAGCTTCTGGTCCCGGCCGGAGCGTTCTTCCATTGCAGGGGAGGAGACAAGTTGCCTCCGTTGCGCACATAGCGCTCGGGAATGGCCTGCCCGGTTTCAAAGGCTGGACTCTCAAGCGTGAAAGCCATGGCTGAAACTCCGTGCTCTTATTCTTCTCGAAGGAAATCGACGAACGATCTTTGCTCGAATCGGTGAAGCGCAGTCGCTGCTGGTTTCTTGGGAACGCGGGGCATCGGCGGGAGTTCCGGCATCACGCCACCGACAGCGCCCGATGGATGCGAGCAAGTGGAGCTGTCGTCCCTGGAAAAGCTGCCCGGACGGAAGCGACACAGGTCGTATCCGGCGAAAAGAGCTAGCAGGTCGGCATAAGAGCCGTCGACGCGGAACCGCAGGTCTCGAAGATTTTACCGGCCGCATTTTCGGCATATGAATCGGGAACATGCCGGCGCAACAGGTGACAACATCATGCGCGTTCTGGTCCGGATTGCGGTGATCGTCGCGATATTGTTGGCGTTGCTGTATCTGGGATTGTGGTATTCGACCGGCGAACAGGGCTTTCTGCTGATCCCCGGCGGCGCGCCGGCTCAATAGACGGAGTGTCCGTCTCGCTGGCGCCTTCGATCGCTTCGCGCCACGGCGTCTCGGCGACGATTTGCTAGCCAGGTGGTTCGTGCTGAGCGGAGAGGACCGCGCTCGAGGAAATCCCTATGCCGGCGGCGGCAACTAGGCTAAGGGGCTTCCTGTCAGAGGGATGCTTATGAGAATTCCGGTTTGGGGTGGGAAACTGGCGCAGGGACGGGTTCGATCCGGACTGCTTGCACGATCAAGCAGTCTCTTGCCGATGCTGGGCGTTGTGGCCATGCTTGCCGCCTGCCAGTCGACTCCAGACACGCAACCTGTTGCTGGTTCGCAACCTGTTGCTGGTGCGCAACCTGTTGCTGGTGCGCAACCTGTTGCTGGTGCGCAACCTATTGCTGACCCGCAACCCGCTCCGGCCGGCGCTCCCGCTCCGGCCTTGCCGAATTCGGCTGAACTCGATCAGACGGTCGCGGTCGTTCCGCCCGCCAAGGGCGTTCCGGCGAGATACGCCGCCTTCTCCGGTATATGGGCGGGGCAGCTCAACGGCATGTATGACGGCAAGCTGGCCGTGCTGACCGTGTCCTCGGCCGGACAGGTGACGGTCAGCTACGCATGGGGCGATCTCGCCGACAACAAGCCAGGCGTCGCCGATGGCTCCGGCCGGATCGTCGGGAATACATTGAAGCTCGGGCGCCTGCCAAACGGCGCCGACATTACCGCCACGATGGTGTCGCCGGGAACGCTCAACGTCACCTACGTGCTTGCCGGCCAGACCTATACCGGCTCGTTCGTGCGGGTCAGCCACTAAGCAACGCCAGCTTCCACACGGCAAGTGTCGCCTCGTCCAAGGCATAGACGCCGAGGCCGACGCCGCGCGCGCCTGTGGAAATAGGGCGCCTCGCGCTTGAGGCTGCCGACAGAGACAACACAGGCCCTTCTGTCGGTCTCCTCCGCTGCCGGCGGCTCCTCCGCCCGTACTGGCTTTCCAAAAATTTCGCCGATCGTCGCTTGCAAGGCAATCCCATATGTGAAAATATTATTTACAAAAGAAAACTGACGGGAGGAAAGCGATCATGCATCTCGCCATCCGGCATCGTGCCTGGAACCGCCTTGCAGACCGCGCCGGTAGCCCCCGGAGCGAGGCATGAGCGAATTCTCGCCGACCATCGGTGTTGCTTCGACGCATCCAGCGGATATGCCTGAGGCGCATGCCGACATCCCCGTCTGGAATTCGGAAAACTGGTTCTACGAGGACTGGCAGCCCGGCCACAAAATCCGCTCGCTCCGCCGCACCATCGCCGAGGGCGAAAGCCATATGTTCAATGCGCTGGTGCTGGATATCCACCCTTACGTGCAGGACCAGATGTTCGCCGGAAAGGAAGGCATTTTCGGCAAGCGGCTGGTGGCCGGCGCCTTCGTCTTTTCGGCCGGGCTCGGTCTCGTCGCCACCAACTGCGTCAACGCTTTCTCCTACGGCTACGACAAGCTCCGCTTCATCAAGCCGGTCTTCATCGGCGACACCATCTATTCGATCCGCACCAACCTCGACAAAAAACCGCGCTACCGGAACATGGGCCTGATCCGCGCCAGCTATGAAGTCTTCAAGGGTGAAGGAGAGCTGGTGCTCTACTGCGAGCATCTGCAGACGGTGAAATACAAGAACCCGGCCGATTTCGTCGGCAAGACCGAGAAGTGAATCGTGGCTGCTGACACCGAACTTCCGCTGACCGGCCTCATCGTCATCGACATGAGTCAGTTCCTGTCGGGGCCTTACTGTTCGCTTCGCCTGCTCGACCTTGGCGCGCGCGTCATCAAGATCGAGCGGCCGGACGGTGGCGACCTGTCGCGCCGGCTCTATCTCAGCGACACCGAGATCGGCGGCGACTCCACCATTTTCCACGCCATCAACCGCGGCAAGGAGAGCCTTGCCGTCGACCTCAAGAACGAGACCGACCTCGCCGCGCTGCGCGGCCTGATCGCCAAGGCCGACGTGCTCATCCAGAATTTCCGGCCGGGCGTCATCGAGCGGCTCGGCCTCGACTATGAGCATGTGAGGGCGATCAACCCGCGGCTCGTCTATGCTTCGATCAGCGGCTATGGCGAGGACGGCCCCTGGGTGAAACGCCCGGGGCAGGATTTGCTCGCCCAGGCGCGTTCCGGCGTGATGTGGCTGAACGGCGACGAGGAGCAGGGGCCGGTGCCGTTCGGCCTGGCGATCGCCGACATGCTGGCGGGCGCTGCCTGCGCCCAAGGCATCCTCGCCAAGCTGGTGCGGCGCGGCATCACCGGCGAGGGCGGCCATGTCGAGACCAGCCTGCTCGAGGCGCTGGTCGATTTCCAGTTCGAAGTGCTGACCACGCATCTCAATGACGGCCGCCGCCAGCCGAAGCGCTCGTCCTTCCGCAGCGCCCATGCCTATCTCTCGGCACCTTACGGCGTCTATCCGGCCAAGGACGGCTACCTGGCGATCGCCATGACGCCGATCCCGAAGATTGCCGATCTGCTCGAATTGCCCGAGCTCGACTCCTTCCGCGACAGGCCCGCGACCTGGTTCACCGCCCGCGACGAGATCAAGGCGATCATCGCCAAACGCATCGGGGAAAAAACCATCGACGAATGGCTGGCCATTCTCGAGCCCGCCGACATCTGGTGCGCCAAGGTGCTGACCTGGCCGGAACTGATGGAGAACGACGGCTTCAAGGCGCTCGACATGCTGCAGACCGTGACGCGCGAGGACAATGTCTCGATCCTCACCACGCGTTCGCCTCTGCGCGTCGACGGCGCGCGCGCCAAGGGCGATCGGGCCGCTCCCCGCATCGGCGAGCACAGCGAAAAGATCCGCGCGGAGTTCGGCCTGTGATCCGGCTGAAAGGGATGACCTGGAGCCACCCGCGCGGCTACGACCCGATGGTGGCGTGTTCGGCGCTGTGGAAGGACAAGACCGGCGTTTCGGTCGAATGGGAAAAGCGATCGCTGCAGGATTTCGAGTCCTTCCCGGTGGAAGAGCTCGCCCGCGCCTATGATTTGATCGTCATCGACCATCCGCATGTCGGCCAGATCACTGCCGAGAAATGCCTGGCGCCGCTCGATGTGCCGGGACGCGAGGCGGAGCGCGAGACGCTGGCTAGGGGCAGCGTCGGGAAATCCTACCCGAGCTACACCTGGCAGGGCCGGCAATGGGCTTTTCCGATCGATGCTGCCACCCAGGTGCAGGCCTGGCGCCCCGACCTGATCGAGGCCGCGCCAAGAATCTGGACCGAAGTGCTGGCGCTTGCCGAGCAGGGCCGCGTGCTTTTGCCGCTCAGGCCGCCGCATTCGCTGATGTGCTTTTACACCCTTGCCGCCGAGCTCGGCCGGCCCTGCGCGGTCGACGGGCCGAGCGATCTGGTCGACCAAGAGACCGGCGAAACCGCCTTCGAGATGCTGCGCGAGATCGCGGCGTTGATCGATCCCGCATGCCTGACGATGGATCCGATCGCGGTGTTCGAAAGGATGGCGGAATCAGAATCGCGCATCGGCTGCGCGCCGCTGATCTACGGCTATGTCCCCTATGCGGTCGCCGGCTTCCGGCCGCATCGTCTCGGCTTTGCCGACATGCCGGTCGTCGGCGGCGATGGCCCGGTCGGCTCGGCGCTCGGCGGAACCGGCATCGCCGTCTCCGCCTTTTCGACCGAACGCGAGGCGGCCATCGACTTCGTCTACTGGATCGCCAGCGGCGACGTGCAGCGTGGCCCTTACGCCGCTGCGGGCGGCCAGCCAGGCCATGCCGCCGCCTGGGAGGACGATGCCGTCAACGCCGCGGCCGGCGACTTCTATCGCGACACGCGCGCGACCCTCGAAGGCGCCTGGGTGCGCCCGCGCCACGACGGCTACATGGCGTTCCAGCAGCAGGCCTCCGATCGCATCAATGAAGGTCTTGCCGGCGGGCAGGACGCCGCCCAAGTCGTCGCCGACATCAATCGCCTGTTCCGTGAGAGTTTCGCGCCGGCCGCCGCCGGCTAGACGTGCTGATTGCCACCGCGACGCTCGGCGAGCGTGACGTCTATATCCGCCACAGCCGGCGCGCATTGCCCGAAAGCAGCCGTGTCCGCTCCGACTCGCTCGTCCCGGCCAGCAGAGCATGCGTGGCGGCGATCCAGGTGGTCAGCCCGCCGCCCAGCGTGCAGACCGGCCAGTCGCTGCCCCAGATCACCCGATCCCAGCCGAAGCTGCTGATCGTGTGTTCGACATAGGGTTTGAGCGTATCGACCGTCCAGGTCGCCGGGTCGGCATAGGCGACGACGCCGGAGATCTTGCCGACGACGTTGGGCCGTTTCGCAATGGCCTCCATATGCTCACGCCACGGATGCTCGGCATTGCCCTTGATGTCGGGCACGCCGCAATGGTCGAGGACGAACTGGACGTCGGGCGCGAGATCGGCGAGCGCGATGGCCTTCGGGATCTGATGCGGCAGCACAACGAGGTCGAAGGTCAGGCCGGTGTCGGCCAGCCGGTTGACGTTCCGGCGAAACAGCGCCCCTTCCGAGACATCGTCGGGCACGACATGCAGCACGCGGCGGAAACCCTTGACGAAGGGCTCGGCCTTGACCGTTTCCAGATAGGCCTCGAAGCCGGCCTCCTCGGGCCGGCAAGAGGCGATCGCTCCGCGCAGCAGGCTGCCCGGCTGGCCGGCGAGCGACTTCACATGGGCGGTCTCGGCGGCGATGTCGGCGGGGTCGACATCAACTTCCATATGCAGCACGGCCTCAATGCCGGAACGCAACGCGTCGGTGGCATATTCCTGGTAGGAGAAATCGCGGTTCAGCGCCGGCACGCCGGCCAGCCACGGGTAGCGCAGGGCGGCCTGGTCGATGAGGTGCAGATGCGTGTCGATGATCATGGCGGCGTCTCCTCCCGTTGTGCCAGACAATATCCCGCCTAAAAAGCCATTATTCAAATAAGAAATTACGACGATTGCGGCACATCCGACCCGGCAAGCTGCGACAGCCTTGCGGCGGCGTCCTGCAGGTGCCGAATCGTCAGCGTGATGTCCGGCGCCGAGGGAGCGTTGACGAGGGTGATATAGGGGATGGTGAGCGCCGCGATGGCTCTGCCGTCAGGCCCGAGCACCGGCGTTGAGAGATTGTAGACGCCGGCGGTCTGCAGCGAGGCCATCATCTCGTAGCCGCGGTCGCGCACCTGGTCGAGGCGGGCGAAGAACTCCGGCGTCAGATTGAGCTGTTCGGTGCTCTGCAGATGCTCGGCGATCATCATCTTGCGCTCCTCCGGCGAGCGGAAGGCAAGCAGCACATGGCCGGAGCCGGTATCGAACAGGCTGATATGCGAGCCGACGCGGATCGAGATGCCCCAGTAGCGCGGCGCTTCCTGCTGCGCGATGACCACAGCGGCACCGCGGTCGAACACCACCAGTTGATTGGCCTGCCATGAGGTTTCGGCGAGATCGCGCATGATCGGCGTCGCGTAGGACACCAGCCGCCGCACCGGCGCGTGTAGCTGCGCCAGCCCGAAGAGCTTGAGCGTCAGCGAATAGCGGTCGCCGTCGATCTTGGTGACATAGCCGCGTCGCACCAGGCGGTCGAGCATGCGGTAGAACTCGTTCGGGCTGCGGTCGAGCCGCTTGGCGATCTCGGCTTGCGTCAGCCCGCCGTCGACGCCCGACAGCAATTCGAGAATGTCCAGCCCCTTGTCCAGCGCCGGCGCGCGGTAGCGGTCCCCGTCTTCTTCCTCTGCCACCTGCCCCTCCAGTGAATTTCGATCTGCATATATGCATGAACTTCGTGTCAGCGGAAGCACAATCGGCTTGACCCGGGAATGAAAATGCTATTTGCATATGAATGAAGCTTGAGCGATCGGCCGCGCATCCGGCCGGCCATCGCCGCGAGCTCGTGGGAGGAGAGAACATGACGAGACTGCTTCTAGGCATTTCCGCCGGCCTGGCCGGTTTGCTGCTGAGCGGCACGGCGTTTTCAGCCGATCTGCCCGGCAAATTTCCGGGTGCGACGATCGACGCCAAGCTGATCGGCGGCCAGCAATATGAGAAGCTCTACGAGCGCATTCCCGAATGGGAGAAGTTGACCGGCGCCAAGGTCAACATCCTGTCGAAGAAGAACCACTTCGACCTCGACAAGGAGATCAAGTCGGACATCGCCTCCAACTCGATCACCTGGTGCGTCGGCTCCAACCACACATCGTTCGCGCCGCAATATCCGGGCATCTACACCGATCTTGCCAAGCTGCTGCCGAAGGAAGAGATCGACGCCTTCGTGCCGGCCAACATCGCCGCCGGAACGCTGGACGGCAAATTGGTCATGCTGCCGCGCGCCCAGTTCGACGTCTCGGCGCTCTACTACCAGAAAAGCCTCTACCAGGACGAAGCCAAGAAGAAGGCCTACAAGGACAAATATGGCGAGGAGCTCGCCCCGCCGGACACGTTCGACGAGATGGCGCAGCAGGCCGAATTCTTCGCCAGCCCGCCTGACTTCTACGGCACGCAATATGCCGGCAAGGAAGAGGCGATCAACGGCCGCTTCTATGAGATGGTGATCGCCGATGGCGGCGAATATCTCGACAAGGACGGCAAGCCCGCCTTCAACTCCGAGGCCGGCGTCAAGGCGCTCGACTGGTTCGTCAACCTCTACAAGGCCAAGGCCGTGCCGGCGGGCACCACCAATTATCTGTGGGACGATCTCGGACAGGGCTTCGCCTCCGGCACCGTGGCGATCAACCTCGACTGGCCGGGCTGGGCCGGCTTCTTCAACGACCCCAAGTCGTCCAAGGTTGCCGGCAATGTCGGCGTCAAGGTTCAGCCCAAGGGCTCGTCCGGCAAGCGTTCCGGCTGGTCCGGCGCGCATGGCTTCTCCGTGACCGAAAACTGCGCCAACAAGGAAGCCGCCGCTTCGCTGGTCTGGTGGCTGACCAATGAGGACAGCCAGAAGCTGGAAGCCGCTGCCGGCCCGCTGCCTACACGCACCAAGGTTTGGGAGTGGGATCTCGAGCAGGCGAAGTCCGATCCCTACAAGACCGAAGTGCTGCAGGCCTTCCAGGAGGCGGCCAAGAACGCCTTCCCGGTGCCGCAGACGCCGGAATGGATCGAGATCTCCAACGCCGTCTATCCCGAGCTGCAGGCCGCCATCCTCGGCGACAAGACGTCGAAGCAGGCGCTCGACGACGCTGCCGCCAAGGCAACGCAGATCCTCCAGGACGCGGGAAAACTTTAGGCGCTCCGCATCCCGCAACCGCCTCCCTGTCAACCGGGGAGGCGGCCGCGTAGCCTTGCCATCCTCGGTTACGACCGGGATTGGATCGCTTCACCTCGCTGACAGGATCCCCATGAAGGGCTTCAAGCCATCCGAGCCGATTCTCCTGCTGCTGCCGGCCTTCGTCGTGCTGGCGGCGGTGGTGCTCGTGCCGCTGCTTCTGTCGCTCTATTCCAGCTTCACGCCCTTCCGCCTGACCCGGCCCGAGACTTTCTTCGTGCTGATCGGCTTCCGGAACTACATCTCGATCCTGAGCAATCCGGACTTCTGGTGGGCCTTCGGTCGCACCGTTCTGTTGCTCACCGTCGCGCTCAACCTAGAAATGCTGCTCGGCCTCGGCCTGGCCATGCTGGTCGAGAAGGCGACGCGCGGCCAGCGCATCCTGCGCACGCTGATGATGTTCCCGATGATGTTCTCGCCGATCCTGGTCGGCTTCCAGTTCAAATTCATGTTCAACGACAATATCGGCCTGGTGAACAACGCGCTGCAGTCGCTGGGCCTCACTGAGGACGCCATCCCGTGGCTGATCGAAAGCCACCTCGCCTTCACCGCCATCACCATCGCCGAAGTCTGGTCGTCGACCTCGATCTTCGCCATCCTGATCCTGGCCGGCCTGCTTGCCATGCCCAAGGAGCCGATCGAGGCGGCGCGCGTCGACGGCTGCACGCCGTGGCAGACCTTCCGCTATGTGACCTGGCCGTTCGTCATGCCCTTCGCTTACATCGCCATGACGATCCGTTCGCTCGACGTCGCGCGCGCCTATGACATCGTCAAGATCATGACCGATGGCGGTCCGGCCGGCCGCACCGAGCTGTTGTGGACGCTGGTTGGGCGCACCGCTTACAGCGACGCGCGCATGGGTCTCGCCAACGCGATGGCCTATTTCTCGATCCTGCTGTCGATCGCCTTCACCGTCTATTTCTACAACAAGCTCGCCGCGGCGCGCACGCAGATCGGCGCGGAGTGGTGAGAATGGACGAGAACGCCTCCGCCCGCCTGATGCGCCGCGCGCTGACCGTCGCGCACCGCGTCGGCCTGTTCCTGGCCATGCTCCTGATCTGCCTGCCGGGCATCTGGATCGTGCTGTCCTCGCTGAGGCCAACCGTCGAGATCATGGCCAAGCCGCCGGTCTGGATCCCCCAGCAGCTCTCCTTCGATGCCTACATCGCCATGTTCAGCGGCATCGGCAAAGGCGGCATTCCGGTGCTCGATTATTTCCGCAACTCGCTGATCATCTCGGTCACCTCGACGGTGATCGCCGTGGCCATCGGCATGGCCGGCGGCTATGCCTTCGCCCGCTACAGGTTTCGCGGCAAGTCAGGCATGTTCCTCGGATTGATGCTGACCCGCACCGTGCCAGGCATCGCCATGTCGCTGCCGCTCTTCTTCGTCTATGCGCGGCTCGGCATCATCGACACGCATTTCGGTATGATCCTCGCCTATGTGGCGCTGAACATCCCCTTCACCATCTGGCTGATCGACGGCTTTTTCCGTCAGGTGCCGAAGGACCTCGCTGAAGCCGCGCAGATCGACGGCTGCACCCGCTGGCAGGCCTTCTGGCAGGTCGAATTCCCGCTAGCGCGTCCCGGCATCGCCTCAGCTGCGATCTTCGCTTTCCTCACCTGCTGGAACGAGTTCGCGCTGGCCTCGCAGCTGACCCGTTCCGTCAACTCCAAGACGCTGCCCGTCGGGCTTCTCGACTACACGGCCGAGTTCACCATCGACTGGCGCGGCATGTGCGCGCTGGCCGTGGTGATGATCATCCCGGCGCTGACCCTCACCTACATCGTCCAGAAACACCTCGTCGGCGGCCTCACCTCCGGCGCGGTGAAAGGTTGAACTCCATGGCAACGGTTTCGCTGAAAAAGCTCACCAAGCGCTACGGCAATATGGAGATCGTGCACGGCATCGATCTCGACATCGCCGACCGCGAATTCATCGCGCTGGTCGGCCCGTCGGGCTGCGGCAAGTCGACGACCTTGCGCATGATCGCCGGCCTCGAGGATATCAGCGGCGGCAACATCGACATTGGCGGCCGCGTGGTTAACGACCTGCCGCCGCGCTCGCGCAACATCTCCATGGTGTTCCAGTCCTACGCGCTCTATCCGCATATGACGGTGCGCGAGAATCTCGGCTTCTCGCTGAAGATCGCGGGTGCCGCCAAGGACGACATGGACCGGCGGGTCGCCGAAGCCTCCGCCATCCTCGGCCTCGACGAACTGCTCGAACGCCGGCCCTCGCAGCTCTCCGGCGGTCAGCGCCAGCGCGTCGCCATGGGCCGCGCCATCGTGCGCGATCCGGATGTCTTCCTGTTCGACGAGCCGTTGTCCAACCTCGACGCCAAGCTCAGGACGCAGATGCGCACCGAGATCAAGAAGCTGCATGCCAAGGTGAAGTCGACCGTCATCTATGTCACCCACGACCAGGTCGAGGCGATGACGCTTGCCGACCGCATCGTCATCATGCGCTCCGGTTACATCGAGCAGGTCGGCACGCCGGACGAGGTGTTCAGCCGCCCCGCCACCCGCTTCGTCGCCGGCTTCATCGGCTCGCCGCCGATGAATTTGCACGAGGCGACGGTGAGCGACGGCAGGCTGGTTTTCAGCCGCGGCGACAGCCTCCCGCTGCCTGGACAGTTCAAGTCGAAGACAGCGGCCGGCGACAAGGTCGTGTTCGGCATCCGCCCGGATGATTTCTACCCGACCGGCCACGGCCTGAGCTCGGGCGGCGAAACCGAAGTCCATCGCGTCGAGCTGCCGGTGAGCATCACCGAGCCGCTCGGCAACGAAACGCTGGTGTTCGCCGAGTTCAACGGCGTCGACTGGGTCTCGCGCATGCTCAATCCCAAGCCGCTGAAAGCCGGCGACAGGATCGGCATGAGCTTCGACCTGAGCCGTGCGCATCTGTTTTCCGCCGAAACCGGCAAGTCGCTGAGGAACTGACATGGCGAAGATCGAGAAAATCGAACTGCGCATGGTCGACCTCGTGCCGAAGGTGAAGCGCACGGACGCCATCCAGAGCTTCGTCAGCCAGGAAACGCCGATCGTCACCATCACTGATGCCGACGGTGCAACAGGCACCGGCTACAGCTACACGATCGGCACCGGCGGCTCCTCGGTGATGCGGCTTCTCGCCGACCATCTCGCGCCGCGCCTGATCGGCCGCGACGCCGACCAGATCGAGGCGATCTGGCACGATCTCGAATTCGCCACCCACGCCACCACCATCGGCGCCATCACAGCGATCGCGCTGGCCGCGATCGACACGGCGCTTTGGGACCTGCGGGCAAGAAAACAGAACCTGCCGCTCTGGAAGCTCGCCGGCGGCGCCAAGGACCGCTGTCCGCTCTACACCACCGAAGGCGGCTGGCTGCATATCGAGACGCATGCTCTGGTCGACGATGCGCTGGAAGCGAAGGCCAAGGGCTTCACCGGCTCGAAGGTCAAGATCGGCAAACCGCACGGCTCGGAGGACTTTTCGCGGCTATCGGCGGTGCGCAAGGCGGTCGGCGACGGATACGAGATCATGACCGACTGCAACCAGGGCTTTTCCGTCGACGAGGCGATCCGCCGCGCCGAGCGGCTGCGCGAGCTCGACCTCGCCTGGATCGAGGAGCCGCTGCCGGCCGACGACATAGACGGCCATGTGCGGCTGTCGAATTCGACGGCGACGCCGATCGCCGTCGGCGAGTCGCTCTATTCGATCAGGCATTTCCGCGAGTACATGCAGAAAGGCGGCGCCAACATCATCCAGGTCGATGTCGGCCGCATCGGCGGCATCACGCCATGGCTGAAAGTGGCCCATGCGGCGGAAGCCTTCGACATGCCGGTCTGCCCGCATTTCCTGATGGAACTGCATGTCAGCCTCACCTGCGCCATCCAGAACGGCAAATATGTCGAATATATTCCCCAGCTCGACGATTTGACGGGTAAGAAGATGCGCATTGAGGATGGCCATGCGCTGGCGCCCGGCGAGCCGGGCATCGGCATCGATTGGGACTGGGACGCGGTCAAAGCAAGAAGCATCGCCGAATTCACCACGGCGATCGTGAAATAGGGAGGCGGATATGCAGCGCATGGGCATGGTGCTTGGGTTGAAACCCGAGAAGGTCGAGGAATATGTCCGGCTCCATGCCGCGGTCTGGCCGGATGTGCTGACCATGATCTCGGCCTGCAACATCAAGAACTATTCGATCTACCTGAAGCGGCCGGAGAACCTGCTGTTCTCCTATTTCGAATACCACGGTACTGACTACGCCGCCGACATGGCCAAGATGGCGGCCGATCCCAAGACCCAGGAATGGTGGTCGGTGTGCATGCCTTGCCAGGAGCCGCTGGAAACGCGCAAGGAAGGCGAGTGGTGGGCGTCGATGGACGAGGTCTTCCATCATGACTGATGCCTTCGACCCGGCATCGCTGACGCAGTCCTGGCCGAAGCCTTCGAAACCGCGCCCGATCGTCACCTTCGGCGCCGGCTCGATCGTCGGCGACGCCCATTTCCCTGCCTATCGCAAGGGCGGCTTCCCGATTTCCGGCCTCTACGATCCGGATCAGGCAAAAGCGCAGAAGCTCGCCGAGACCTGGGGCGTGACGGCGTTTCGTTCAGTCGAGGAGGCCGCGGCCGTGAAGGATGCGATCTTCGACCTCGCGACGCCGCCGGGCCGGCACGCCGAGGTGCTTAAGGCGCTGCCCGACGGCGCGGTGGCGCTGATCCAGAAGCCGATGGGCAACTATCTCGGCGAGGCCACCGAAATCCTCGAAATCTGCCGCGCCAAGAACCTCAAGGCCGCGGTCAATTTCCAGCTCCGCTTCGCGCCGATGATGCTGGCGCTGAAGGACGCCATCGCCAAGGGCTGGCTGGGCGAGGTCGTCGATTTCGATGCGCTGCTCGCCCTCGACACGCCCTGGCAGCTCTGGGAATTCCTGCTCAAGGCGCCGCGCGTCGAGATCGCCATGCATTCGATCCACTATCTCGACCTGATCCGCCAGCTTCTCGGCAATCCGCTCGGCGTGCATGCCAAGACGCTTGGCCATCCCAACCACAAGGTCGCGCAGACCCGCACCAGCGCCATCCTCGATTATGGCGATACGGTGCGCTGCGGGCTCTCGATCAACCACGACCACAAATTCGGCCGCCGCTACCAGGCGTGCGAGTTCCGCATCTGCGGCACGGAGGGCGCGGCCTATGTCAAGCTCGGCCTCAACCTCGACTATCCGCGCGGCGAGCCGGACATTCTGGAAATCCATCCCAAGGGCGGCTCGGAGTGGGTCACCGTCCCGCTTGCCGGCGAATGGTTCCCCGATGCCTTTGTCGGCCGCATGGCCAATGTCCAGCGCTTCGCGTCCGGCGAGGACGCCGAGCTGGTCAGCTCGGTCGAGGATGCCTGGCACACCATGGCGCTGGTCGAAGCCGCCTATAAATCGAGCGCCGCGCCGGCGACGCCGCTGGCCGCAAAGCCGTAAGGCCGGACATGGAACAGACCACCTATTTCGAGGATTACGAGATCGGTTCGTCGCGCCTCACTAGCGGCCGCACCATCACCGAGACCGATTTCATCGTCCATGCCGGCCACACCGGCGATTTCTTCCCGCACCACATGGATGCCGAGTTCATGAAGGCCACGCCCTTCGGCCAGCGCATCGCGCATGGCACGTTGGTCTTCTCGGTCGGTGTCGGGCTGACGGCGAGCGTCATCAACCCGGTCGCCTTCTCCTATGGTTACGACCGCCTGCGTTTCATCAAGCCGGTTTTCATCGGCGACACCATCCGCACGCGCACCACCATCGCGGCCAAGGAAGACGACCCGAAACGGCCAAACGCCGGACGCGTCATCGAACGCGTCGAAGTTTTGAACCAGCGCGACGAGGTCGTGCTGGCCGCGGACCACATCTACATCGTCGAGCGACGGCCCAGCTGAAAGACGGAGACAGAAGAATGGCTGACATCACAGGCAAGGTCGTGGTCGTCACGGCGGCCGCGCAGGGCATCGGACGGGCAAGCGCGCTGGCCTTCGCCAAGGCCGGCGCCATCGTCCACGCCACCGACATCAACGAGGCGGCCCTGGCCGAACTCGCGAAGACGTCCGGCGTCAGGACGCGCAAGCTCGACGTGCTGAACGATGACGCGGTAAAGGCCGCCTTCGCCGAGATCGGCCGCGTCGACGTGCTGTTCAACTGCGCCGGCTTCGTCCATGCCGGTTCGATCCTCGAGATGAAGGACGAGGATCTCGACTTCGCCTTCAACCTCAATGTGCGCGCCATGATCCGCACCATCCGCGCCGTGCTGCCCGGCATGCTGGAGCGCGGCGACGGAGCGATCATCAACATGTCCTCGGTTGCCGGCGCGCCCAAGGGCGTGCCGAACCGCTTTGCTTACGGCGTGACCAAGGCCGCCGTTATCGGCCTGACCAAGTCGATTGCCGCCGACTATGTCGCCAAGGGCGTCCGCTGCAACGCCATCTGCCCGGGCACGGTGGAGAGCCCCTCGCTTCAGGGCCGCATGCAGGCGCAGGGCGACTACGAGGCGGCGCGCGCGGCCTTCATCGCCCGCCAGCCGATGGGCAGGATCGGCACGCCGGAAGAGATCGCCGACCTCGCCGTCTACCTGGCCGGCGCCACCTACACGACCGGGCAGGCCTACAACATCGATGGCGGCTGGTCGATCTGAGGCCGTTCCGGCAGGGCGGGCGGCAATTCAGTCACGAGGCTAGCAATGACGAAAATCACGGACCTCAGAAACTTCGACCTCCGCTTCCCGACATCGCAAAGCCTCGACGGCTCGGACGCGATGAATCCGGACCCGGATTACTCGGCCGCCTATGTCATCCTTGACACCGATGTGCCGTCGCTGAAAGGCCATGGCCTCACCTTCACCATCGGCCGTGGCAACGAGATCTGCTGCGCGGCGATCGAGGCGCTGCGCCATCTCGTCGTCGGGCTCGACCTCGACTGGGTGAAGCAGGATCCCGGCCGCTTCTGGCATCGCGTGACCGGCGACAGCCAATTACGCTGGATCGGCCCGGACAAGGGCGCCATGCATCTCGCGGTCGGCGCGGTTGTCAACGCCGTCTGGGACCTCTGGGCCAATGAAGCCGGCAAGCCGGTCTGGCGTCTGGTCGCCGAGATGAGCCCGGAGGAGATCGTCAGGATCGTCGACTTCCGTTATCTCACCGACGCCATCACGCCGGCCGAGGCGCTGGCAATTCTGAAGAAGGCCGAACCCGGCAAGGCCGGGCGCATCGCCACGCTCGAGCACGAAGGCTATGCCTGCTACACCACCTCGGCCGGCTGGCTGGGCTATCCCGACGACAAGCTGCGGCGCCTTTGCCAGGAAGCGGTCGACGAGGGTTTCAACCATATCAAGCTCAAGGTCGGCCGCGACCGCGCCGACGACATCCGGCGCTTGCGGATCGCCCGCGAGGTGATCGGTCCGGATCGTTACCTGATGATCGACGCCAACCAGGTCTGGGAGGTCGACCAAGCGATCGACTGGCTGAAGGACCTCGCCTTCGCCAAGCCCTTCTTCATCGAGGAGCCGACCAGTCCCGACGACGTCGCCGGCCACGCCAAGATTCGCAAGGCTGTCGCGCCGATCAAGGTCGCGACCGGCGAGATGTGCCAGAACCGCATCATGTTCAAGCAGTTCATCGCCGGCGGCGCGATCGACGTGGTGCAGATCGATTCCTGCCGCATGGGCGGGCTGAACGAAGTGCTGGCGGTGCTTTTGATCGCCGCCAAGTTCGGCCTGCCGGTCTGGCCGCATGCCGGCGGCGTCGGCCTATGCGAATATGTCCAGCATCTGTCGATGATCGACTATGTTGCGGTGTCCGGCAGCAAGGACGGGCGGGTCATCGAATATGTCGACCACCTGCACGAGCATTTCCTGGAGCCCTGCGTCATCCGCGATGCCGCCTATATGCCGCCCCTGGCGCCCGGTTTCTCGATCGAGATGAAGGCGCGGTCGATCGAGGATTACCTGCATCGCGCCTGAGACATCGGGCGGCCCGTGACCGCAATGGTGCCGCTGGGCCGACCAGCCGCGAATCGGCTATGCCTGTCGCATGCAGGAGACTTCCCTCTACGAGCCGGTGAAGCGGTTCCTCGAGAGCATGGATTTCGCCGTCAAGGGCGAGGTCGGCGGCTGCGACCTGGTCGGCGTGCGCGCCGGCGAGCCGCCGGTCGTCGTCATCTGCGAGCTCAAGCTGCAATTCAACCTCGAGCTGGTACTGCAAGCCGTCGACCGTGCAGCGGCCTGTGATGAGGTGTGGCTCGCCGCCTTGATGTCGGCGCGCGGCAAGGGCCGGGAACACGACCGCCGCTTCCGTGCGCTTTGTCGTCGCCTCGGCTTCGGCCTGCTCGGCGTCAGCGCCAAGGGTGAGGTGGAGTTGATCCTCAGCCCGGCCGCCTTGCCGCCGCGACGCGATCCACGGCGGCGCTCGCGCCTGGTCGAGGAGCACCACCGCCGCAAGGGCGATCCGTCCATCGGCGGCAGCACGCGCAAGAAACCGATCATGACCGCCTATCGGCAGGAGGCGCTTGCCTGCGCCGCCGCCATGGCCGACGGCCCGAAACGGCCGCGCGATCTGAAGGCGCTTTCGCCACGTGCGGCCAGCATCCTTCTACATAACTACTATGGCTGGTTCGCCAGGGCCGAGCGCGGCGTCTACGCGCTGACGGAAGCCGGCCTTGCGGCGATTGGGCCTTTTCCGGCCGCGTTATAAGCTTTCGCGCTCGGAATCTTCGCCGGCTTACCACTCCGCAAATGAGCCGTCCTTGTGGCGCCACACCGGGTTGCGCCAGCGGTGTCCTTCCTTGGCGCGCTCCTTCACATAATCCTCGTCGATCTCGACGCCCAGGCCGGGTCCATCCGGGATCGCGACATAGCCATCCTCGTAGCGGAACACGTCCTTGTTGGCGGCATAGTCGAGCAGGTCGTTGCCGGCATTGTAGTGGATGCCCAGGCTCTGCTCCTGGATGAAGCAATTGTAGCTTACGGCGTCGAGCTGCAGGCACGCGGCAAGCGCGATGGGGCCGAGCGGACAGTGCGGCGCCACCGCCACGTCATAGGCCTCTGCCATCGCGGCGATCTTGCGGCATTCGGTGATCCCCCCGGCATGCGACAGGTCGGGCTGGATGATGTCGACGACCGCCTCCTCGAACACCGACTTGAAGTCCCAGCGGCTGTAGAGCCGTTCGCCGAGCGCGATCGGCGTCGAGCCGAGTTTCGCGATTTCCTTCAGCGCCTCGCGGCTTTCGCTCAGCACCGGCTCCTCGATGAACATCAGCCGATATGGCTCCAACTCCTTGACCAGGATGCGCGCCATCGGCCGGTGCACGCGGCCGTGAAAATCGACGGCGATGCCGATATTGGGGCCGACCGCCTCGCGTACCATGGCGACCCGCTCGACCGCGGCATCGATCCTGTCGTGGCTGTCGACGATCTGCAACTCCTCGGTGCCGTTCATCTTGAGCGCCCGGAAGCCGCGCGCCACCACGTCCTTGGCGCCAGCCGCCACCTCAGCCGGCCGGTCGCCGCCGATCCAGGAATAGACCTTGATCGTCTCGCGCAGCTTGCCGCCGAGCAGCTCATGCACCGGCACGCCGAGCGCTTTGCCCTTGATGTCCCACAGCGCCTGGTCGATGCCGGCGATCGCGCTCATCAGGATCGGCCCGCCGCGATAGAAGCCGCCGCGATGCATGACCGTCCAATGATCCTCGATCAAGCGAGGGTCCTTGCCGATGAGGTAATCGGCGAGTTCCTTGACCGCCGCCTCGACCGTCAGTGCCTTGCCTTCGACCACCGGCTCGCCCCAGCCGCTGATGCCGGCATCGGTCTCGATCTTGAGGAAGAGCCAGCGCGGCGGAACGATGTAGGTGGTTAAAGCGGTGATTTTCATGCGGGCGGTCAGTCTCAGTTGTTTTTCAGTTTCTTGGCGCTGGTCAGGTCGCGCGCGGCCAGATCGAGTATCTTGTTGGCTGCATTGCGCGCGGCGACGGCATCGCGCATGCGCAGCGCCTCGACCACCTCGCCATGCGCGACGGCCGCTTCCATGCGCCTGACAGGAGAAATCGTCGCCGTGGCTTCCAGCGAAAACAGCAGCGCCGTATCGATCAGCTTGCCGATCTGGCGGAAGATCGGATTGTGGCTGGCGCCGTAGACGATCTGGTGGAAAGCGATGTCCGAGCGAGAGAACTGCGTCAGATCCTCGCCGGCGCCGGCCATGCCTTGCCAGGCCATCTCGAGATCGGCAATCTCCCGCAAAGTGGCCCGCGTCGCCGCGAGCTCCGCGACCAGCGGCTCGATAGCGCGGCGGGTTTCGAGGATCGCGTCGAACAGCTTGTCGTCCAGCGCATGCGGCGCATGCCAGGCCAGCACCTGCGGGTCGATGATGTTCCAATTGTCCTGGTCGCAGACCACGGTCCCGACGCGCGGCCGGGACAGCACCAGCCCCTTCGCCGCCAGCACTTTCAGCGCTTCGCGGATCACGGTGCGGCTGACGCCGTATTCGATGCCGAGATCGTTCTCGGTCGGCAGCGACGATCCGGCCGGATAGCGTCCGGAAAAAATGTCGGAGGCGATCGCCTTGGTCACGTCGGGCATGACGCGCGGGCGACGCGCCGTCTCGCGCATTTCCTTGTCTTCGTCAGCCTTCTTCGGTGTTTCGTTCACCTCAGCCCCTCCTCCAAGGCAGCGAACCCTTCGGTTTGCGCGCAATTGGTCCGGCCTTAGCGGATGCGAGTGATTTGCGCCAGCGACTACGTGTCGGACTATCTATCTCATTTATCATACCAGATCAATTGACGGGTATGATAAAATTGACTACACACGATCAATCCGGGCCCGGCGCCCGGCCGTTCACTGGGAGGTAAACATGCGACTTTTGAAAACCGCGCTCGTCGCGAGCGCTCTCGCTGTCTTGTCGGTCACGACGATCGCGTCCGCCTATGCGCGACACCAAGATCGGCTTCGTTGTCAAACAGCCCGAGGAACCTTGGTTCCAGGATGAATGGAAGTTCGCCGACCAGGCTGCCAAGGAGAAGGGTTTCACCCTGGTCAAGATCGGCGCCGAGGACGGTGAGAAGCTGATGTCGGCGATCGACAATCTCGGCGCGCAGGGGGCGCAGGGCTTTGTCGTCTGCACGCCGGACGTGAAGCTTGGCCCGGGCATCGTCGCCAAGGCCGCCGCCAACAATCTGAAGCTGATGACGGTGGACGACCGCCTGGTCGGCGCCGACGGCAAGCCGCTGGAAGACGTGCCGCACATGGGCATCTCCGCCACCAAGATCGGCGAGGCCGTCGGCCAGGCCATCGTCGATGAGATGAAGGCTCGCGGCTGGAAGATGGACGAGGTCGGCGCGATCCGCGTTTCCTACGACCAGCTGCCGACCGCCGTCGATCGTGTCGAAGGCGCGATTTCGGTGCTGAAGGCCGCCGGCTTCAAGGCTGGAAACATCTTCGACGCTCCCCAGGCCAAGACCGATACCGAAGCCGCGCTCAACGCAGCGACGGTTGTGCTCAACGCCCATGCCGACATCAAGAAGTGGATCGCCTTCGGCCTCAATGACGAGGCAGTTCTGGGCGCCGTGCGTGCGTCCGAAAGCGTCGGCATTCCGGCCGACGGCATGATCGGCGTCGGCATCGGCGGCGCGGAATCGGCGATCAACGAGTTCAAGAAGCCCACCGCAACCGGCTTCGTCGGCACGGTGATCATCTCGCCCAAGCGCCACGGCTACGAGACGGCGCTCGACATGTATGACTGGATCGCCAACAACAAGGAGCCGGCTAAGCTGACGTTGACCGCCGGCGCGCTGGCCAAGCGCGACGACTACCAGAAGGTGCGCAAGGACCTCGGCATCGAATAGTCCTCCCTGTACAAACGGGCGGCGGCTTGATGCCGCCGCCCGTTTGGCATGCTCAAGAAGGATCGAGGCTCGTGTCCTT
Source organism: Mesorhizobium sp. M2E.F.Ca.ET.209.01.1.1 (assembly GCF_004010375.2). Classification (NCBI taxonomy): domain Bacteria; kingdom Pseudomonadati; phylum Pseudomonadota; class Alphaproteobacteria; order Hyphomicrobiales; family Phyllobacteriaceae; genus Mesorhizobium; species Mesorhizobium sp. M2E.F.Ca.ET.209.01.1.1. Next base: position 229,478 of record NZ_SADP02000009.1, on the reverse strand, counting down.
TCTCGAATTCTCCAACATCACCAAGACCTATCCGGGCGTCAAAGCCTTGTCGGATGTGTCGTTCGGCGTCGAAAAGGGCGCCGTGCACGGGCTGATGGGCGAGAACGGCGCCGGCAAATCGACGCTCATCAAAATCCTGTCCGGCGACCAGCATGCCGATGCCGGGGAGATACGCATCGACGGCGAGCTCCAGGCCTATGCCTCGACCAGGAACGCCTTCGACAATGGCGTGATCGTCATCCACCAGGAACTGCAGCTGGTGCCCGAACTGACCGTCGCCGAGAATCTCAGCCTCGGCCGGTTTCCGGCGAGTGGAGGCGTGATCGCCCGCCGCCGCATGCTCGATGATGTCGGCACCAAGCTGAAATCGGCCGGCATCGACATCGACATGCGCCGCAAGGTCAAGACACTGTCGATCGGCGAGCGCCAGATGGTCGAGATCGCTAAGTCGGTGATGCTTGACGCCCGCGTGATTGCGCTCGACGAGCCGACCTCGTCGCTGTCCTCGCGCGAAAGCGAGATCCTGTTTAAGCTGATCGACCGGCTGCGCGGCGAGGGCAAGGTCATCATCTATGTCTCGCACCGCCTCGACGAAGTGTTCCGGCTCTGCGACAGCTTGACGGTGCTGCGCGACGGCAAACTCGCCGCGCATCACGCTTCGCTCAAACATGTGACGCGCGACCAGGTCGTGGCCGAGATGGTCGGCCGCGAGATTTCCGACATCTGGGGTTTTCGCCCCCGTAAGGCCGGCGAGGTTCGCCTCAAGGTCGATGGCTTTAGCGGCGCCCGGCTGCGCACGCCGGCAAGCTTCGAAGCCCGCGCCGGCGAGATCGTCGGTTTCTTCGGCCTGATCGGCGCCGGACGCTCGGAACTTATGCGGCTGGTCTTCGGCGCCGACCCGCGCTCGGGCGGCACGATCACGGTCGATGGCAAGACAATTGCCGCTGCCAGCCCGCATGACGCGATCCGGGGCGGCATCGTGCTCTGCTCGGAAGACCGCAAGCATGACGGCATCATCCAGGGCCGATCGATCGAGGAGAACATCAACATCTCGTCCAGGCGCCATCACACGCGCTTCGGCGTGCTGAGCCGCGCCAGCGAGATCGAGACCGCCGAAACCTTCGTCAAGAAGCTCAAGGTACGCACGCCGTCGCGCAAGCAGGACATCGTCAACCTCTCCGGCGGCAACCAGCAGAAGGTCATCCTCGGCCGCTGGCTGTCCGAGCAGGACATACGCGTTTTGATCGTCGACGAGCCGACGCGCGGCATCGATGTCGGCGCCAAGTCGGAAATCTACGAGCTGCTCTACCAGCTCGCCGAGGACGGCATGGCGATCGTCGTCGTCTCCTCCGAGCTGCCGGAAGTAATGGGCATCTGCGATCGCATCCTGGTGATGTGCGGCGGGCGCATCAGCGCCGAGCTCCCGCGCGGCCAGTTCGCCGAAAAGGCGATCCTGGCCGCAGCTCTGCCCGACAAGAAAACCCCCGGCGCGATCGCATCCTAAGGATTTGTAATGACCGACCGGTTGAAAAAAATCCTGCTCGGCGAACAGGGCCTCGTCGTCATCTTCGTTGCCGCCTTCGCGCTGGTGTCGCTCCTGGTGCCGAACTTCCTTACCGACCGCAACATGCTTGGCCTGCTGCAATCGGTGGTCACCGTAGGCATCGTCGCCTGCACCATGATGTTCTGCCTCGCCGCGCGCGACTTCGACCTGTCGGTCGGCTCCATCGTCGCCTTTGCCGGCATGGTTGCGGTGATGGCGTCGAACACCACGGGCTCGATCCTGCTCGGCCTTATCGCGGCGGTCGCCTGCGGCGCCGTCGTCGGCTGGGTCAACGGCGTGGTCATCGCCAAATTCCGCATCAATGCCTTGATCACCACCTTGGCCACCATGCAGATCGTGCGCGGCATGGCGCTGATCTCGTCCGACGGCCGGGCTGTTGGCATCAACAGCCCCGATTTCTACCAACTCGCACTGTCGAAGTTGCTCGGTATCCCGACCCCGATCTGGGTGCTGGCGGTGCTCTTCGCCATTTTCGGCTTCGTGCTCAACAGCACCGTCTTTGGCAAGAACACGCTGGCCATCGGCGGCAATCCGGAAGCTTCGCGCCTCGCCGGCGTCAATGTCGACAGGACGCGCATCTGGATCTTCACGCTGCAGGGCGTGGTCTGCGGCATTGCCGGCATCCTGCTCGCATCGCGCATCACATCGGGTCAGCCAAACGCAGCGGTCGGGCTCGAGCTGTCGGTGATCTCGGCCTGCGTGCTCGGCGGTGTCTCGCTTGCCGGCGGCAGGGCGACGATGTCGGGCGTCATCGTCGGCGTGCTGATCATGGGCATCGCCGAGAATGCGATGAACCTGCTCAACATTCCGGCGTTCTACCAATACATCGTGCGCGGCGTGATCCTGCTCCTGGCCGTGCTGCTCGACAATCTTCGTTCTTCGGCATTGGGGCGGCGCTGATGGCAAGGCTCAAGGGAAAATGCATCTTCCTCACCGGCGCCGCGCAAGGCATCGGCTACGCCATCGCCGAGGCCTGCCTGCGCGAGAAGGCCGAGCTGTTCCTGGTCGACTGCGACGCGAGCCTTCTCGCCGAAAGTGCTGCCCGTTTGGGCAAGGTCGCGCATGCGGCCGTCGACATCGCCGACGCCGCGGCGATCGACGCCGCGATGCAGGCGGCGACGAAGGCCATCGGTCCAGTCAACACCGTCATCAACAATGCCGGCATGAACGTCTTTTCGACCCCGCTCGAGGCCACCGACAACGAGTGGACCCGCAATCTCGACGTCAATGTCAAAGGCGCATGGCACTGCGCTAAGGCGGCGCTGCCCGGCATGATCGGGCAGGGCGGTGGTGTCATACTGAACATCGCCTCGACGCATGCCTTCACCATCATCCCGCACACCTTCCCCTATCCCGTCGCCAAGCATGCGTTGCTCGGCCTGACCAAATCGTTGGCGATCGAATATGCCAGCAACAATATCCGCGTGAATGCGCTGGCGCCCGGCTATGTCGCCACGCAGAAGGTCATCGACTACTGGAACAGTTTCGACGATCCGCAGGCCGCCCGCCGCAAGACACTCGCCTTGCATCCGGGCGGGCGGATCGCCACCCCGGAAGAGATCGCCATGGCAGCGGTCTTCCTGGTCTCTGACGAATGCCCCTTCATCAACGCCGCCTGCCTCGTCGCGGATGGCGGCCTGAGCGTGCTTCATCACCCCTGACACAAAGCCATTGATCGGAGGAAACGATGGCAAACGATGTCTTCGCAAAGTCCCTGCCGACGCCTCGCCAAGCGCTGGCGCTTGGTTGCGGAAAGCTCGCGCGATAACCTTGGTGCCGGCGACGCCTTTCGCCCGTTGAGGTCACGCCTGGCCGTGGCCAGACTGCCATAAGCGGGGCTGTCAATCGCGCTCAGAAGCGCTCGCGGTAGTCGCGCGGGTTGGTGCCGAGGACGCGTAGGAAGCCACGCCGCATCGTTTCCTCGGAACCGAAGCCGCAGCGCCGGGCCGTCTGGCCGACCGTCTGTCCCCGCTCCAGCATCCGCCGCGCCGCTTCGATGCGGATTTCCTCGACGGCACGCGCGGGTGTCCGCCCGGTCGCCTCCTGGTAGCGTCGCGAGAAACTGCGCCGGCTCATATTGGCGCGGTCGGCCAATTGCTCCAGCGAAAGGTCAGCGCTGAGATTGTCCAGGATCCAGCCATGCAGCCGGTCGAAGCGCCCGTCGCCTTCCTGCAGCTTGAGGGTCTGGCTGAACTGCGCCTGGCCGCCGGGACGTTTCAGGAAGACGACCAGCTCGCGCGCCACCGCCAGCGCCATGCGCCGGCCAAGGTCGGCTTCGACGAAGGAAAGCGCGAGATCAATGCCCGACGTCACGCCGGCCGATGTCCACACATTGCCGTCGCGGATGAAGATCGGGTCTGGGTCGAGCCGAACCATTGGAAAGCGCTTGGAGAACTCCGCGCAGCGGCCCCAATGGGTGACCGCGCGGCGGCCGTCGAGCAGGCCGGCCTCAGCCAGCAGCATGGCGCCGCTGCAGACGGAGGCGGTTCGCGTCGCATCGCGCGAGCGGCCGATGATCCACTGCACCAGCTCGGCCTCCTCGCAGGCCGCGTTGACGCCCCAGCCGCCAGGCACGATCACCGTGTCGATCTCGGTCCCGTGCGCCGGCAGCGCTGCTGCCTCCAATACCAGGCCGGACGATGTCCTGATTCGCGGCGAAGCGCCGACGACGACGGCGTCGTAGGCGGCCGCTTCGCCGGCCTGCGTCCTGAAGTCGTTGGCGCTGGCGAAAACCTGAAGCGGTCCGCTGACATCGAGGAGCTGGATATCGGGATAGGCGAGGATTTCGATGCGGCGCATGGCTTTGGCCTGAAACGAGGGATGATTGGCGATCGGGCCAAAGCATGATGCCGTAGATTGCCTGAAGTCAACCTGCCCCAAGTCAACCTGCTCAAGTCAAACTGTGGAGATTTCCATGAGCCTTCGTTTCGGCATTCTCGTCTTCCCCAATGTCCAGCAGCTCGACCTCACCGGGCCTTACGAAGTCCTGGCAACGGCCAAGGGCGCCGAGGTGGAACTGATCTGGAAGGATCGCAATCCGGTGATGTCGTCGACGCGTCTCTCCCTGACTCCCACAGCGACCTTCGACGACTGCCCGCCGCTCGACGTGCTGTGCATTCCGGGCGGTGGCGGCGTCAACGCGCTGCTCGAGGACAAGGCAGTTCTCGATTTCGTCTGGGAGCGCTCCGCACAGGCGCGCTACATCACCTCGGTGTGCAGCGGCGCCCTGGTGCTTGGCGCGGCCGGACTGCTCAAGGGCAAGCGGGCCACCACGCATTGGTATGCCCATGATTTCCTTGAAGAGTTCGGCGCAATCCCTGTCGATGCGCGGATCGTCGAGGACGGCAAGCTGATCACCGCCGGTGGCGTCACATCGGGCATCGATTTCGGCTTGGCGCTGGTCGCAAGACTGCTCGGCCAGGCGGAAGCTGAGATCGTCCAGCTCTCGCTCGAATATGCGCCGGCGCCGCCCTTCCGCTCCGGCACGCCGGCCGAGGCTTCGCCTTCTGTCCTGGGGGAGGCCAAGGAGCGGCTTTCGGGTTCGCGGCGGGTCCGCGAGGAGATGTTCGCGCGCTGGCGCCAGGAGCGCAGGGCTGCCGAGCCCAAGCGCATCCGCGCCTGAACCGACCGGTCGGATGGCGGATATCTCGCCATTCGGCCGCTGCCCATTTCGACTGTTGACTCGTCTTTCCGCTTATGCACAAATTGGTTGGACCATTGAACCACTTTAGGCGCAGTCGGATTGACCGATCTTTTGCCCCCGATCCAGACGACGGCCCGCGATGACGCGGTGCTGAAGGCGTTGGCGGGGTTCGTGCGGCAGGAGGCTCTGGGCCCGGGCGAAAAACTGCCGACCGAGCGCATCCTCGCCGAACGCCTCAAGGTCAGCCGCAACACGGTGCGCGAGGCCCTCACCCGCTGGGAGGGATTGGGCCTCGTCGAACGGCGCCAGGGCTCTGGCACCTATCTCAAGGCCGCCGTCTCGCCCGACATGCTGCACATGCCGCTGACGCTGGCCGGCGGCAATGATTTCGCCGGCCTGATGGCGACGCTGGAGATCCGCCGCGCGCTGGAGGCGGAGGCGGCCGCGCTTTGCGCCATTCGTGCCGGCAAGGCCGAGCTCGCCGAGATCGAGCGCAAGCTCGACCTCATGGAGGAGGCCTTCCAGACTCGCGACGGCATGTCCTCGGAGGAGGATTGGGAATTCCACCAGGCGGTCTTCCGCGCCTCCGGCAACCCGCTCTTCGAGCAGATCATCGCCGCCATGTACGAGATGTTCCACCGCTTCTGGGAACATCCGCTCGGCGTGCGCGATTTCGGCCATGCCAGCTTTCCTTATCACCGCACCATCTTCAATTGCATCGCCGCGCATGACCCCGAAGGCGCCCGCGCCGAAGCGCTGAAGCTTATCGCCACCGTCGAGGACGATCTGAAGCGCGGCGCAGCCAACCTCAAACTTTCGGACCGCAGATGAACGAGCAGCCCAACACTTTCGACCCGGCCTCCCTGGCCAGCGACTATCTCGGCGAGGCGGCGACGCTGCTCGCGCATGACGATCCGTTTCCCGGCGGCGCGGTGGTGCCGCCGATCTACCAGACCTCGCTCTTCACCTTCGCCAATTACGCCGACATGGCCGACACCTTCGCCGGCAGGAGGAAGCAGCCGATCTATTCGCGCGGCGACAATCCCACGGTCATGGAGTTCGAGGCGCGCGTGGCGGCGCTCGAAGGCGCCGAAGCCGCGCGCGGCTTCTCCAGCGGCATGGCGGCGATCAGCGCGACCGTGCTCGCCTTCGTCGGCGCCGGCGAGCGCATGGTTGTGGTGCGCAATTGCTATGGCGATGCCTACCGGCTGTTCGAGCGGCTGTTCCCGCGCCTTCACATCAAGGTCGACTATGTCGACGGTTCCGATCCCGATGCGGTCGCCGCGGCACTTCCCGGCGCCAAGCTGCTCTACCTCGAAAGCCCGACCTCGATGATGTTCGAGCTGCAGGATATCGGGCATCTTGCCCGGCTGGCGAAGGAACAGGGCATCGTCACCACCATCGACAATTCCTGGGCCTCGCCAGTATTCCAGAAGCCGATCACGCATGGCGTCGATCTCGTGCTGCATTCGGCCTCGAAATATCTGAGCGGCCACAGCGACACAGTCGCCGGCGTGGTGGCGGGCTCGGCCGCCCACATCAAGCACATCAACGAGCAGACCTATTCCCAGCTCGGCGGCAAGCTGTCGCCCTTCGAAGGCTGGCTCTTGCTGCGCGGCCTGCGCACGCTGCCGCTGCGCCTGCCGCATCACATGAAGAGCGGGCTCATCCTCGCCGAGCGGCTGAAGGCGTACGGCAAGGTCGAGCGCGTCAATCATCCAGCCTACTCCAATCATCCCGGGAAGAAGACATTAGCCGGCTACGCTGGCCTGTTCTCTTTCGAGGTCACCGAGGATGTCGACATCCCGGCCTTCGTCGATGCGCTGAAATTCTTCCGCATCGGCGTCAGCTGGGGCGGCCATGAAAGCCTGGTCGTGCCGGCAAAGGCCTCGCTCGAGCAGACGCCGGGCATCAATTCGATGGCGCGCTTCGGCGTCAGCCCCCGAACCATCCGCTTCAATGTCGGATTGGAAAATGTCGAGGACCTCTGGGCCGACATCGCCCAGGCCTTTGACAAGTCAAAAAAATAACGAGTGTTCAAAATGGGAGTCCTGAACATGAAAAGACTGACCTTCATGCTTGCCGCCGTCGCCGGCCTGGCGATCTCCACCAGCGGCGCGCTGGCCGACACCACCATCAAGCTGGTCGAGGTGATCACCAGCCCGCCGCGCACCGAATTCCTGAAGAAGCAGATCGCCGAATTCGAGAGCGCCAATCCGGGCATCAAGGTGGAGGTGGTCTCGCTGCCCTGGGGCCAGGCCTTCGAAAAATTCCTCACCATGGTGCAGGCCGGCGACACGCCGGACGTCGTCGAAATGCCGGAACGCTGGATGGGTCTTTATGCCAATAACGGCCAGCTCGAGGACCTCGGCCCCTATATGGCCAAATGGGACGACGCCAAGACGCTGGGCGACCGCGCCAAGCAGTTCGGCTCGACCGTCAACAACACCCAGTTCATGATCCCCTACGGCTATTATGTGAACGCGCTGTTCTGGAACAAGAAGCTGTTCAAGGAAGCCGGCCTCGACCGTCCGCCCGCAACGCTGGACGAGTTCGTCGACTTCTCCAAGAAGATCTCCGCCATCCCCGGCAAATATGGCTACTGCCTGCGCGGCGGCCCCGGCGCCTTCAACGGCATGCACATGTTCATGAACATCGCCGACGGCAAGGGCGGCTACTTCACCGATGACGGTGTGTCGACCATCAATGACGAGGGTTCGGTCAAGGGCCTGCAGATGCTGGCCGACATGTACAAGAACGGCCTGGCGCCGAAGGACGCCGTGAGCTGGGGCTTCAACGAGACGGTCACCGGCTTCTATTCCGGCACCTGCGCCATGCTCAACCAGGATCCCGACGCGCTGCTCGGCATCGCCGACAAGATGAGCGCCGACGACTTCGCCGTGGCGCCGCTCCCCGTGGGCCCGAGCGGCAAGTCCTATCCGACGCTGGGCTATGCCGGCTGGGCGATGTTCGCCAACTCGCAGCACAAGGACGAGACCTGGAAGCTGATGGCGACGCTGCTTTCGCCGAAGGATAATCTGGAATGGGCCAAGGAAGTCGGCGTCATCCCGATTCACAACGGCGCCGACCAGGACGCCCATTTCAAGACCGAGCAGTTCAAGGGCTGGTTCACCGAGCTCAGCGACAGCTCCAAATATGAGATGGTGACGCCGCCGACGCATCTGGAAAACCTCGGCAACTTCGTCGACCAGGTGGCCATCAAGAACTTCCAGGAAGTGCTGCTCGGCCAGAAGCCGGCCAAGCAGGTGGCTGACGAATGGGCCGCGTTCCTCACCAAGGAACAGAAGGACTGGCTGGCCAAGAACAAGAAGTAAGCGCAGGCCTCTTCCTTCTCCCCGTTTCACGGGGAGAAGGTGTCCGAAGGACCGGATGAGGGGCCAGCGCCAGCATTTCTAGGTTTGCGCCTCTTTTTCCTTCTCCCCGTTCTACGGGGAGAAGGTGGTCCGAAGGACCGGATGAGGGGCAGCGCCGAATTCTGAGAAGCTGGCGCCGCCCCTCATCTGCCTGCCGGCATCTTCTCCCCGTGAACGGGGAGAAGGGCGCTGTCGCCAACGCCGGCACCACCCCACCCACCACCGCGAGCACCGTATGACCTACGCAGTGTCCGAAATCCGATCCGCCGCCCGGCCGCGCAAGCAGCGGCTGAGCAAGGCCGCGATCGAGCCGTGGCTCTATCTTTCGCCGGCTATCGTGCTCTTGGTCCTGGTGCTGTTGGTGCCGCTGATCATCGGCATCAGCTATTCCCTCCGCAAATTCTCGGCCTTCAAGTCGCAATATGTTGGCCTTGCGCAATACCAGGCGATGCTCTCCGACCAGGTTCTCGGCCAGGCGCTGATCAACACGCTGTGGTGGACGGTCGCCAGCCTGTTCTTCCAGTTCTTCCTGGGGCTGGGCCTTGCGCTGCTGCTCGACAAGCCGTTCTACGGCCGCAAGGTCGTGCAGGCCGTTGTCTTCCTGCCCTGGGCGGTGCCGTCCTTCCTTTCGGGCCTCACCTGGGCCTGGCTGTTCAACCCGATCATCGGGCCGCTGCCGCACTGGCTGTTCGCGCTGGGCTTAAAAGCCGAGCCAACCAATGTGCTGTCCGATCCGGCCACCGCCATGTGGGGGCCGATCGTCGCCAACATCTGGTTCGGCATCCCGTTCTTCGCCATCACGCTCTTGGCGGCGTTGAAGTCGATCCCGTCCGAACTGCATGAGGCAGCGGCCATCGACGGCGCATCGCCCTGGCAGCGCTTCACCAAGGTGACGCTGCCCTTCCTGGCGCCGACCATCGTCATCACCGTCATGCTGCGCACCATCTGGATCGCCACCTTCGCCGACCTCATCTTCGTCATGACCGAGGGCGGGCCGGCGGGCTCCACCAGCACGGTGCCGGTCTACATCTATGTCAGCGCCTTCAAGTCGCTCGACAAAGGCTATGCCTCGGCCGTCGCGGTGCTGCTTCTGGTGCTGCTGATCGCCTATGCGATCGGACTGATCGCTATCCGCCGCACGCTGGTGAGGCACGTCTGATGATCGCCGGTCGCTCCACCTCCTCGCGCATCTTCGGCGGCATCGGCCTCTATGCCGCCATCACGACTTATGTGATCTTCGCGCTGTTTCCGATCTTCTGGACGCTGAAGATCTCGGTGACGCCCGAGCGTCTGCTCTATTCCGAGGGCATCACCTTCTGGCCGTCTGAGACGACGCTCAAGAACTTCGCCACCGTGCTCGAAGCCTCCGACTTCCCGCGCTATTTCCTCAACAGCGTCATCGTCTCGGTGTCGACGGCCGCGTTTGTCACGGTCATCGCCACGCTTGCCGGCTACGCTATGTCGCGCTTCACATTCCGCGGCAAGGCGACGCTGGCAATCCTGTTGCTTCTCACCCAGACCTTCCCGCTGGTCATGGTCATCCCGCCGATCTATCGCATCATGGGCGATCTCGGCCTGACCAACAGCCTGATCGGTCTGATCATCATCTACACCGCCTTCAACACCGCCTTCGCCACCTTCCTGATGCAGTCCTTCTTCGACGGCATCCCGAAGGACCTGGAGGAGGCCGCGATGATCGACGGCTGCACCCGAGCTCAGGCGATGCGGCGAGTCATCGTGCCGCTGACTTTGCCTGGCATGGGGGCGACGCTGGGCTTCGTCTTCACCGCCGCCTGGAGCGAATTGCTGTTTGCGCTGATGCTGATCTCCAGCGACGAGCAGAAGACCTTCGCCGTCGGCCTGCTCACCTTCATCGGCAAGTTCGCCGTCGACTGGGGGCAGATGATGGCGGCCTCAATCCTGGCGCTGATCCCGGTCTGTGTCTTCTTCGCCTTCCTGCAACGCTATCTCGTCACCGGCCTCACCGCCGGCGCGGTCAAAGGATAAAAGATGGCTTCCGTCACGCTGCAAAACGTCGAGAAGGATTACGGCTCGTTGCGCATCCTGCACGGCGTCGATCTCGACATCGCCGATGGCGAGTTCGTCGTGCTGGTCGGCCCGTCCGGCTGCGGCAAGTCCACGCTTCTGCGCATGATCGCCGGGCTGGAGGAAGTCACCGGCGGCGAGATCCGCATCGGCGAGCGTCTGGTCAACGACGTCGCGCCCAAGGACCGCGACATCGCCATGGTGTTCCAGTCCTATGCGCTCTACCCGCATATGGATGTGTCTTCGAACATGGGCTTCAGCCTGATGCTGAAGAAGGCCGAGAAGACGACGATCGACGGCAGGGTCGGCGCTGCCGCCAAGCGGCTTGGCCTCGACGCCTATCTCGGCCGCTTGCCGCGCCAGCTTTCCGGCGGCCAGCGTCAGCGCGTCGCCATGGGCCGCGCCATCGTGCGCGACCCAAAGGTGTTCCTGTTCGACGAGCCGCTGTCGAACCTCGACGCCAAATTGCGCGTCCATATGCGCGCCGAGATCAAAGCGCTGCATCAGCAGCTCAAGACCACTTCGGTCTATGTCACCCACGACCAGGTCGAGGCGATGACCATGGCCGACCGCATCGTCGTCATGCATGACGGCTATGTCCAGCAGGTCGGCCGTCCGCTCGAGCTTTACGATCGTCCGGCCAACACTTTCGTCGCCGGCTTCATCGGCTCGCCGGGCATGAATTTTTTGCCGGCAAAGGTCGCCAAGGACGGCAAGGTCGATGCCGTGCTCGCCGACGGCCAGAAGTTGCAGCTGCCCGATGGCCTGCCGCTCAAGGACGGCGATGCGCTCACCATTGGCCTGCGGCCCGAACACATCAAGCTGGTTGACGACGGCGCGCTGAAAGCCGAGGTCGAGGTAGTCGAGCCGCTCGGCCTGTCGACGCAGTTCTATGTCAGGCTGGCCAATCAACAGATCTGCGTCTTCGTCATGGGTCGCAGCGACGTGAGACCGGGCGACATCATCCGGCTCGCGGCCGATCCGGCGGCTCTGCATCTCTTCGATCCGGCGAGCGGAAACAGGATCGGCTAGCCGGCCAGCAGCGCATCCGTTCGCCAGCAGGCGATCAGATGGCCGTCGCCCGCATCGGTGGCGGGTGGCTCCGCTTCCCGGCAACCGGGCTGCGTCAACGGACAACGTCCGGCGAATGCGCACCCGCTGTTCGAAATTATCTCGGCCGCGATCTCCGCCTGGACGGAGACCATAGGCGACTCATCTGAAGACGCCGCCAAAAGCAGCTTGGTGTAGGGGTGGTTGGGTCCGCGGAAGACCTGTTCCGACGTGCCGGTCTCGACCAGCCGGCCGCGATAGAGCACGCCGATCCTGTCGGCCATGTAGCGCACGACCCTGAGGTCGTGGCTGATGAACAGATAGGTCGTGTCCCTGTCGCGCTGCAGATCGTTGAGCAGGTTGAGCACCGTTGCCTGCACCGAAACGTCGAGCGCCGAGGTCGGCTCGTCCAGCACCACCACTTTCGGCGCGCCGGCGAAGGCCCGCGCGATCGCCGCCCTCTGCCGCTGGCCGCCGGAAAGCGAGCGCGGCTTCTGCTCGGCGCTCGTGTCGGCTAGCCGGACGGAGCGGAGAAGCTCGGCGACACGGTTCCTTGCATAGCTGCGGTCAAGCCCGGCAAGCCGCCGCAATGGCCGGCTGATGATCCGCCCGATCCGGTGGCGCGGATTGAGCGTGCGGTCCGGCGACTGGAAAACCATCTGCACGTCGCGCCGCTCGCCTGGCGCCCGCTTCTCGGCGCGTGGCGCCACCGTCCTGCCGAACAACTCGACCGATCCTTGGCTGGGCGTCTGCAGCCCGGTGACGATCCTTGCCAGCGTCGATTTGCCGGAGCCGGATTCACCGATCAGGCCGAAGGTCTCGCCTTGGCCGATACTGAGGTCGACCTTGTGCAGCACCGCCTGGTCGCCGAAGGAATGGCTGATCCCCTTGCAGGCGATGACGACCTGCTTGCCTCGTGGCTCGGCAGGAGCGGCAATCGCCCCGGTACGATCACGAACGCTCGTGCCGGTCTCGGCCAGCCGGCCGTCGCGCTTGGTGAAATTGAGCGCCGGGATCGAGGCGATCAGCGTCTTGGTATAGGCATGGGCCGGGTTCTCGAACACGTCCTCGGCATCGCCGCTCTCGACCACGGCGCCCGACTGCATCACCGCGACGCGGTCGCAGGAGCGGCGGATCAGGTTGATGTCGTGGCTGATCAGAAGGATGCTGGTTTTGTGGTCGCGGCGCAGATCGTCGAGGATGGCGATGACCTCCGACTGCACGCTGGCGTCGAGCGCGGTCGTCGGCTCGTCCAGTACCAGCAGCGCCGGGTCGAGCGCGATGGCGATGGCGATGTTGGCGCGCTGCTGCATGCCACCGGAGAGCTCATGCGGATAAAGATCGAGCACCCGCTCCGGGTTGGCGACGCGCACGCGCTTCAGCAATTCGGCCGAGCGCCAGCGCGCTTCCTCGTGGCGCACCGGGCGATGGCGCATGATCGTCTCGCCGATCTGCCTTCCGATCGTCATGGCCGGACTGAGCGCGGCGCCTGGGTGCTGGTAGACGGCGGCGATCCGGTCGCCGCGCAGGCCGCGCAACTCTTCGCCGGACAGGCCGCGGATTTCCCGGCCCTGGAACTCGATCGCCGCGGCCGCCAGTCGTGCATTGCCAGGCAGGTAGCGCAGGATCGCCATGGCCACCGAGCTCTTGCCCGAACCGGATTCGCCGACCAGCCCCAATGCTTCGCCCTGGCCTATTGCGAGCGACACGCCATTGACGGCGGATTGCCATCCTCTTTTCCCGCCATAGGCGATGGAAAGTTTCTCCACATTCAGCACCGAAGGGGACATCAAGACCTCGAAATCGCTTTCTGCCGGTGCCCTAATCGAGGGCAATCGCTTCCGCTTCCATAGTATATTATCTCTATAAAATTACTCGAATTATAGCTGAGCGCAATCTAGCCTTTTGCAAATTGGAGATTTCGGTCACGCCGGACAACGCGGCGCCTGTGTCTCCCCAGCAATTTGCAAGGAGGCCGGCATGGCGCGAAATCAACTGATCCTCAGCGCGTTCTTCTTCAACCCGCAGCGCGACCATCGCATGTCGTGGCGTCATCCGCGCGCGCCCGGCCGGGAGGTGCTTGGCTTCGACTACTATCGCGAGCTAGTCCAGGCCGCCGAACGCGCCAGGATCGACACCATCTTCGTCGCCGATCACGTGTCGATCTGGGATTCGGTGAAGAGCGGCGTCGCGCACTACGCCAATGCCCGCCTCGAGCCGCTGACGCTTTTATCGGCGCTGGCCGGCGTGACGAAACATATCGGTCTCATCACCACCGCTTCGAGCTCCTACAGCGAGCCCTACAATGTGGCGCGCCTGTTCGCCTCGCTCGACCACATCAGCCAGGGCAGGGCGTCGTGGAATGTCGTCACTTCAGCGATGGACGAGGAGGCGCGCAATTTCGGCCGCGACGGCAATATCGAGCATGCCTTCCGTTACCAGCGCGCCGCCGAATTCCTCGATATCGTCAAGGGGTTGTGGGACAGCTGGGAAGACGAAGCCCTGCTGTTCGACAAGGAAACCGGTTATTTCGCCGATCCGGACAAGGTCCATGTGCTCGACCATCGCGGCGCGCATTTCAAGGTGCGCGGTCCGCTTAACGTCTCGCGGCCGCCGCAGGGCCACCCGCTGATCGTCCAGGCCGGTTCATCCGAGGACGGCAAGAATTTCGCCACCGCCCACGCCGATGCCCATTTCGCCATCTACAGCACCAGGGAAGACGGCATCCGGTACCGCGAGGACATCAACGAGCGCCTCGCCCGTCACGGCCGGCGGCCCGAAAGCTTCAAGATCCTGCCCGGCATCCTGCCGATCGTCGCCGCTTCCGAGGCAGAGGCGCGCGACAGGCAGGAATACCTCCAGACGCTGCTGCCGGATCGCGTCGGCATCGATCTCCTGTCGAGCTGGAGCGGCATTGATCTCTCCGCCTATCCGCCGGACGGTCCGCTGCCGCAGCTTCCGGACGAAAGCACCTTCAATGGCGGGCGCACCTCCCTCAACCGCGTCAGGCAGTGGGCGACGCAGAACCTGACGCTGCGCGAAATCGCCCGCAAGCTGGCGAACAGCGGCTCTGTGCCGACCGTCACCGGCACGCCGAAGCAGATCGCCGACCAGTTGCAGGACTGGTTCGAGGCGGGCGCCGCCGACGGCTTCAACCTGATGTTCCCGCTGCTGCCGGAGGACTGGATCAATTTCGCCGAGCAGGTCGTGCCCGAGTTGCAGCGTCGTGGCGTCTTCCCGACCGAATACGCGCCCGGCACGCTGCGCGACCGCTTCGGCCTTGCCCGTCCCGCCAACCGCTTCGCCGAGCAGCGCGCCAACCAGCGCGCCGTATCCTGAAGGAGAGCCGTCATGACCGCCGCGCCGAGATTGCAGCCGCGTGAAGCGACAGCGCCGCAACTGATCAATGTCCTGCACAGCCCCAAGCGCATCCGTGTCAAGTTCGGCGGCCGCGTCATCGCCGACAGCCGCAACGTGCTGGTGCTGCGCTCCAATCATTTCCTGCCGATCTATTTCTTCCCGCTGGCGGCCGTCGATCAGTCGGTGCTGAAGCCGTCGAAGCACGGGCAGCAGCATCCCGTCGGCGGCGAGACCAAATACTGGGATATCGAAACCGGCGACCGGCGCGCCGCCGATGCCGCCTGGTCGTTCACGGCGCCGCCCGATGAAAACCTGGCGCCGCTCGCCGGCCGCGTCGCTTTCACCTGGAACCTCGTCGACCAATGGTTCGAGGAGGAGGAAGAAGTCTTCGTCCATGCCCGCGATCCCTACGCGCGCATCGACGTGCTGCAGAGTTCCAGCCATGTCGAGATCTGGTTCGACGGTGAGCCGATCGCCGACAGCCGGCGCCCCGTGCTCTTGTTCGAAACGCACCTGCCGACGCGGTTTTATCTGCCGCCGGAGGATGTCCGGCTCGACCGGCTGAGGGCCTCGCTGACCAGGACCCGATGTCCCTACAAGGGCATCGCCTCCTACTGGTCCGGCGTGCGCAAGGACGGCTCGCTCAGCGAAGACATCGCCTGGGCCTACCGCGATCCGATCGCCGAGATGCCGAAGATCAAAGGGCTGATCGCCTTCTATCCGCAAGCAGTCGACCGCATCCATCTCGACGGCCAGCCGGTCTGACCCGGTCCCGTCGTCTCCACTTCATTTCAAAACCACGATTTTCACAGAGGCAAAAATGACCAAACGCAATGAAATCGACGCTGTTCGCAACCTCTCCGGCGACATCTGGAACGTCGCCGTCGATGAATACGCCAAGGGCTATCTCAAGCGCCGCGACCTGTTGAAATATGCGGCCTTGATCGGCCTGACCGGCTTCGCCGCTTCGCAAGGCCTCGGTTTCTCCCGGGCCCGCGCGGCTGCCGCCGGCGGCACCGTCCGCGTCGGACTTGGCCAGCCCACCAAGGCGATCGATCCGGTCACGGTGACCGATCCGGCCAGCATCGGCGTGCTCAGCCAGGTCGGCGAATATCTGATCCTCGACGATCCCAAGGACGGGCTGCAGCCGAAGCTCGCTCTGTCCTGGGAAGCCGATGAGACGGCCAGGCGCTGGACCTTCAAATTGCGGCCCGGCGTGAAATTCCATGACGGCCGCAGCGTCACTGCCAAGGACGTGGTGGCAAGCTTCGAGCGTCTGGTCGATCCGAACAGCGGCTCCTCGGCGCTCTCGGCCTACAAGGGCATCCTCTCCAAGGGTGGCGCCAAGATCGTCGACGACGAGACGGTCGCCTTCGATCTCGACAAATCGAACTCGAATTTCCCCTTCTATGTCTCCTCGGACGTCTACAACGCCGTGATCCTGCCGGCCGACTATGCCGGCGATTTCGAGAAGAATTTCAACGGCACCGGCCCGTTCAAGCTCGAATCCTTCCGGCCCAAGCAGGGCGCCAGCTTCGTGCGCAATCCCGATTATTGGGGCGACAAGGCGCTGCCCGATCGCGTCGAGATCAAATTCTTCGATGACGAGCAGGCGCAGGTCGTGGCGCTGCAGGCCGGCCAGCTCGACGTCATCCCGAGCACCACGCGTCTGGAACTGGCGATCGAGGGCAATCCCAACTTCAAGCTTTTGAGCGTGCAGGCGAGCTCGCATGACGTCGTGCACCTCAGGACCGACCAGGCGCCGTTCACCGACAAGCGCGTCCGCCGCGCGCTGGCGCTCACCCTCGACCGCGAAGCCATCGTCAAGGGCCTGCTCAAGGGTCGCGCCATCGTCGGCAACGACACGCCATTCGCGCCGATCTTCCCCTCGGCCGGTCCGTCGGCGCCGCAGCGCAAGCAGGACATCGCCGAGGCCAAGCGTCTGCTCGCCGAGGCCGGCGTGCCCAACGGCTTCGAGGTGACGCTGACCACCGAACGCGCCTACGACATCCCCGACTACGCCGTGATTATCCAGAACTTCGCCAAGAAGGCCGGCATCGACATCAAGCTCAACGTGCTGCCGCAGGATGCCTATTACGGTTCCGCGACCTTCGGCAGCTCGCCATGGCTCGATTCCAATCTCGGCATCACCGATTTCGGCCATCGCGGCACGCCCGACATCTTCCTCAACGCGACGCTGAAGAGCGACGGTGCGTGGAACGCCGCGCATTTCAAGAATGCGGACTATGACGCATTGCTGGTCGAATACGGCAAGGCCCGCGACCTGCAGACGCAGCGCATCGCGGCTGGCAAGATCCAGACCCTGCTGCTCGACGAGACGCCGGAGATCATCAGCTACTTCTCACAATATAGCCGGATCGCCAGCGCGAAGGTGGAGGGCGTGCGCTTCACGGCGATCTCGCATCTGCTGCTCGATCGCGTTTCCTTCGTCCAGGCATGATGCGGAAAGGTCAAACCGGCTGGGGCACCGGATGCTGACCGGCCGCGCCTTGTCGGCACGCGTGGCCTCGCTGCTCCTCACTCTATGGCTGGTCAGCGCGCTGGTCTTCCTCGCCGGGCAGGTCCTGCCCGGCGATGTCGCGCGCGTCATGCTGGGTCCTTTCGCGGATGCGCAGGCCGTCGCGGCGCTCAGCAGACAACTCGGCGCCGACCAGCCCGTCCTTGTCCAATACTGGCGCTGGTTCAGCGCTGCGCTCTGCGGCGACTTCGGCACGTCGCTGTCGATGCGCGCGCCGGTCGCGCCATTCGTGCTGGCAAGCCTCGGCCGCTCGGCGGCGCTTGCCGGGATCATCTTTTTGCTTCTCGTGCCGCTGGGCGTCGGCGCTGGCATCGTTGCCGGCCTCAACCAAGGTCGGCTCGCCGATCGCTTGATCGTGCTCGCCGGCGTCTCCTTCGGCGTCGTGCCGGATTTCGTCTCTGGCCTGCTCCTGCTGTTGGTCTTCGGCCTGTGGCTGAACTGGCTGCCGATCACGGGCGCTGCACCGGATGGCGCGGGCTTCTGGACGAGCGGCTACTATCTCATCCTGCCGGCGCTACCGCTCGTGCTCAATCTCGCCGGCTATCTGGCGCGCATGACGCGGGCCGGCGTCATCGAGGCGCTGGCCGCCGAGTATACGCGCACCGCCATCCTGAAAGGTCTCGATCGCCGGCAGGTCATTATCCGCCACGTGCTCCCCAACGCGCTGACGCCGACCATCGCGGTGCTGGCGACGCAGAGCGGCTACATGCTCGGCGGGCTGGTGGTCATCGAGGCCCTGTTCGGCATCCAGGGCCTCGGCAATCTTGTGCTGAATGCCGCCAGGTCACGCGATTTCCCGATGCTCGAGGCAGGCGTGCTGGTCATGGCGACAATCTTCGTCCTGTCCGCCGCGATGGGCGACCTTGTCCAGGCGCTGCTCGACCCGCGGCAGCGGCGGCGATCATCGTTATGATGGATCTCCTGGAGTTCCCGGCACCGTCGCACGCGCCCGTATTCCTGCGGGTCGCCGGCAGGCTGGCCCGGGCCGTTCGCGGCCTTCCTGTGTCCGTCATCATTGGATCGCTCATCCTCGCCTTCTGGATCGCCTGTGCTTTGTGCGGCGACCGGCTGGTGCCTTACGATCCCTATGCCGAGGATTTCCTCGCCACGCTGACGCCGCCGGATGCCACGCATTGGTTCGGCACCGATCATCTCGGCCGTGACGTGTTGTCCCGCATCATCGTCGGATCACGCGATATCTTGCTGGTGGCGCCGCTCGCCACGCTTGGCGGCGTCGCCGCCGGCACCATCATCGGCCTGGTGCTCGGCTATTTCGACGGGCTGGTCGACGCGGTCGGCGCGCGGCTGCTCGACACGCTGATGGCCTTCCCCTTCATCGTGCTCGTCACCATGACGCTGGTGGCGCTCGGGCCATCGAACCTCACCGTCATCCTGGTGATCGCCATTGCCTATGCGCCGCTGGTGGCAAGGACCGTGCGCGCCGCGGTGCGCGAGCAGAAGGAACGCGAATATGTCAGCGCCGCCCGTCTCGGCGGCGAGAATGCCTTCGCCATCATAGTGTTGGAAATCCTGCCCAACATTCGTGAGGCGATCCTCATCGAGCTCGTCACGAGGCTGGGTTACGCCTTTTTCTCGATCGCGACGCTGAGCTTTCTCGGCCTCGGCATCCAGCCGCCTTCAGCCGACTGGGGTCTGGCGGTCGCCGAAGGCTATGGTTTCCTGACCGGCGGCAAATGGTGGGTCGTGGTCTTCAACTCGGGCGCGATCGTCTCACTGGTCATGGCCACCAATCTGATCGCTCAAGGGGTAGGCGCCTTCGAGAATGTCGAGCGGTGAATTGCGGCTTCTGAGGCTTGGGCTCTGCTAAACTCCTGTTGATTCGTCTCGACAGGAAAAGGCATGAGCAAGGCCCTCGGCACATTCGCACTGATCACGGTTTTGAGCGCCTTGCTGATGGCGCTGTCATTGGCCGTGGCGAGGCACGGCTATCCCTATGGCGCCTATGGCGTGAAGCGTCTCGACGGCGTTGCCGACGCTGGTTCCTTCCTGGCCATCGCGGCCATCTATTTCTTCGGCGCCATGCTGATGATGGTCCTGCCGATCCGCGCCGCAGGCATCGTGTTGACCCATGCCGCCGACGCGATCTTCTGGGCGACGATTATGCTGTTCGCGACCATCGTCGGCTCGCTGATCGCCAGATGGGCCTTCGGCCAGCATGAGGTGCTTTGGGCGCTTTTCAACTGGCGTTTCCTGTTTGTCGCGGCGATTGTGGCGGCGCATCTCACCATGAACGAGCTTCGCCGCAACATCCTGCTCAGAAGCCTGTTCTTCGTCATCTTCGGCGCGGTCACGCTCGCCTGCCTGTTCTGGTCGTTCTCGACCTGACGCGAACCTGCTCTAGGTTTAAGATCGCGGGTAGACCTCCTCCCGGACAATGACTATATCATTTGTCTGACAATTGACCGGCCGATGGCCGCCGCGACCCAAAACCCAAGGAAACAAGATGACTGTGCTGCGCAAGAACCTTATCGACGGCGAGTGGCTTGGCGAGGCCGGCTCGCGCAACATCAACCCGTCGAACACCAACGATGTCGTCGGCGAATACGCTTCGGCCGGTCCGGAAGAAGCCAAGCAGGCCATCGCCGCCGCCAAGGCGGCCTTTCCGGCCTGGTCGCGCTCGGGCCCGCTGGCCCGCCACGCCGTGCTGAAGAAAACCTCCGACGAGATCATGGCGCGCAAGGATGAGATCGGCCGCTCGCTTGCCCGCGAGGAAGGCAAGACGCTGGCCGAGGGCGTCGGCGAGACGATCCGCGCCGCGCAGATCTTCGACTTCTTTGCCGGCGAGACGCTGCGCCTGTCGGGCGAGATGGTGCCGAGCGTGCGGCCCGGCGTCGGCGTCGAGATGACCCGCGAGGGCGTCGGCGTCGTCGGCATCATCACACCGTGGAATTTCCCGATCGCCATTCCAGCCTGGAAGATCGCCCCGGCGCTGGCCTACGGCAACACGATCGTGTTCAAGCCGGCCGAGTTGGTACCCGAAAGCGCCTGGAC
This sequence comes from Mesorhizobium sp. M2E.F.Ca.ET.209.01.1.1, assembly GCF_004010375.2. Taxonomy (NCBI): domain Bacteria; kingdom Pseudomonadati; phylum Pseudomonadota; class Alphaproteobacteria; order Hyphomicrobiales; family Phyllobacteriaceae; genus Mesorhizobium; species Mesorhizobium sp. M2E.F.Ca.ET.209.01.1.1. The sequence continues at coordinate 208,890 of NZ_SADP02000009.1, read as the reverse complement.
CATCGTCGATATCCTGCACCGCGTCGGCCTGCCCAAGGGCGTGCTCAACCTCGTCATGGGCAAGGGCTCGGTGGTCGGCCAGGCGATGCTCGACAGCCCCGACGTCAACGCCATCTCCTTCACCGGCTCGGTCGGTACGGGCAAGCGCGTCGCCGCGGCAGGTGTCGAGCATATGCGCAAGTTCCAGCTCGAGATGGGCGGCAAGAACCCGCTCGTCGTGCTCGACGACGCCGACCTCGCGGTCGCCGTCGACTGCGCCGTCAACGGCGCCTATTTCTCCACTGGCCAGCGCTGCACCGCGTCCTCGCGCCTGATCGTCACAGACGGCATCCACGACCGTTTCGTCGACGCCGTGAAGGAGCGGCTGGACAAGCTCGTCATCGGCGATGCGCTGGATGCCAAGACCCAGATCGGTCCGGTCGTCGACCAGACCCAGCTGAAGCAGGATGAGGACTATATCGCCATCGGTGTCAGGGAAGGCGCAACGCTCGCCTTCGGCGGCGAGCGGCTGGAGCGCGGCACGCCGGGCTTCTATCTGAAGCCGGCGCTGTTTGTCGGCTCCAACAATGCCATGCGCATCTCGCGCGAGGAGATCTTTGGCCCGGTCGCCAATGTCATCCGCGTCAAGGATTATGACGAGGCGCTGGCTGTCGCCAACGACACGCCGTTCGGCCTGACCTCCGGCATCTGCACGACCAGCCTGAAGCATGCGACGCATTTCAAGCGCAATTCCGAAGCCGGCATGGTGATGGTCAACCTGCCGACTGCGGGCGTCGACTTCCACGTGCCGTTCGGCGGCCGCAAGGGCTCGAGCTACGGTCCGCGCGAGCAGGGCCGCTACGCCATGGAGTTCTACACCACGGTGAAGACAGCCTATACATTCGCCGGCTGATCCAAACCGGGAGGAGATCGATGAGCGTGGCCGAGATGACATGGCTGAACCCGCCGCCGCGCCACGTGTTGGGCGACGGCACGCTCACCGTCCGCACCGGCAAGGACACAGATTTCTGGCGCGAGACTTTTTACGGCTTCTGGCGCGACAACGGGCATTTCCTCTACCGACCCGTCGAGGGTGACTTCAGCGCCGAGGTCACCGTCAAGGGCGACTACAAGGTGCTCTACGATCAGGCGGGGCTGATGCTGCGCCTGAGCGAAACGCACTGGCTCAAGGCCGGCATCGAATACACCGACGGCCTGGCCTATTTCTCGGTCGTCGTCACCAACGACACCTCCGACTGGTCGCTGGTCGCCATCGCCGCCGGCAAGGACGGCGTCAGGATCCGCCTGACCCGTCACGCCGAGGCGATCCGCATCCAATATCTGGATGCCGCCGACGACCGTTGGAAGCCGGTGCGGCTGGCCTATTTCCCGGTCTCGAAATCGGTCGATGTCGGCATGATGTGCTGCTCGCCGCAGCGCGAAGGATTCGAGGTGACGTTTTCCGATTTCGCCATCGGGCCGGCGATTTCGCGGGACCTGCACGACTGAGCCCCCGGCAAAGGCAGCTGTGCTTTCCCAACAGTCGGGAAAGTCGTAAGACGGTGCGTCGTCTGACCCGAAGAGCCTGATGCCGTCAAATGCCCCGCTGATCCTCTTCTGGACGCGCTACTTCAACAAACCCGTCGACGTCGCGGCCATACCGCGATGCTCCGTGCCCGTCGAATGGACCAACGACCGGCGGCGGCTTGCTGAGGCCGAGGCCGTGGTCTTCCATCTGCCGAATTTTCGCGAAGCCGGCGATGCCCACAAATATCCTGGCCAGCTCTGGGTTGCATGGTCGATGGAGAGCGTCGTCAATTATCCCGTCATGGCCGATGCGGCCGTCACGCGGCACTTCGACGTCGCCATGACCTATGAAACCGGCGCGGACGTCTGGAGGCCTTATCTGCCGCAAGCAAGCTGGTGGGAAGCCGCTCGCCACGTGCCGATACCGCCTAAGACCGAATGCGCCCCGGCGGTGCATTTCCAGTCATCGAGCTTCAACAAGAGCGGGCGTGATACATTCATCGCCGAGCTGTCCCGGCACATCGCGGTCGATTGCTACGGTCGCTACCGGCCCAACCGCGAGATCATAGGCCCTGATCTCGGCCGGCAGACCAAGCTCGAGACCATTGGCCGCTATCGCTTCTGCCTGGCGCTGGAGAATTCGATCGCGCCGGACTACGTCACCGAGAAGATGTTCGATCCGTTGGAGGCCGGCACGGTGCCGGTCTATCTCGGCGCGCCCAATGCCGCCGACTTCGCCCCCGACAATTCCTTTATCGATGCCGCCTCCTTCAGCACACCGGCGGAACTCGCGGCCTATCTCCGCCATCTCATCGAGACACCCCAGGCCTATGCAGCCTATCTTGCCTGGCGATCGAACCCGCTGCCCGAGAAACTGGCAGCCCAGATTGCCAGCCTTGACACGCCTCCGCTCTGTCGGCTCGCTCGGCTCGTCACTCAGCGCCTGACGCAGCACGGCGCGCCCCAGCCGCCTGGCAAACCCTCGCTGCCGTTTGGTCGCAAGGCGTTTCTGCGTACCAGGTGGCGCCGTTGGCTGGCTGCCCGCCGCGGCAGGCCGATGTAACATGGGCGTTCACCACGGCACGTGCAGGATTTCGAGCTTGGGCAGGCCCACCGGCCGGATACCAAGGTCGTTGGCCAGCACGCCAAAGGCCTCCGTCTCGATCAGGTCGCGATAGGGGATTTCCGGAAAGCGAAGCCCGCCGCGATGCAAGGCCGCGTCGACCAAAAGCATCGTCCCGCCGACCCCGTCGAGGCCGATGCTGTCGAGATGTCTGACGTCGCTGAGATGAAGGCGGGAATAGGAGTGCACGGCGGGCTGGTAGATGCCGCCGCGTATCTGGCGATAGTAGCGATAATCCTTCTCTTTGCGCACGCTGACGAAGCTGTTGAGGTCGAAACTGTCGCCGCCGGCTATCTTGACGCAGTTTGGGACCACGATGCGATTCCCGCTTTCGATAAGCCGGCTCAAGATATCGCGGGGAAATCGCCACACGTCGATATCGACCCACAACGCCCAGTCGTCGCTCGTGTCGAGGCCGCGGTCGATCAGGTGGTTTCGCACCTTCGCGATGGCGCCGCGCCTCACGCGCTGCAGGCCTCGCTTGGCGCGCTCCGTCCGGTCGAGCCGGACGCCTGTCTGCATCTGCAGCAGAATCACGTCCCGATAGGCGCCGGCCAGCGGCGCCACGGCCTGCTGCAACCGCTCCCAGCTTCCGTCCACGCTGTCGCCCTCGCAAAAGACCAGCTTGATCCTGTCCTTCGGGTAGTCGAGCGCGCCGACGGCATCGAGGAAGGGCTGGATATGATCGGCCGCGTCGCGCAGCGGCACCAGGATGGCGACATTGCCACCCGACGGGATCGGCGCCGCGAGGGCCGCCTGGCTCACGCCCTGCCTGGCGGCTGCTTCGCTTAGATGGGCACCGCGTGTCAGATGGTGCCAGGACCTGTAGGCATGCGTGCGGATCTTGTCTCGCCAGCCCGGCGCCGGAGCGCGTGTCCACCATGTGCCGGCCCAATGGTGGATGGAAAGGGTCGGCGTCCCATCGTCGCCCCTGCGCCCAGCCGAGTCGACCGGCGCGAACAGCGCCGAAGGATGGATGGCGAAGGCGGATTGATCGCCATAGCTGAGCTGCGCCGAAGTCATCACGCAGGGGCCCGTCGCGTCGATGGCTTCCTTGGCTTGGGCGAGCCCCGGCAGGAAGGACAGGAGGTGAAGCCAGAAGGGATGGCCGGGCGGGCTGGCGATCGTGCCGTTGAACAGAAGATAGGGCAGCCGGCGGAAATCGGCCTGCACACGTGCATGCGTATCCGGCTCCTTGCAGAAAACGATCCGGTCCTCGCTGGCCAGCGGATCGAACGGCGCCACGCATTCGCAATCGATATCGGCGTAGACCCCGCCGAAGTGATGCAGAAGCAGGTACCGTCCGGCATCCGCCCTCAGCACGCCGCTCTCGTAACTGCAAAAGGTCGGCAGGAAGTCAGGATAATGCCGCGCGACGAACTCGAGCAGCTCGCGATCGTTCCAGAACATCATCGTCCAGTCTGGATGGTGCCGCTTCCAGCTCTCGATATAAGCCTGGAATCGGGTCGGGATCTGGTCAGTCTTCCAGGTCTGGTGCAGGATCTTGGGGATCATGTAAGGCTCGTTGTGCGGCGGTTCATCGGCTGGTTCCGTCCAGTCCCAGGCCGTGGCGAACGGCTTCGCGGATTGCCTGAGGTCCGAAGCGGGACCATGCGGTATCATGGGCGCGGGCACGCAATCTGGCCATGCGGGCCGGGTCGGAACAGAGTGCGACCGCGAGGTCGGCCAGTCCTTCGTCGGTGTCGGACAGGAGCAGGTCTTCACCGCCGGCGAGGTCGAGCCCTTCGGCCGCCAGTGGCGTCGCGATCACCGGAACACCCGAGGCCATCGCCTCCAGGATCTTGATGCGCGTGCCGCCGCCGATCCTGAGCGGGACGATGCAAAGATGCGCAGCAGACAGCAGGGGACCCACATCATCAGGGTTCTCGATCAGGACGACGCCATCGAGTTTGGACAGGCCGCGAACAGCCGGAACGGGCGAACGACCGGCAAGGACGAGCCGCGCGGCTGGCAAGGCCTGCCGGACCCGCGGCAGGATGATACCGGCCAGGCGTTCCGCCGCATCGATGTTGGGGTGGTAGCCGAGGTGGCCTGCAAAAAGGATCACCGGAAATCCGTCTGAGGTGCCGGGCGATGCAGGCAGCAATTCGGACGCCCCTTTGGCGCGCGGGATCCCGTTCGGCACGATATCGACCGGCGTTTCATGCGCGGTTATCGCCTTGAGCCGCTCGCGGTCCAGCTTCGAACAGACCCAGATGCGGTCGACGATCGCCGCCGCCCTTCGCTCCAGCTGCCTTATCCCGGGCGACACGGCCGACGGGGCATTGCCGGGCGTCTGGGCGGCGAGATCGGACTCGACATTGTGCATGTCGAGAATGAGCCGCCTGGTCAGCGGCCGCAGAGGCTGCAGCAGCTTGAACAGCGGTACGCTTTCGACGACGATCGTGTCCGGACGGAACTCGCGCGCCAGGGCTTTGAGCCGGGCGAGCGCCGGACGCGGAATCCGGTTCTCGCCCTTGATCCGTCGCCAGCCGAGCGAATGCGATCGCTTGTCGGCTTCCGTGGTCAATGAGACCACGCGGATGTCGAGGCCGGATGGCTGCAGCAAGCCGGCAGGTCTCACCGAGGCAAGGCGCACGGGCCCGATTTCGGCGGCCGCGACGGCATTGCCGAAGGTCCTGAGATCGGCGCCGGAGGCGGGCGGGTAGGCAGGATCGAAGCTGACGAACAGCGTGCGTCGGGGCGCCGCCGGATCGACAGATATATGCGGCCTGTTCCCGGCCAGCCGCCCGAACCGGATCCTGGCCAGGTATTGGGCCGCCTTCCAGCTTTGGCCGAGCTCCTTGTGCGCCAGGACCGCGCGCATCATGCCGGCGGCGTCCGCCAACATCCCGTGCTTGATGAGCTGGCGGGCGATGCGCTGCGCTATCCAGGCCTTTCGCCATTGCAGAGGCTCCTGCTCGACCCCGGCGGCCGTAAGGCCGTCGAGTTCGCGCGCTATGGCGAGGAACGTCTTGCGCGGCGCGGTGATGAAGCGGCGCGCCATCCGCTCCTCATTGTGGTGATAGAGGAGCACCGGCGTCTCGATCGCGACAATGTCGGCGCGCGCCAGCAGCGCCGCCCAGTAGCAGGTGTCCTCGTCGAGGCCGATGGCTTCCGGAAAGCGGATGCCGGCTGTGGCCCAACCGGCAACCAGCGCGCTTCCCATCGCGATCGGCCATAATTCGTTGCGCAGGTATCGGCGCGTGTTCTGCCGCCTGTCGGGACCATAGCCATGTGGCGTCTTGAGCTTGTCCGGCCGGCCCTTCGCGCGCCGTATGCTGGCCCCGACGGCAAGGCCGGCGCGAGGCTGGCCTGCCAGCGCCGAGCCCAGCAGCGACAGGCCGCCGGGCATCACCTCGTCGTCGGCGTCGAGGAAGAAGATGGATGTGCCGCCTGCCCGCTCGATGCCGACATTGCGCGCGGCGCCCGCGCTGCCCAGGCGAACGCTCACCACATCCAGCGGCAGGCCAAGGCGGCGTGCGCTTTCCATCGCCACCTCGGCCGTGCGGTCATCCGAGCCGTCGTCTATCACCAGGATCTGGCGGATAACCGGCTTGTCGGACAGAAGGCTGCTCAGCGCCGCCTCGATCGTTGCGGCCGCGTTTCTTGCCGGAATAACGACGCTGATCTCAGCCGTCATGCGCTGGGCCGTTCATTGCCGTTCGAAGAAGCCGCGCTTGAGCAGGCGGTCATAATGGTGCTTGAGCATCGATACCGGGCGCAGCGAAAGACTGCCAAGACCATCGACGACCTGCGGCTCGATATCGAATGGCGACTGGCCTTTGACCCAGCTGTAGCAGGAACCGTCCCTGAGCACAGAAGGGGGCCCGACCACATAGCCGCCGAGCGCCTTGACGTGACCGACCCGGCGCAAGCCGAAATGCAGGCTGGAGGAGACCGTCGGCTCGCGCGTCCTCAGATAGACATGAAACCCGCCCGGCGATCTTGCCATCGGCGTAGCGCTCACGATCGCCTTGTGATCAGCCAGCCAGGCTCGGTAGCCGGCGTCGTCGTCGAAATCGAGGATCATCAGGTTGGAAAACCCTCCCAGGATGCCGACATTGCCGGCAAAGCCGCGAAACCAGCGCGCGATGTCGCCGCTGCCTGGCGGCCTCTGTGCCAGTTGGAAGGTAGTGGAGGTGAAGGCCAGTTCCTTCAAATCCTTGCGCAACGTCCGCAGATGCAGCGGATCATACTCCATGGCCGCGAGGTCGAGATGCTTGCCGCCGGCACGCAGCGGCAGGCATATATAGCCGCGCTCCCGCAGCCTTGCGGCGTATTCGCTCAACTCCCCGGGCTGCATTCACCTGTATCTCCCATGGAATTTTCGGCTCGATCTTTTTTAGCCTGCGGCATCCTCGTCAAGCACCGGATGAGGAGCCGTGCCGGTTCTTCATCACGTTGCTGCGATCCATGCACGCAGAAACAGCGCCCCGATTACATAATCGAAACACCACTGCCGGCTACACCTCCATCCGGTGCTGGAAGAACTGCAGGAACAATTCGCGCTCCGTCGTGATGTCGAGCTTTTCATAGATGCGGCGGCGGTGGTTCTTCACCGTGCCGACGGTGATGCCGAGCCGCTCGGCGATGTTGGCGGTCGGATGGCCGGCCAGGATCAGCTGCACCAATTCGCGCTCGCGCAGCGACAGCTCGGGCCACAGGCTGTCCGGAATGCTCGGCGTCTGCTGCGGCGAGGCGCCTGGGCCGCTCGGCGCCGAGGTGCGTGAAAAGTCTGAACCGCGCGCCTTGATGTCCAGCGCATGCAGCGCCTCGAACACCGGCAGCCGCTCCGCGAGCAGCGCGATCTCTGCGTCCTTGAACGACACGGTCGAGCGGTCGAGGAAGATGCCGAGGCACCAGTCGCCGCCGTCGGCCAGCATGATGCCGACCTCGTCGCAGATCTCCGACTGCGCCAGGAAGCCGGCTATGTACTGGCCGCGCTTGGCTTCCTCGTCGGCCAGTCCCTTGAGCGGCATGATGCCGAGCCGGCGGTGGCTGCGCCACGAAGCGTAGAAGGGGTCGAAGACGTAGTAGTTGTCGAGATAGCGCCGCACCATCTCGTCCGAGAAGCGCCTGTGCTTGACGAATTCCGGCGTTCTGGTCGCCGAATAGCGCGTCACTGTCACCAGGTCATGCGCGATGTCGGCGCCGATCAGGTCGATCAGGCAGTCGACATGCCGGTCGGTGCCGGTGGCGGCGATCGCCCTGGCCAGCGGCGCCCAGATAGTGCCCATGCGCATGCCCTTTTCTCGGCGAACCGCGCCGCCCGGTCATTGTGCCTTTAGGCATATGGCGCGATCCGGCCAAACGAATCTAGCCTGCGGTCACTCTCGGCAAGGGAAAGCGACCCGTGGACCAGATCACCACCAACCCAATCGTCATCGGTATCGACGCCGGCGGCACCATGACCGATACGATCCTTGTCGATCAGGACGGTCACTTCAAGATCGGCAAGTCGGCGACGACGCCGAAGAACGAGGCCGAGGGCTTCCTGGCTTCGGCGGAGGACGCGGCGGACGCCTGGGGCATCTCGCTGCAGGACCTGTTCTCCGGCGTCAACGTCGTGCTCTATTCCGGCACCGGCATGCTCAACACGTTGCTGTCGCGCACCGGCCGCAAGCTCGGGCTGATCACCACCAAGGGCCTCGAGGACATGATCCTGATGGGCCGCGGCCTGCAGGCCTGGGCCGATTATTCCTATGCCGACCGCCTGCATGCCGTCACCCATCACCATCCCGATCCGCTGGTGCCGCGCCGCCGCACCCACGGCGTCACCGAGCGTATCGACCAGTTCGGCGACATCATCCTGCCGCTCTACGAGCACGAGGTGCATGCGGCAGCCAGGAAGCTGATCGCCGACAAGGTCGAGGCGATCTGCATCATGACCGTCTTCTCCCACGTCAATCCGGTGCATGAGAAGCGCATCGCCGAGATCTGCCGCGAGGAGATCGCCGCCGCCGACGCCGACATCCTCGTCTACACCAGCCATGAGGTGCGTCCGGTTATCCGCGAGCAGTCGCGACTGAACTCGGTGCTGATCGAGGCCTACGCCACTTCGCGCGGCCGCAAGCAGTTGAAGGGCATCGAGGACGTTTCGAAGAAATACGGCTTCAAATATGGCGTGCAGACGCTGCTTTCCTTCGGCGGCCTGACCTCGATCAACCATCCGCGCCTGCACGAGACGATGATCTCCGGCCCGATCGGCGGCATCCTGGGAGCCGCGTATGTCGGCAAGCTGATCGGCAACGACTCGCTGATCTGCTCGGATATGGGCGGCACGTCCTTCGACATGGGCGTCATCACACGCGGCCAGACGCGGATCGAGAACGAACCGCTGATGGACCGCTTCAAGCTCAACGTACCGACGCTGCATCTCGACACGATCGGCGCCGGCGCCGGCATGATCCTCAAGGTCGATCCGCTGACCAAAAAGGTCTCGCTCGGGCCGGAAAGCGCCGGTTCCGATCCCGGCCCGATCTGCTTCGCCAAAGGCGGAACGGAGCCGACCATCGCCGACTGCGATGCCATCCTCGGCCGGCTGAACCCGCATTACTTCCTTGGCGGCAAGGTCGTGCTGCAGGTCGAGAAAGCGCGCAAAGCCTTCGAGGAGAAATGCGCCCGCGTGCTCGGCGTCGGCGTCGAGGAAGCCGCCGAAGGCATGATCGACATGCTGGAGGCTGACGCCAACAACGCGCTGCGCCGCGTCATCTCCGGCCAGGGAATCCATCCGTCGGAGTTCACGCTGTTGTCCTATGGCGGCTCCGGCCCGCTGCATCTCGCCGGCTGCTCACGCGGCATCGGCTTCAAGGACATCATCACCTTCCAGTTCGCCGCCGCCTTCTCGGCCTTCGGCTGCACCACCGCCGATTTCATGCGCCGCCATTCGGTGTCGACGCAGATCGACATCGGCGCCCGCGCTGGCGACGACGAGCTTCAGGCCTTCGGCGAAAGGGTCACCTCTGTCTGGGACGACCTGACCAAAGCCGCGGTCGACGAAATGATCGCCGACGGCCACGCGCTCTCCAAGATCAAGACCGTGCCGTTCCTGATGATGCGCTACACCGGCCAGCTCGAGGACGTCGAGGTCATGGCTCCGCTCTCTGCGGTTCGTTCGGCCGACGACATGCGTAAGGTCATCGCCGAGTTCGAGGCGGTCTATGCCAAGGTCAATCATCGCGTCTCGCGCTATGGCGAGGCCGGTTTCTCGATCACCGAGCTGGGCCTGATCGCCACCGCCGACAAGGTCAAGCCGATGCTGATCAAGCGTCCGCTCGGCAAATCCGATCCGGCATCGGCCCATAAGGGCGTGCGCGAGGCCTATATCGGCGGCCGCTGGCACAAGGCCAATCTCTACGAGATGGATTTGCTGCAGCCTGGCCACGAGGTCATCGGCCCGGCCATCATCGAACACCCGGCGACCACGCTCGTCGTCCACCCGCAGGATCGCGTCCATGTCGATGAATGGACGCTGCTCCACTACACCCACGCTTGAGAAGGGCGAACGCCATGCTGGACAAACCCGCCTCTGCGCTCCGCATCCGCGAAAGGCTGCTCGAATCCGAGCGGCTGATGGACGAGACCGGCTGCTATGACGGCATCACCGAGCTTCACCTGCGCAACCAGGACCCGCTGAAGTTCGAGACGCTGCACACCAAATTGCGCGCCTATTGCGTGTCGGCGCGCGAGATGGCGCGGCGTATCTCTGCCTCGCCCGGCGTGCGCGAGGTCGGCGAGATGGTCGTCGCCATCTACACGCCGGAAGGCGATGCAATCGCGCTCTCCAACGGCATCATGGTGCATGTGCACACGATGAGCCGCTTCATCAAATGGATGATCCGCAACGGCTACGAGGAAAACCCGCAGATCCGCGACGGCGACATTTTTGCCAACAACGACGCCTTCATCGGCACCGTCCAGGTGCCGGATGTGATGGACGTGGTGCCGATCTTCCATTCCCGCAAGCTGGTCGGCTGGGCGGGCGCCGTCTGCCACGAGTTGGAGGCCGGTGGCATCACGCCCGGCGGCGACGTGGCGCTGGCCCAGGAGCGCTTCACCGAAGGCCTGTTCGTCTGCGCCGAGAAGGTCGGCGAGAATGACGAGCTTCGGCGCGACTATGTCATCCGCTGCGAGCGTAATCTACGCATGCCGATCTACTGGGTGCTGGACGAGAAGGCAAAGGTGGCGTCGTGCATCGACATGCGCGAGAGCGTTAAGGCGCTGATCGACGAGATCGGCCTCGATTACTGGATGCAGGTATCGAAGGAATTTATCGAGGAAGGCCGCCGCGCCCAGCTCGCCCGCACGCGCCAGCTCACCGTGCCCGGCATCTATCGCGGCCATACCTTCTACGGCCATGTCACCGCCGGCAAGCCGGGCTACCAGCCGCTCGGCGATCCCGACTGGCTCTACAACATCCCGATCGAGATGGAGATCACCTCGGATGGCAAGATCATCATGGACTTCGAGGGCACGCAGCCCTGGGGCTACCATTCGATGAACTGCACGCCGGCCGGCATGGATGGCGGCATGTTCGTGACGCTGACCCAGCACATGAATTTCGAGGGCCTGGTCAACGACGGTGCCTGGATGGCCACCGAGCTGAAGCTGCCGCACGGCACCTGGACCAACCCGGACAACGAGATGGTGGCGACGGCCACCTCCTGGGCGCTGCTACTTCCGGCCTACGGCGTCTTCCAGCGGCTCTTGTCGCGCTCCTTCATAGCGCGCGGCTTCGTCGAGGAAGCCTTTGTCGGCCAGGTCAACAGCCCGATGATCGAGATGGGGGGCACCAGCCAATACGGCACGCCCTTCGGCATGGCGCATTTCGAATGCGCCGCCGCCGGCTCCGGCGCCTTGGCCATCAAGGATGGTTTGGACACCGCCTATGTCGGCTGGAACCCGGAATCCGACATGGGCAATATCGAGATCTGGGAGCAGAACATGCCGATGCTCTATATCGGCAGGTCGATCGTTCCCAATTCCGGCGGTGCCGGCAAATATCGCGGCGGCTGCTCCTTCCTGTCGACCTGGCTGGTTTCCAAGACCGATCATCTCAGGCTGGTCACCTCCGAGCACTCCTCGCGGGTGTTCGACAATGGCGGGCTATGCGGCGGCTATCCGGCGCCGACCTGCCAGAAGCATCGCGCCGTGCGCGATTCGAACATCTTCGAACTGGCCGAGAACGGTGCGCCGCTGGCCCACCACACGGGCACCAACCCGTATCGTTCGGAACTGGAAGTGCGCCTCGAAGGCGAGCATGTGACGATGGAAGGGCCCTATATCACCGCGCCGCATAAGACCGGCGATGTCTTCACCCATTCCTACAATGGTGGCGGCGGCTACGGCGACGTGCTGGAGCGTGATCCGGTCAAGACCGCTTGGGATGTCGAGAACGGTTTTCTGACCAAGGAAGCCGCCGAAGGCATCTTCGGCATCGTCCTCGACGAGGATGAGCAGGGTTTTCCGGTCGCCAACCTGGAAGCCACCAAACGCCATCGCGCCGAAATGCGTGCAAAGCGCCTGGCGCGCGCGAAACCGGTTTCGGAGTGGATCGCCAAGGAGCGTGAACGGGTGAAGGCGGCCGATTTCGCGCCCGAGGTGAAGAAGATGTATGCCAGCGCGATCAAGCTTTCGCCGCGCTTCGCAAAAGACTTTTCGACCTTCTGGGATGTCGACGCCAAATCGACCTTCGGCGCGGAGTAAGACCATGGCCTCATACAGCAAGGAAGTCATTGCCGATCTGGTCGCCGGCACGCTGCCCTGGCCGCAGACGCGCCGCATCATGAGCGCCTACAAGGACGATGATCGCTTCTTCAAATATGTCGCGGTGCTGCAGGACCGCGTCGGCTGGAAGGATCCGATCCTGCTGCCAGTTGGCGACCACCTCTTCATCTGCCAGAGCGGCAACGAGCGCGTGACGAAATGCGAATGCGGCCACTCCTTCGGCGACTATCGCAAGAACTGGAAACTGAAGGCCGCGATCATCGTGCGCGACAGCGAGGAGACGCTGCGCGAAATCTATCCCAACAGCGACCTGCCGGATCCGGACTGGATGGAAATCCGCGAATTCATCTGCCCCGAATGCGGCACGCTGCACGAGGTCGAAGCGGCGGCGCCTGGTTATCCGATCGTGCATGATTTCGAGCCCGATCTGGAAGGGTTCTACCGCGATTGGCTTGGCAAGCCGCTGGAGCCGTTGAACAAGGGAGACTGATGCCGCAATGGGCCGCGTCGCAGGCAAGGTGGCGCTCGTTACCGGGGCCGGTCTCGGCCTCGGACGGGCGTCGTCGCTCTTGCTGGCATCGGAAGGCGCCAGGCTGGTCGTCAGCGACATCGACGAGAGCCGCGCCGGCAATACGGCGGCGGAGATCGTCAAGGCGGGCGGCGAGGCATTGGCGCTACGCCACGATGTCTCGAAGCCCGAGGATTGGTCGTCCGTCATGGCGGCGATCGAGCAGCGCTTCGGGCGGCTCGATGTGCTGGTCAACAATGCCGGCATTGCGATTGCCAAAAACGTCGAGGACACGACTTTAGCCGAATGGCGGCGCACCATGGCGGTCAATCTCGACGGCGTCTTCCTCGGCTGCCAGGCAGGCATCAAATTGATGAAGAAATCCGGCGGCGGATCGATCATCAATCTCTCCTCCATAGACGGCATCATCGGCGAGGCGGAGCTTGCCGCCTACTGCGCCTCCAAGGGCGGCGTGCGCACCTTGACCAAGGCGGTCGCGGTGCATTGCGCCGAGCAGCGCTACGGCATCCGCTGCAATTCCATCCATCCAGGCTATATCTGGACGCCGCAGACCGAGAATTATCTGCGCGATCTCGGCACGCTCGAGCAGGAGAAGACGAAGGCGTTGTCCCGCCATCCGCTTGGCTTCCTCGGCGAGCCCAACGACATCGCCTACATGGTTCTCTATCTCGCCTCGGATGAATCGAATTTCGTCACCGGCTCCGAAATGGTCGTCGATGGAGGCTATCTTGCTGTGTGAACATCGAGCGCGTTTGCGATGACCAATCTGACCGGCCGCAGCGCCATCGTCACCGGTGGCTTTTCGGGGATGGGCTTTGCGATAGCAACAGCGCTCGCTAAGGCTGGCGCCAATGTCGCCGTCGGCTCCTATGTGGCGCCGCCGCAGGCGGGCAGGGCGGACGCCGCCTACTATCCCGGCGCCGACGAGATCGAGCGCGTGAAGTCGTCGCTCGCCGCGCACGGCACCAAGGTGCATGCCGCGCATCTCGACGTACGCGACAGCGCGCTCACCAACCTCTTCTTCGCCGAAGCCCGGGCGGCGATCGGCCCGGCCGACATCCTCGTCAACGCTGCCGGCACCACCGCCGAGCAGCCGGTCTGCGGCCATTCTGACGAGCTGTGGGACAAGATCGTCGACACCAACCTCACCGGGGCGTTCCGTACGACCCGCGCGGTCCTGCCCGGCATGATCGAACGCGGCTGGGGCCGCATCGTCAACATCGGCTCGACCGCAGCTTCCGTCGGCTGGAAGGACAATCCGGCCTACTGCGCCTCCAAGGCCGGTCTGCTCGGCCTGACACGCTGCGTGGCGCTCGAAGGCGCGGCACACGGCGTCACCTGCGTCATGATCAGCCCGACCTGGGTAGAGACGGAGCTGATGCGCCGCAACGTCGCGCAAGTGGTCGAGCGCGAGGGCAAGGGCCGCAGCGCCGAGGAGCTGATGGACGAATTCAGGAAAGGCAACCCCCAGGGGCGCATGATGCAGCCGGAAGAGATCGCGGCGCTCGCGGTCTTCCTTTGCTCGGATGTCGCCAAGGGGATCACCATGGAAAACATCCAGATCACCGGCGGAGCTTTATGGTGAAACCCGCGCCGGCATGGAGCGCTTGCAACCGCTCGCAGCCGGCGACGCATCCTGAAACGTCACGCCGCCTGCAACTGAAGCCTTTTCAGCTTCGACACCACGGCCGCGCCAAGCATCTTTTCCGAATATTCGACAAGCAGCGCCCGCGCCTCCAGATGCGAGATGGCATCGTCGGAATGGCCGCGCCGCAGCCAGAAGCCGTCGAGCATCGCGGCGAAGCCGCGCACGAAATGGTCGATTTCCTCTCTCGACCACAGCGGCGAAAGCGCCGAGCCGATATTCGACCGCAGGCGTTTGTAGAACAGCTCCTGCAGCCGCGCGTAGCGTGGATTGTGCGCGGCTTCCGCATAGAAGGACACCCAGGCATTGGCCGTGTTGCGCTCGAACTTTTCTTCCGGGAAATTGCCGTCGACGATCGCCGTCAGGCGATCCCATCGGGTCTCGGCCTGGCGCAGATTAACCACCACCGCGTCCATCAGGACACGGTTGGCGTAGCGCACCATCTCGAACAGCACCTGATCCTTGTCCTTGAAATAATAGGTCAGGATGCCCTGCGACATGCCGGCCTCATGGCAGATACGGGTCGTCGTCAGGCCCTTCAGCCCGTCACGCAAGAAGATGCGGTGCGCCGCCTCGATCAGCTCGACCCGCCTGATGTCCTCGATGCGGGTGCGTTGTTTCTTCGTCCTGGTCGCCATGGGTTTCGTATATCCGACGAAAATTTTGTACGCTCTAACAAATTTTTGTATTGTCATATGATTTTGGCAGGCCTACGCTGCGAAGGCAAGCAGATGCCGAACGGACTATTGATGACGTCGCACACACAAATGATGCGGGCCGCGGTCCTGGGCAGATACGGCGAGCCGCTCGACGTCACCACCGTGCCGCGTCCCGTCGCCGGCCCCGGTCAGATATTGGTGCGGCTGCAGGCTTGCGGCGTCTGCCATACCGACGTGCATATCTGGCGTGGCGAAAGCGTTCCGCCGCACGCGCCTTCACCCTTCGTCATAGGTCATGAGGGCATCGGTCGCGTCGAGGCGATCGGCGAGGGCGTCGGCGGCTGGTCGCTCGGCGACCGGGCCGGCGTGCCTTGGATCCACGACACCTGCCGCCGGTGCGACGAATGCCTGGATGGCTACGAATCCTTTTGCCAGCACCATCGCGCGCATGGCTTGAACGTACCCGGCGCCTTTGCCGAATATGTCGTCTGCGACGCGGGCTTCGCGGTGGCGCTTCCCGAAGCCATCGATCCGGTGACCACCGCGCCGGTGATGTGCGCCGGCATCACCGCCTATGGCGCGGTGAAGCGGGCCGGCTTGAAAGCCGGCGAAAAATGCATCGTCTTCGGCTGCGGCGGCCTCGGCCTTTATGCGGTGCAGATCGCCAGCCGGCTCGGCGTCAGCGTGCTCGCGGTCGATCGCGATCCGGCGAAGCTGGAGATCGCCCGCCGCTACGGTGCGGCGGAAACCGAAATCGCCGACTCGGACTTGCCCTCGCGGCTGGCGGCGACGGGCGAAAAATACCACGCCTGCATCAATTTCGCCCCGACCACCGCCACCTGGGACGCGATGGTCGCGGGCATCCGGCCGCGCGGCAGGATCATCGCCGCGGCCATGGTCTTCCAGCCGGTGCCGCTCGTCCAGGAATGGCTGACGGCCACCGGCGTCGTCATCACCGGCACCAGCGTCGGCACAAGGCAGGAGATGCGCGAGCTGGTCGCCATGCACGCGGATAAGCCGCTTGAAACGACGGTCGAGGTCATCGGGCTGGAAGACGTGTCGGCAGCACTTGTCGCTCTCGAACGGGGCCAGTCGAAAGGGAGGTACGTCATCAGCTTTGGGCGGTAATGGAATTTTCCGGCGGCCAGGGGAGTGGCGCGCGGAACGCAGGAGAGGCTAGCGGCAGCCTCGCCATCACGGATGAAACCTGAACCATAACATCCAGACAGGGGAACCATCATGCCGAAGACGATCAACAGAGTAAGAAATGCAGGCATTGGCCTGGCGTTGATGCTTGCCGCCAGCGCGCCGGTCGCCGCCGCCGATCTCGGCGCCAAGGACGAGCCGATCAAGCTTGCGATGCTGGAATGGACCGGCGCGCATGTCTCCACCCACATCGCCGGACAGCTTCTCGAAAAGCTCGGCTACAAGGTCGAGTATGTGACCGCCGGGAACTTCCCGCAGTTCTCTGGTCTCGCCGACGGCTCGCTCAGCGCCTCGGTCGAGGTTTGGATGAACAATGTCGGCGACATCTATCCGAAGACGCTCGCCGCCAAGCAGATCGAGGATATCGGCAAGCTCGACCTGAAGACGCGTGAGGGCTGGATCTACCCGAAATTTATGGAGACGGTCTGTCCCGGCCTGCCCGACTGGACAGCGCTCAACAAGCAGGAATGCGTGCAGGCATTGGCGACACCCGAGACGGCGCCCAAGGGCCGCTTCCTCGACTATCCGGCCGACTGGGGCTCGCGGGCCGCCACGATCCTTGCCGACAACAATATGCCTTACACCGCCGTTCCCTCCGGTTCCGAGGGCGCGCTCGTGGCCGAGCTCGAAGCCGCCGAGGCTGCCAAGACACCGCTGGTGATGATGTTCTGGGGGCCGCATTATGCGCTTGCCGAAAACGACGTCGGCTGGGTCACCATGCCGCCCTGCAAGGAGCAGACCAACGAGCACTGCATCACCCCGCCGGATGTCGACAAGATCGTCTGGTCGGGCTTCGGCGCCAAATGGCCGGCGGCTTACGCCTTCCTCAAGGCCTTCAAGATGGACGCCGGCGAGCAGGAGAAGATGATGCTTGCCGTCGACAAGAAGGGCGAGGACCTCGACGCAGTGGTCAAGGCCTGGATCGACAAGAACGAGGCGGTGTGGAAGCCCTGGGTCGACGGCGCCAAGGGATAAATTCGCCGATGTGCCTGGCAAAGGCTAAGGGCGATAAAGGCCCGGCTTCCGCAATGCGCGGAGCCGGGCGACCAATCGGCAGGGGTCGATCGGAATGAACACTGCAGCGCGTCCGATAAAGCTTGCCTGCCGCAATGTCTGGAAGGTCTACGGCCGACGCCCGGACTATTATTTCGACTCGCGCGGCTATGTCATCGACCCAGATGCGCTGGCAGAGCGTCTGCGTGCGGAAGCGCATCTGCCGGCGGTGGTCGATGCCAGCTTCGAGGTGGCGACCGGCGAGATCTTCGTCATCATGGGCCTGTCGGGCTCCGGCAAGTCGACCCTGGTGCGCTGCCTGTCGCGCCTGGTCGAGCCGAGCGCCGGCGAGATCCTGCTTGACGGCAGGAACCTGCTCGCCGCCAGCGGCAAGGAGCTCATCGAGCTGCGCCGTCACGCCATGGGCATGGTGTTCCAGAATTTCGGCCTGCTGCCGCATCTGAGCGTGTTGGACAATGTCGCCTTCCCGCTGAAGATCCAGGGCAAGCCGGCGAAGGAGCGTGAGGCCCGCGCCCGCGAGATGATCGCGCTGGTCGGGCTCGAAGGCCGCGAGGCGTCCTTCCCGCACCAGCTCTCCGGCGGTCAGCAGCAGCGCGTCGGCATCGCACGTTCGCTGGCGGTGGGCCCGGAACTGTGGTTCCTCGACGAGCCGTTCTCGGCGCTCGATCCGCTGATCCGCAAGCAGATGCAGGACGAGTTCCTGCGCCTTCAGCGCATGCTGAAGAAGACTATCATCTTCATCACCCACGATATCGCCGAGGCCTTTCGCCTGGCCGACCGGCTGGCGATCATGCGGGCGGGCAAGATCGTGCAGATCGGCCGCCCGGCCGACATCGTGCTCAATCCGACCGACGACTATGTCGCGCAGTTCACCGAGGAAATGCCGCTGCTGCGCGTCATCACCGCCGGCGACATCGCCACGCCGTCCAATGGCGCGGCGCTGCCGGAGCGCAGCGTCGCCGCCGATACCAGCCTTGAGGCGCTTATCCCGCAGCTCGCCTCCGGCGTGGGCGCTTTCGCCGTTCCCGGTGCGGGTGACGGTCCGCCGGCGGTGCTCAGCGCCGGCGCGGTGCTTGCGGTGCTGGAGCGCGAGCAGGCGAGGCGCAAAAGCTCATGACGGCGCCGGCCGCGATCGCACCATCCGCGCAAAGGCTCGCCATCGCGCCGGCCCTTGTTCCCTGGTGCGCGCTGGCCGTGCTGACGGCGCTTTGCCTGCTTCTGAAAACCGAGCTTCCCTGGCTGGTCAATTTCCCCAAGGAATGGACGCTGCCGCTGGCCTCCTACATCAACGCCGTGAACGACGTGGTCGTCGCCGTCATCCAGCCGGGGTTTCGGGCGCTCTCCGCCTTGCTCGATGCGCCGATGCGCGGCGCGCGGCTGGCGCTTGCCTGGCTGCCCTGGCCGGCCGTGATGCTGGCCGTCGCCGCCCTTGCGCTGAAGTCGAGCGGCGAAAGGCTGGCGATCTTCGCGCTGGCCACGCTCGCCTATATCCTGCTCGCCGGCTACTGGCCGCAGAGCATGAACACGCTGGCGCTCGTGCTCCTGGCGGTGCCGATCTCGATCGTGCTCGGCTTCGTCCTCGGCGTCCTTGGCTATGCCCGTCCGCGCGTGCGCCCGGTGCTCGTCGGCGCGCTCGACCTGATGCAGACCGTACCGGCCTTCGCCTATCTCATTCCACTGCTTTTGCTGTTCGGCTTCGGACCGGTGGTCGGGCTAATTTCTTCAGCGATCTATTCGACGCCGCCGATGGTGCGCAACACCATGCTCGGATTGGACCGTGTGCCAGCGGCGATCAGCGAGGCCGGCTTGATGAGCGGCTGCACGCGCCGCCAGCAGTTCTGGCAGGTCGAGGTGCCGACGGCGCTGCCGCAGCTTCTCGTCGGCTTCAACCAGACGACCATGGCGGCGCTGTCGATGGTGATTGTCGCCGCCATCATCGGCGGCTTCGAGGATATTGGCTGGGAAGTGCTGTCCTCGATGCGCAAGGCCGAGTTCGGCCAGAGCATCCTGTCCGGCCTGGTCATCGCGCTGCTCGCCATCCTCATCGACCGCCTCACCATCGGCTTCGCCAAGGCGTCCGAGACCGGACCGACGCGCGCCATGCGCTGGATGACGCCTCGCCGGCTGGCCCTGTCGCTGGCGATCGCGCTGGCTCTCGCCGTCTTCATCCGGCTCGCCGCGCCCGATGCGGCGCTTCTGCCGGAAACCGGGCTGCGCATGCAGATGGGCGCCGTCAACCAATGGCTTCTGGGGCTGGTGCGTGACTATGCCTGGTTCTTCAACGGCGTGCGCAACGCGATGCTCTACTGCCTGCTTCTGCCGATGCGCGTCGGCATTTCCGGTGCGGCGACGCCGGCGATGTGGGGCTTCTCGCTGCCGCCATCGGCGCTGGCCGTCTATGTGGGTTTGGTTGCGGCCTTGGCCGCGTTGGCCCTGCGCCGCTTCGGTTGGCGGGCGGCGGTCGCCGTCCTGGCCGCCGGCCTCGTTCTCTACACCGGCTTTCTGGATCTGCCCTGGCCCGTCTTCATCCTTGCCGTCGCCCTGCTTGCCGGCCAGGTGGGCGGGCCGCGGCTCGGCCTCTTCGCGGTGGCGGGCTTCGGGTTGATCCTGGTCAACGGCCTTTGGCCGCAGCTGGTGCAGTCGCTCTATCTCTGCACGCTGGCCGTCCTGCTTTGCCTTCTGGTCGGCGGCGCGCTCGGTGTTTGGGCGGCGCATAGCGATCGCGTCTCGCATATCCTTAAGCCGATCTGCGACGCGCTGCAGACCATGCCGCAATTCGTCTTCCTCATCCCGGCGCTGATGTTCTTCAAGGTCGGCGAGTTCACGGCGCTGATCGCCATCACGCTCTACGCCATCGTGCCGCCGATCCGCTATGTCGAGCATGGCTTGAGGCATGTTCGCGCCGACGTCGTCGAGGCGGTCGAGCAGATGGGCGCGACGCCGCTGCAGACGCTGCTGCAGGCCAAGCTGCCGCTCGCTTTGCCGGTCGTCATGCTCGGCCTCAACCAGACCATCATGGCGGCGCTCTCGATGCTGGCCATCGCCGCCCTTGTCGGCACGCGCGATCTTGGCCAGGCGGTCTATGTCGCGCTCGGCAAGGCCGATGCCGGCATGGGCCTGATCGCCGGCCTGTCGATCGCCTTCCTGGCGATCCTGACTGACCGGCTCATCCAGGCCGCCGTCGCGCGCTCCGCGGCTGCCTCCCGCTGATCAGACCGGCGCCGGGACGCGGCCATTGGCAGGCCTCTCGTCCTCGGCCGGAACGGCCACCCTGCGGCGCCGGTAAGCCGGCAACGGGGTCAGCCTGAACAGGCCGTAATAGACGATGAAGGACGCCATGAAGTAAGGGCCGAGCATCTCGACCTCGAAGAAGGAGCGGATCAGCATCAGTCCGATCGCGCCGGCAAGCACCACCGAATCGGCGCTCCAGTCGCCGAACACCACTTTCGACACATGGCCATAGAAGGCGCGCAGGATGACAAGCGCCAGCAGGGTGACACCGATGAAGCCGATTTCCACCAGCGTCTCGATATAGGTGTTGTGGAAGTGGAAGCCCGAGCGGGTCGAGATATAGAATTCCGCCCACAGCCGCTCCGGATCGGCAAAACCCTGCACCCAGTAGGCGGCGTAGCCATAGCCGAGCAGCGGATGCTGCTGCGCCGCCTCCCAGCCCTGCTCCCACAGATAGGTGCGGCCGGTGAGTGTCGAATCCTTGCCGAAGATGCCGAGCACGACATCCAGCAGGCCCATGTTGAGCGCTGCCACGACGGACATCACCAGCGCGCCGGCGCCGATAACGAACAGCACGCGGCGGTACCGTAGCGCCAGCACCTTGCTCATGGTTAGCAGCGACACGACGCCGATCACGGCCGGCAGCGAGGCCACGGACGTCGCCGAATGGGCGATTGCCAGCATGTAGACCGACAAAAGCATGATTGGCGCGGTCCAGGCGAAGCCCAGCCAATTGCGCCGATAGAAGGCCAGGAAGGCAAGGCAAAAGAAGATGCCCAGCGAGGCGAAAAAGCCGACCTGGTTCTTGGAACCAAAGGCGCCGACGAAATTGACTGTGCCGTCCATGATGTCGAGCGCATAACCGCCGACTTTCATTGAATAGAGCAGAACGACGAAGATACCGATCAGTGAGCCCACCACCAGCGTGCGCACGCTGATGGTGCGCGCCGCGACATAGGCGCAGGCGATATGCGAGGAATATTGCACCGCGGCGCGCGCGCTGGTGCCCGCCGCCTGGGACCAGAACACCGAGAGGCAGACATAGGCCGCAAGCGTGATGGGCAGCCAGGCGGTGGAAAGCCTCCACGTGAAGCGCCGGTAGTCGACGAACAGCAGCGGCAGCCAGACGGCATAGTAGGCGAGGATCAGGATCTGGCCGAAATTGGGTGAATAGGCGAAGGCGATCACGGAAACCACGACCGCGAAGGCGCCATAGGTCTCGTTGCGATCGGGATCGATCAGAATGGATTTCGGAATCTTCATACCGGATTTTGTCCGTTGAGTCCTTCTTGAGTGAGCCGCGCTAAGCCACGGCTCGCGCGCGCTGCATCTGCCGCTGCAGGAAACGCCGCACCGGCTCGTCATAGACGCGCGTGGCAATGTCCGCGATGACGACGACGGAGACCGCCATAACGATACCGAACCAGGGATGATGCGCGAACGGATCGATCGAGAAGGCCTTGCCGGCTCCGGCGATGATCATCAGCATCGGCGTGTGGATGATGTAGATCGGGTAGGAGATCCGCCCGAGCCAGCCATAGAAGCCGGACAGAAGCGGCGCGGTCGGTGCCACCGCGCCGGTCGCCACCATGATCGGAAAGACGATGACGATTGCGGCAAGATCGTAGACGACGCGCGCGCCGCCGGCTGGTGCGATGGCGAAGACGGCAAGTGTGAGCAGGATCGCGCCCTCGACCCACAAGCCGCGCCGCAGGAAGCCGAGGCTGCCTTGCCAGCGCGCCATGGAGCGGCAAAGCAGCACGCCGAGGAAGAACGA
The DNA here is from genome assembly GCF_004010375.2 of Mesorhizobium sp. M2E.F.Ca.ET.209.01.1.1. Classification (NCBI taxonomy): domain Bacteria; kingdom Pseudomonadati; phylum Pseudomonadota; class Alphaproteobacteria; order Hyphomicrobiales; family Phyllobacteriaceae; genus Mesorhizobium; species Mesorhizobium sp. M2E.F.Ca.ET.209.01.1.1. Next base: position 186,471 of record NZ_SADP02000009.1, on the reverse strand, counting down.
GAAGGTGACGCGCGGCAGCCCGCTGACGATGGTCTTGCCGGTCATGCCGAAATCCAGCGTGCCGGCGAAAACCGAGGCGACAACCAGCAAGACAAGGCTGACGACAACGATTCCCGTCAGCACGCGCCGCGACAAAAGGACGAACACCGCGACATAGGCGATGTTGACGATCAGCTCGAAGAACAGCGACCACGAAGCGGGGTTGAGCGGGAAGATCGTGTGATAGGCGTCGCTCACCAGCGGGATGAAGAGCATGCCTGTCGTCAGTTGCAGGCCGATCTCGGACAGCGGCATGTACTCGGCCGGCATCAGCCTGTTCTTGACCAGCAGGTAGAAGAAGCCGAGCAGCGTGCCGGCGAGATAAAGCGGATAAAGCCGGATCAGGCGGATCGCCACGAACGAGCCGAAGCCCATGCCGTTCTCGATCTTGCGGTCATAGGCATGCGCGATGACGAAGCCGCTGAGCAGGAAGAACAGATCGACCGCGAGATAGCTCGACGGCAGCACCTTGCCGTCGGCCAGGAACGGCGAGAAGTGGTAGAGCATGACGCTGATCGCCGCCACGCCGCGGATGGCGTCGAGGTTCAGATACACGTGACGCGGGGCTGCGGGCTGCATGTTATGCCTTCAAGCGGTCCAAAACAGATCGCCCGCTCGCGTTCGTGCGCGAACGAGCCTGATGTGTTCCTCCCGCCTCCGTTCCTCGATTCGCTTCGCGCAAGCCCGGGCCGGCGACGCTACTGGCTGGCCGTCGGCGCGAGCTTCACCTTGATCACGTCGCCCGGCAGCACAGGCGTGTCTTCCTTGGCTTCGATCTCGCTCGTCTTGCCGTCTGCAACCCGCACCAGCGAATAGAGCAGGGGCGGTTCTTGATTGCCGGTGAGGGCGGCAGTCGTTGCCGGATCCGACGCCTGGGCGATCAAGCCCTTCTGCATGCCGACCCTCAAGCCTGCCTCGTTCAGGTTTGCCTCCGTTTGCTGCCGGTCGGCAGTGAGGCTCGAACTCAGTGTGTTACGGGCATCGATGGCGTCCTGCTCTGCCTTGCTGATTGACTGCTTGGCGGTGAGGATGGCCGTCTCATAGTCCAGGATCTTACCTTGCAGGTCGGTGACCGTCTGCTGCGAGGACAGCAATCGCGCATTGGCAATCAGGCCTTTCTGCGCCAGCGGGCCGATGCTGTTTGCCTGCTGCTCCGCCAGGTCGACCTGCTTCTGCTGGTTGGCGATCTTCTTTTGCAGCGATTCGATTTCCGACTGCAGAACACCCTTCAACTGGTCGAGCGCATCAAGCTTCAGCTTCAGCGACTTCTGGTCGGAAACGAGGATCGCCGTTTCGTCGGCGACGATGGTCGGCAATCTCGAATCACCCTGGATTTCCTGAGGTACCTCGAAGGTCGTTTTCCCGGCCAGGTCGGCGTCGATGCGGGCTCGCTTGACCATCAACCGCAAGCGCTGGTCGTCATAGATGTCATAGCTGCCCTTGGCGGTGATCAGATCCTTTTCGATCTGAGGACCATAGTCGGCATTGCGCCTTATGCCGCCGGCGATGCTGACCGCCTTGAGCACCGTCAGATCGGGCACGAAGGGAAACTGGCCGGGATTCTGGACTTCGCCTGAAATGTAGAATGGCCGGAACTGCGCCATCTCGACCGAGGCTTCCGGCTTGTCGGGCAGCGCTAGCTTACGCTGCAGCGCAAGCCCGATCGCCGAAGCGATCTCCGCAGTCGTCTTGCCGGCGGCCTGCATGTCGCCGACGAACGGCACCGAGAGCGTTCCCGCCGGGCCGACCGAATACTCGCCATTGATGGCCGACCAGTCGCGGAACGTGCCGTCGACCGTCTGCCATTCGGCGACGCGGATGTTGAGCTTGTCCTGCGGGCCGAGCTGATAGTCGCCGGCGACAGCCAGTTGCGGCATGGCAAGCGAGGCTGCAACAAGCAAAGCGCCCGCTAAGCGGGCTGGTGTCCTTGGCATGAGACTGCAGGCGAAAGACAGTCCGAAGAGGTCTTTTGTCAAATGAACGTTTCCGATCCGCTTTGGCCCCATCCGCCCGAATGAGATCACTGCCGGATGCCTGCCCCAGTTGCCGCGGGCCAGGCCTGTTGGTCGATAGTTCCGGTCAATAGCTGCCGCGCGACATCCACACGGCGGGAACTGTCTTGAAGATGATGCGAATGTCCTCGAACAACGACCAGTTCTCGACATAGTGGCGATCGAAGGCGACCCGCGTGTCATAGGATACGTCGTTGCGGCCGCTCACCTGCCACAGGCCGGTGAGACCCGGACGAGACTTGAGGTAATAGACGGCTGCGCTGCCATAGATTTCCAGCTCGTCGCGCACGACCGGGCGCGGGCCGACAAGGCTCATGTCGCCTTGCAGGATGTTGAGGATCTGCGGCAGCTCGTCGAGGCTGAGCTTGCGAAGCACCGCGCCGACGCGGGTGACGCGCGGATCGTTCTTCAGCTTGCGCGTCGCGATCCATTCGGCGTTGGCTTCCGGATTGGCCGCCAGATAGGCGGCAAGCACCCGCTCGCCGTCCGGCACCATGGTGCGGAATTTGAGGCAGGAGAAAATCCTGCCGCCACGCCCGATTCGCTTGTGGCCATAGAAGATCGGACCGTTGTCCGAAAGCTTGACCAGCAAGGCGACCATCAGGAAAAGCGGGCTGAGCAGAACCAGCCCGGATAGGGAACCGACGATATCGAAGCTGCGTTTGAGCAGACCGCCGATGGGGGGTGGAAAATCAACGCCGACCTGCGCAAAACCCGCATTAGCCGACTTGGCGACATCCCTCATGCAGAAGCTCCATACGTTGAACGGATGGTTTACGCCAAGATATCAAAAAAATGCTGCAGCGCAACACACAATTTCCCATCGCGCTGAAATGTTCACGTCATGAATTGACTAAATAATAAACCTTCCCTGCCCAAATTTTCGCCTTTGTGGCACGTTTGTGACAAGGTGAGAGAAAACCAGGAAAATGTAGTCCGCCTTTTGGGCCTTTTTTGGACAGTGCGTTCTTTGCTGCAGCAGAAACGCGGTTGCATGCCGCCGGAAGCACTCGCGATGGTAAGTTATTCGGGTAAAATACTATTCAAAGGCCTGGGTTTTACTGCAGCGAGAAGAGCGGCATTGAATAGCCGGCCAAGCCGCAGTGTGCGACGCAGCATGGCAGAGTCGATCTCATAAAATCCTTGGAAACCATACCTGCCGGGCCTTGCTCCGGTCAGCCCGCCTTAATAGAGTCGCAAATTGTTCCTGTCATAGTCTGCATGGGTAAGGAAGGCCGGAAGCAACCGGCCGGATTGGGCAGCCAGAAAGAGCTCTTTGGCGCAACGGGGAGTTACGCGGGTGGGTAAGTCGCAGCTTCTGCATGCTCGTCTCGGTTGAGAGGCCGGCGAACATGTCTCTGCCAAAATTCATCATAGGCATGATGTTCGCGCTGGCGATCGTCATCAGCTGGTCTTATGTCGACGGCGCATCGCCGGGCACCATCGTCCTTCGCGCCGTCATCTGTGCCGTCATCATCCAGGCGGGTTATTTCCTTCTGGTATTTGCCATGATCGGCAAGGCAACGCCGACTTCGGCCGACAGGATCCGCGAAGCCGACCGCGGGGCAATCCTGAACAAGGTCGCCGACGGCGAAAAGCTAAGCGCCAGACGCAGCCTCCACTGATCGCTCGATTGGGGCTGGGACCAGTTCCGGCTCGGCCGATGGGGAGGCTTCGCGCTCGGCCTGCTCGCCCGACAGCATTCTGGCAAGGCGGCTGCCGGCTTTTGCCTTCAGACGCCGATATTGCCCGACCTCGACGATGCGCCCGTTCTCGATGGCCACGACCCAGTCGGCGAAGGCGATCATCGACGGCCGGTGCGCGATGGTCAAAATCGTCATCCGGCCGCGCAGCGCCTCGATCGATTGCGCGATCAGCGACTGGTTCTGCCAGTCGAGCGCGCTTGTCGCCTCGTCGAGGATGAGCAGCGACGGCTTGCGCAGCAGCGCCCGCGCCAGCGCGATGCGCTGCCGCTCGCCGCCGGAAAGCCGGACGCCGCGATCGCCCACCACCGTATCGAGCCGCGATGCCAGCCGTTCCACGAAATCGGCCGCATGGGCGTTGCGCAACGCCGCCCATAGCTCCTCGTCGCTGGCCCCAGCCGCGGCAAGACGAAGATTGGCGGCGATCGTGTCATGCAGCAGGAACACGTCCTGCGGCACATAGGCGACCTGATCGCGCCACGCCCTGCGATTCTGCGCGGTGATCTCCACGCCGTCGGCCAGGATCCGGCCGCTAGTGGGTTCGAGCAGCCCGAGCAGCACATCGGCGATCGTGCTCTTGCCGGAACCGGAAGGGCCGATCAGCGCCGTCACCTTGCCGGCAGGCAGGCCGAAGGTGATATCGCTGACCACCGGTCTTGCGTCACCCTCGCCATAGGCGAACGATACCTCGCGGATGTTGAGGCCGGTCTCGAGCGACAGTCTCGCGCCTCGTTCGGCCATGCTTTGGGTCGGCTCGCGCTCGGCGTCGAAGCGGGCCTGAAGGGCTTGCATCGAAGCGTAGGCCGGCAGGTTGATCAGCACCTGCTGGGTTTGAAGCTGCATGTCCATGAAGCGCGGCGCGACCCGCATGAAGACCAGGAGCAGCACGACGATCTCCGCCAACGACAGGTGGAAGCGGACCAGCGCGATGTAGATGAAGAGGCTGAGCCCAATCACGCTCGCCATCTGGAACAGGGCGGTGCCGAGCGAGGAGTTGCGGACGAAGGCGATGTTGTCGGCGTTCATCCTGTCCAGCGTCGCGCCGAGTTCGGCGAAATAGCTCGCCTCGACATTGAGGCTCTTGGCGACCTTGATGCCGCCGAGGAACTCGGAGACCGTGCGATACTGGTCCTGGCGATTGCCGGTCAGCGTGCGGCCATAGGCGCTGGCGCGTGCCCGGAACGGCTGCAGCGCAACCAGCAGCACCAGGCCGATGAGGATGGCAAAAGACGTCATCACCGGCGAGATGAACAGCGAGACCACGAGATAGCCGGTGAGAAGCAATGTGGCCTGGGTGAGCATCAGCAGCGAGAAGGCAGCCACCTGCACCCGGTCGACGTCGCCGTTCAGCGCATGGTCGAGGTCGGAGCTGCGGATGCGGGTGAAAACGCCCCAGCGCGCCCGGCCGATGCTTTCGAACAGGTTCATGCGCACGCGGTTGACGAAATCATAGAGCAGCCGCGCCATATAGACCGACTTGAAGCGGTTGAAAATCGCCTGCAGCGCCACCAGCGCGACAAGCATTGAGAGCACCGTCGCCAGCGACAGCGTTCCGCCGGGCACCAGCCAATGCAAGGCTTCCGGCACCCGCACCGCATAATCCTGATCGGCCTTGCCGATCAGACGCAGCAGCGGCACGAGCAGCAGGATCGAAATGCCTTCGGTGAGGCTTCCCAGGATCAGGAAGACAAGCGCCGTCGCCGTGCGGCGCCCGCCGACATGCGCCATCATGGCGCCAAAGCTGGCGACATCTCGGAAAAGCGACAGGCGAAGCTTCGAGGACCATCCCATGTCCCGGCTCACCTTGTCCCGTACGCCAGGTCGGTTTCGATCGCGGCGACCGCTTCGTCGATCCGGTCTAGTCCGGCCGGCACTTCCAGCCGGCTTACGCCGATCCGCCCGGCGATCTGCGCGCTTTGGCGCAGGTGCAGGGCGGCGAAATCGCCCGGCAGCGCCTGCCGGCCAAACCGCGTGATATAAGAGAATTTGATGATCGCCGGCAGCGCGGCCGCGCCGGACATCGGGGAGGTCGCCGCCCGCACGCCCCGCTCGAGCACATAGATGCGCGATACCGGAACCGCTCCGGGCGCAAATCCGTCACGCAGCCGATGCTGCGCCTTGTCGATCTGCGGATGCACCTGCGGGCGCACCTCCGCCCGTTCGAGGCGAATGGCGCCGGCCGCGTCCGCCGCAAGCTTGAGCTGCGGGAACCCGGGCAGGATGATCGGCCGGCCCGGGTCGGACAAATCCAGCGCCACGACATCGTCGGTGAGCAGCCGATGGCCGGCGCGGATCATCGCCCCCGCCGTCGTTGATTTGCCGGCGCCCTTGTCGCCCATGAAGATCACGCTTTTGCCGTCGACTTCAATGGCGCTGGCATGCAGGACGAGCAGCCCGCGCTGATGCAGGGCGAGCGCCATCACCGGCCCGAGTAGCGGAAAGGCGAGCAGCGGATCGTCGACCCCTGGCGCCGGATCGACATCGATGCGGTTGGCGCTGCTGATCATGAACGTGCCGACCGCCTGCCAGGAAAGATACTGGCGCGTCGGTTCGAAACGGAAGGCGGTGGCGTCCTGGGATGCCCGGCCGGGAAAATCGACCGGCCTGACCGCGATCTCCAGATCCGGCGTCGCCGGAGCCGTCGGCTCCAGCTCCGGCAAGGCCACTTCGGAACCGATCACCAGCCCGTAGGCCTTGTAGAAACGGCGGACACGCTTGCTTGCCGCCGCCGTTTGCGGCTCGGGCCGCGCAAGGGAAGCGGCCGGAAGGTTCATGCGGGGCTTCCCTGAACTTGCTGCAGCCACAGCGACAGCGAAACGGCGCGCCAGACATGCTGGACGTCCGGCAGGGTCGCCCGCTCGGGCTGGCGCAGCATCCGGTCATAGACCGCGGCCACTGCGGGCAGGTTGACATAGGGCGCGATCCGCTCGCTGTCCGATATCAGCAGCCTGTCCAGAAGCTCGCGGTGGTTGCCGAGCATGCCGTTGACCAGGTTGGGGTGAAATCGATCTTGTCGCGCCGCCATTGCACCGCCGGCGGCAGAATGCCTTGCATGGCCCGGCGCAGCACATGGCGGCCAAAACCGTCCTTGAGCTTTTCCTCGCCGGGCAACGCCAGGCAGAATTCGACGAGGGGCTTGTCCCAGAACGGATAGCGTGGCTCGACGCCGAAATTGGCGGCGGCCTTGTCGAGCACTTCGAAAGCGTGCGGCACCAGCCCTGTCGACAGAAGCCAGCGATGCGTCAGCGCTTCGCTGGCACTGACGGCGGCGGGCATATAGCCGCTGCGATGAAAGCGTTCGGCAAGATCGGTGCGCCCGGCAAGATCCGGATTGACCAGACCCGCCCAGGCGGCGCGTGGCGCCTGCGCTGGTCCGCGCCGCACCTTGCGGACAAGGCGTTTGGCCGCCGCCTTCATCCTGGCGATCCGCCAGGCCGGCCCATAGATGGTCAGGAATTTGAAATAGAGGGGAAGCATGCCCTCGCCATAGGTGTTGGCCGCGCTGCGCAACTCGCGCCAAAGCTCCAGCCACCTGCCGGCATTGGCGAGTTCGTGAAGGTGTCCGTGGCCCTGCGAGACGACCTCGTCGCCGCCATGCCCGTCGAGAAGCACCTTGACGCCCTTTGCGCCCGCCGTTCGGTAAAGGTCGCGCGTCAAGGACAGGCCTGGTGCCAGGAACGTGCCTTCCTGCTCCTCCAGTATGCGCTCGAACTCGGCGAAGGGCGCGTAATTGCCGACGGCGATCAGCGTGGCGTCGAGCGGATTGCCGTCGAGCACCGCATCGATGAACGGTTTCTCGTCCATGGACGAGCCCTTGTCGAAGACCAGCGAGAAAGTCTTGAGCTTCGGGTTGCGTGTCGCCGCTGCCCTGAGGCTTGCAAGGCAGGTGATCGAGGATGAATCGAGGCCGCCGCTCAGCATGGCGCCGACAGCCGGCGTGCCACGCATCCGGTTCTCCACCGATTGCGCGAAGAGATGCCTGAATTCCTCGGCCGCGTCAGGGCGCGGCGGCCGCTGTGACGGCTCGATCTGCCAGTAGCGTCGCAACACGATCCCGTGGCCCGCCACCATCATGCTGTGCCGCGCCGGCAAGCGGAAGATTTCGGCGTAAGGCGTGGCCTGCGGATCAACCGGCAGGCCGGCGAGAAAACCGGAAATCTGGTGCTCGCTGAGGCGCCTGCCGACACCGTCCAGCGCCAGGATCGGCCCGATCTCCGAGGCGAAAGCAAAGCGCCTTCCGGTCGAATGATAGTAGAAGGGTTTGACGCCGAAGTGATCGCGCGCGCAAAACAGCGCCTGACGCTCGCGGTCCCATATCGCGAAGGCGAAGTCGCCTTGCAGGTAGGTTGGGCAGGCCTCGCCCCATTTCAGGTAGGCGCGCATGATGAGCATCGCGTCGGCAATTGACCGGTCGCGCAGGCCCAGTCGCGCCAGAAGCTCGTCGCGGTTGTCCAGCCGGCAATCGGCGGTGATGGCGAGCTTGCCGCCGGCCATCGCCAGCGGACCGGGCCCGTCCTCGCCGGTCGTGTCGAGCCAGGCATGGCCGAGCGCCACGCTGCCCTCCGTCCGCCATGAGCTGCCGTCGCGGGCACGATGGCGCATGCGCGAAAGCATCTGCTGGATATCGCTGGCCGCGACGGGCCTGCCGTTGTCGATATGCATGATGCCGGCCACGCCGCTCATCTCTCACGACCCATGGTCGACAAGGTGGGTGAATCCGTTGATCGAGCCCCCGAGCACGATGTGGTTGCCGCTCATCAACCAGGCATGCGCCCTGAGCTCGCTGCCCGTCCCCTTTTCGATGCCGATGCTGATCTTCGAGGCGTTGCCTTGGCGTGCGAGCAGATATTGCCCCGCCAGTGCCTGGGTGAGGCAACTGGCGCCCGGCACCAGCCGCGCGGCGGCGGCAACGCCCCAGGCAACGCGCCGCAGGTCGGCGATGCCGGCGTCGCGCCTCGCATCAAGCCGCGTGACCAGGCTGCGGACGCGGTTGTAGGAGGAAAGCGTCAGCGCGAGCCGCACCACGCTCACCACCGCCAGGCAGCGCGCCAGAAACAGCATCTCCCGGCCGCTCAGCGAGCGGAACCTAGACCAGTTCCTCACTGTGGAGCCTCGCAAGCCCTGCTTCGGTCAGCCCCTTCAGCAAGCCCTCGACATCGGCCTTGCAGCGCTCGGCATCGACATTGTAGCGCGCAAGCACGGCGCCGCGGATATCGAGGATGGATCGCGGCTCCTGGATCTGCTCCCAGATGAAGGCGCCGACGCTGTTCAGGCTGTAATAGACATTGGATTTGAGGTGGAGCAGCGCCAATCCGGCACCAAATTCACAAGCCACCGCTTCGCCGGTCGCGACCACGCGGTCATGGTCCGAAGGGTTCCAGTGCATGCTAAAACCTCGTTGCTGGCCCGCCGCGCCCGTTGGACCTTGGCCAGGGATCGGTTGCCTGCGATCCTCGGCGGGAAGCCGGGGGACAAAAGCCCCCCGGCTCACCTATTGTATCCGGAGCCCCAACTAGACGCCCGGATGCCTGTAGGCTTATGAGAAAGTCAGCTCGCCGACCGGCGTGTGTGCGGGAAAGCTCACGTCGAGCGCCGTCGTGCCAGCGCCACCCTGCGTGATGGTTTCAATCGAACCATGAACCGTCAAACTGGGGGTTTCGTACTCATGCTCCTCAACATTCTGTTCCATTTTACTCTCCAATTAAGGACTGGAAGCGGCCGCAGAACGCCGCCAGCATATCGCTATGCTGCAATGCGATTGCTGCATGGCAACATTCATGAGTCAAGCGTAATTCACCAAGCATTAATCAATTCTTGGTTGCGCTTGCCTTCCTTGATGATTAGTCCATGAGCATCGTTATCGTAATCCTCAATCGCTCAGGAATTCAACCGAGCGTCCTCATCGATGGAATAAGTAATTGATTTATTTATTATAATTTTTTGAGCGACAAATCCGTTTCACGGGTGTGAAGAAATTGCTCCAAAAGCCACTGCTTTTCGGCTCGCAGCGTCGTCCCGGCGGCATGTCTTCAAAAGTGATTGAATGTGTGGGATTTTAAACGCTTAGGTTGCGGAGTTGAAGCGGCTTTGGCCGCCTCTTGGGCGGTCGTGTTAATTTTCCCAGTGTTTTTCTTCGCAAGTGCGGTATAGATCACTCGGGCGGCTTTTTTGCGGAGAGCGACATCGGGCATGACAATGCAGGATGGCTCGTATGAAAGGCTGCGTGCCGCCGGCTGTGCCGATGAAGTCGCCTATGTGCAGGCCTGTCTGAGGCTGTTTTTCGCACCCGGCGCCGACGCCGCCGACGGCCAGGCCGATATGCCCGCGCCGGCAATCTCGGCGGCTCACGTCGCCGACATCGCAAGACTGAACAAGGTCGCCGTATTCATGCTCAAGGCGCTCGCGCGTGCCCCCGCCGGCGCGGCGCCTCCCGGTTTGCCTGGCTGGCTCGACGGCTATCGGCGGCGCACCATGTCGATGAACGCCGCCTGCATCGGCGATTCGCTGGCCATCGATCGCGTGCTTCGCGACCGGCGGGTCGATTTCGTCTTCCTCAAGGGGCCGCTCCAGCAGCATAGGCTCTATGGCGATCACTTCATGAAGCCTTCCGGCGATGTCGACATACTGGTTTCCCCGGCGAGCTTTGCCGAGGCGCGCGCGGCGCTGCGGACCATCGGCTACGAGGTTGCCGGCAAGTCGCGCTCGGTCTGGTGGGTGCGCTTCCTCGGCGAGCAGCACATGGTTCGCGAGGACGGCACGAGAGCGTCGACGGTCGACCTCCACCATCGGCTGCAGCAGCCGGGTTCGCCAAGCCCGCGCGACATAGACGGCTTCCTGCGCCGCAAGCGTGTAGTCGAGGTGGCCGGCGCGGCCATGCCGATCATCTCGGCAGCAGACACCTTGCTTTTGTCGTCGATCAGCGTCGCCAAGGCCTTTTTCAACCGCGAGCCTTGCGCCGGCTATGTCTGCGATGTCCGGGCCAGCGCCAACCGGCTGAGCGAGGCCGAGCAGCAGACGGTGCTCGATCATGCCGCCGAGCAGGGTCTTGCGGACACGCTGCTTCTGGGGTTGCGCGCCGCCGACGTGCTGCTTGGCGCCACCGGCACGCTGCTTTCGGATCGCGCCGCCCGCATCCTGGCGCGTATCGGCAACGCCGACCTCTTCCACATGGTGATCGCGCCCTGGCTCGCGTCGCTGCGCTGGCCGCAGCGTCGCCATGTGCTGTGGGAACTGTGCGGCCACGAGCCCGTCCGCTACCTGGCGGAGGCCGGCTGGGCGGCCTCCGCCGACCTCAGCCGGCGCATCTTCGAGCGACCGGCCGCCGTCGCGCCGGCGCCGGACGGCGCGATCAAGATCGCGGGCGGGACAGCCACTCATACAAGCGAAAGGTGAACCCATGCCCATGACGACGCCTGTGACGAGCCCGGCGGTTTGCGTCATCATTGCCGCACGCAATGCGGCGCGGACGATTCCCGTCGCCATCGCCTCGGCGCTGCGCGAGACGGAAGTCGCCGAAGTCGTCGTGGTCGACGACGCTTCCACCGACAACACCCGCGATGTGGCTTTGGCCGCCGACGACGGCAGCGGCCGGCTTGCCGTCATCCGTCTCGACGTCAATCGCGGTCCTTCCTCCGCGCGCAACGTCGCCATCCAGGCCTCCAGATCGCCCTTCATCAGCATCCTTGACGCCGACGATTTCTTCCTCGAAGGCCGCTTTCGCCGGCTTTTCGCCGCCGCCGACTGGGATTTCGCCGCCGACAACATCATGCTGATCCGCGACGATGCCGCGACCGACCTCTCCAGGGTCGCCGCACCGCCTTTCGCCGCCGATCCGGAATTTCTCGATTTCGAGCGCTTCATCGAGGGCAACATCTCGCGCCGCCGCGTCCTGCGCGGCGAGCTCGGCTTCCTCAAGCCAGTGATCAGCCGGGCTTTCCTCGAACGGCATGGGCTGACTTACGATGAAAACCTGCGTCTTGGCGAAGACTACGAGCTCTATGCGCGCGCTGTCGCCAGCGGGGCGCGGTTCAAGATCATCAAGTGCTGCGGCTATGGCGCTATCGTGCGCGCCGATTCGCTGAGCGGCCGCCACAGGACTCAAGATCTGAAGCGCCTTGCCGATGCCGATCTGGCGTTGCTTCAGATCGACAACCTTCCCGAACGCTCGAAAGCGGCGTTGCGGCGCCACGAGCGTCATGTCCGCGACAAATACCGGCTGCGCAACTTCCTCGACGTGAAGGCCGAGCGCGGCCTGGCGTCGGCCGCGGCTTACGCCTTCGCCAGCCAGTCGAATCTGATCCCGATCGTTCGCGGCGTCGCCAACGACAAGCTCGACGCGCTGTTCCGCCGCACCGGCATTGCCGCAAGGCAGCAAGTGCCGCCGATGCGCTTCCTGATGGCGGCAAGCAGCGCCGCAAACGAGTGATCCCGTATCGTCCCGGAAGCCGCCGGCCCTCAAAAAATCCGCATTCTGAAAACTATGATGTTGCCTAGCCGCCGCAGGGGTGGCAGTCTATGCTGCAATGCAGCAATTTCGAAAGGCCGGCAGGATGGCTTCGATTTTTGGCTTCAGATCCCGGAATCCGGCTCGCGACCGGCAGACCGATCTCCAGCGTTTCGACCGGTTGGCGAAGCTGTTCGACCAGATCGCGGCCGAGATCGAGACGGAGAAAACGGGACTGGAGAATCGCTACAGGTCGACGGCAGCCAACGCGGCCTTTCTGGTCGAGGCGATGGAGAATGGTTCGGCATCGGCTAGCAGGGGATCGGATGTCAGCGTGATGACCAACTCGATCCTGAACTGCGAGCGGCGCATTGCGGAGCTCGCTCGGCAGAAAGGCTTGGTGAAGGAACTGCGCCGTTCGCTCGACGCGATTGTAGAGGATGGCGCCGATCGGTCTGCTTCGCAGTCCACGGCAAGAGGCTGACGGCGCCCACGGGCGCCGTCATCGGTACGAGGCACTGAAGCAATTCCAGGAAAAGTGTGAGCGGTTTTCCGTTCGGAATTGCGAAAAAACAAGGAATGAGAGGAGTTCAAAAGGGCGCAGGATCAGAGGCGGCTCGCTCGCTCGAGCCAAGAATGACTTTGGGTTGGGGCGGAACAACACAAGGTGAGTTTGTTATGAATGTAGATCCCGACAACACCTCCACCGTGGCGGCTTGCGCGATGTCGCATGCGCCGGGGAGTGGATTAGCCAGCCTGCGGCTCGGCGCGGCCGCCGTCCTGTTTGCAATCGCCGCGACCCTGCATCCCGCGCATGCGCAAGGGACCCAACCAGAGCTGAAAAGCGCGCCGTCCTTCGTCGACAATTTCTCCAATTTCAACCAGTCCCGCTGGTTCGTCTCGGACGGCTGGACCAATGGCGCCCATCAGAACTGCACCTGGTCGAAGGATCTCGTGCGGCTTTCCGACGGCGTGCTGTCGCTAAGCTTCGAAAAGCGCAAGCTCAAGGACCGGGAGTTCGCCTGCGCCGAGATCCAGACCAAGCAGCGTTACGGCTACGGCGTCTATGAGGCGCGGATGAAGACCGGCACCGGCTCCGGCCTCAACGCCGCTTTCTTCTCCTATATCGGCCCGCAGGACAAACAGCCCTGGGATGAGATCGACTTCGAGGTCCTCACCAAGGACCCGTCGAAAGTCCAGGTCAACAGCTACATCCAGGGCAAGCCGAAGAACGGCAAGCTGGTCGACGTCGAGGGCGGCGCCGACAAGGGCTTCAACGATTACGGCTTCGTCTGGGAGAAGGACCGGCTGCGCTGGTACGTCAACGGCAAGCTTGTCCATGAGGTGACCAACCCCGACGAATTGCCGACGCACTCGCAGAAAATCTTCTTCAGCCTCTGGGGCAGCGACAAGCTGACCAACTGGATGGGCGCTTTCACAGATCCCGGCAGCAAGGTCACCATGCAGGTCAAGCGGGTCGCTTTCACCGCTTTGGGCCAGCCGTGCCAGTTTCCGGAATCGCTGGCATGCAGCATAAGTAACAGCAACTGAGCATGATCCCCGAAAGCGGGACCCGGTTTCGGGATAAGATCATGCGGAACTAACGAGGCATGATCCCCAAAAGTGGAACCGGTTTTGGGGTAAGATCATGCCGAACCAGCCAGGCCGTTGGGCCTGGGGACATCTGAACCGGCCGGGCCGCTTTGTGACCCGGCCTTTGACAGGAATAGAACCAAATGAATTTGACGGTGTTTGGGATTGGCTATGTCGGTCTCGTCCAGGCCGCTGTGCTGGCCGAGGTCGGCCACGAGGTGGTGTGCGTCGATGTCGACGAGAAGAAGGTGGAGCGCCTGAACCAGGGCTTGATCCCGATTTTCGAACCGGGCCTCGAAAGCCTCGTCAAGGAAAACCACGCGGCCGGTCGCATCCGCTTCACCACCGATGCGGCAGCGGCGGTCAGGCATGGCCAGATCCAGATGATCGCGGTCGGCACGCCGCCCGGCGAGGATGGCTCGGCCGATCTGAAATATGTGCTTGCCGTCGCCGAGACCATCGGTCGTGAGATGGATGCCCCCAAGATTGTCGTCGGCAAGTCGACCGTGCCGGTCGGCACGTGCGAAAAGGTGAAGGCCAGGATCGCCGAAACGCTGAAGAAGCGCGGCCGCGAGGACCTCGCCTTCGACGTCGCCTCTAACCCCGAATTCCTCAAGGAGGGCTCGGCCGTCGCCGATTGCATGAAGCCGGACCGCATCATCGTCGGCACCTCCAGCGAGGATACCGAGATGGTGATGCGCGAGCTCTACGCGCCGTTCAACCGCAACCACGAGAAGATGATCGTGATGGATGTGCGCAGCGCCGAATTCACCAAATACGCCGCCAACTGCATGCTGGCGACCAAGATCAGCTTCATGAACGAGATGGCCAATCTCGCCGAACAGCTGGGCGCCGACATCGAGGAGGTGCGCAAGGGCATTGGCTCCGATCCTCGCATCGGCTACCACTTCATTTATCCCGGCCTCGGCTATGGCGGCTCGTGCTTCCCGAAGGACGTGCGCGCGCTGATCAAGACCGCCGAGGGCGTCAAGTTCGACGCCAAGCTGCTGCGCGCCGTCGAGGAGCGCAACAATGCGCAAAAGTCGGTGCTGTTCGACAAGGTCAACCACTATTTCAAGGGCGCGCTCAGGGGCAAGACGTTCGCCGTCTGGGGGCTGGCCTTCAAGCCCAACACCGACGACATGCGCGAGGCGCCGTCACGCACGCTGATGGAAGCGCTCTGGGCGGCCGGTGCCAAGGTGCAGGCCTATGATCCCGAGGCGATGCAGGAATGCCAGGCCATCTATGGCCTGCGCGACGATCTGCTCTTGTGCGGCACCAAGGAGGCGGCGCTCCGCGGCGCCGACGCGCTTTTGATCTGCACCGAATGGAAGAGCTTCCGCGCGCCGTCCTTCGACGCGCTCAAGGATGCGCTGACGACGCCGGTCATCTTCGACGGCCGCAACCTCTACGATCCCAAGGTGATCGCGCGCTACGGCATCGAATATTTCTCGATCGGCAGGATGGCGGCATGACGGCTGATCGCATCAAGGGCAATGGCCGCCGCCATGGCTGCGGAACCGCGCCGGCGAA
Organism: Mesorhizobium sp. M2E.F.Ca.ET.209.01.1.1; assembly: GCF_004010375.2. Lineage (NCBI taxonomy): Bacteria > Pseudomonadati > Pseudomonadota > Alphaproteobacteria > Hyphomicrobiales > Phyllobacteriaceae > Mesorhizobium > Mesorhizobium sp. M2E.F.Ca.ET.209.01.1.1. Next base: position 171,148 of record NZ_SADP02000009.1, on the reverse strand, counting down.
CGGCGCATCGGCAACAGTATGAGGTCACCAATGGCTGCCCGGCAGAAACCGACGGTCACCGTCATCGTCCCCACCTTCAATCGCGAAAAATTCCTGCCCGAAGCCATCGACAGCCTGCTCCGGCAGACCGTGGCTCCGGACCAGATCCTGATCGTGGACGACGGCTCGACGGACGGCACCAGCAAGGTGGCGAGCTCCTTTCCAGTGCCGGTGGAATATTACCGCAAGGAGAATGGCGGCAAGTCTACCGCGCTGAACTTCGCCCTCAAGCACTGCACGGGGGATTTCGTCTGGATATTCGACGACGACGATGTCGCGCATCCGACGGCGCTTGAGCGGTTTCTCGCTGCCTTCGAGCGGGAGCCGGAGGCCGATTTCGCTTTCGGCGAATATGCGCGTTTCCAGCAGTCAGCTCAGATCGAAGAGCAGAACTACGAGATCGTCGCCTTCGGCCATGTCAGCCAGGACAATTTCTTCCCGTCCCATCTCGAATATTGCCACGTCCATCAGCCGGGTCTCCTGGTGCGCCGCCAATGCTACGAGCAGGTGGGAGGCTTCAATGAAACTCTGGTCCGGTCGCAGGATTACGAGATGATGCTCAGGCTGGCGCGCCGGTTCAAGGGCATCAGGGTCGACGGCCTCATGTTCTTCCAGCGCCAGCACGACATGGTCCGCGGCAGCACCAAGGTCGTCATTTCCTATGCCAACAGGATAAAGGCATGGGGCTCGTACGACCGGGCGATCATGGAGGAGATCTACAGGTCGGTCGATCTGCACGAGTATCTCGATCGCTCGGAACAGGCCTTTCCGAAGACGGCCGATCTCGAGATGCAGGCGCTGCTGCAGCGTTCGAGCATCATGGCCAGGAAAGGGTTGTGGCATCACGCGGCCGCGGACATCCGCCGCTACGCCCTGCTTGCCGAACGGGCCGGAAAGACCTCGCTCAGCGACAAGGAACGCGCCATCGTACGACGTACGTTCGAAGCCTACGATACGGGGCTCTCATCCGCCCCGGCCGACGAATTCGTCTCGGCGGTGAAGGCATGGAAGTCGGGACCGCTGAAGGCCGACATCGTCCGGGAGTACATGCATTCATTCCCCCACTATCTGGCGCGGGACCTGAAGGCGGGAAAGGTGATCCCGGCATCGAAGTTGTTGCGGGAGTATTCGACATTGTCGTTCTCGGCCTTGGTCAGCCGCTTGTGCCAGGCAATGACGTCGAAACTTCCATCGGCGCGTAGCGCAAGCTGACGAGCCCTGGGTTGCGCATGCTCGCTCGCCGGGCCGGATTAGGAGCCGAATGATGAAAGTGCTTTTTGCAAGCGGCAACGGATATATTCCCGAGTTCACCGGCGGCGTGCAGTCCAACACCCACCATCTGGTCGAACAGCTGATCGAGCACGGCCACCAAGCTTCGGTCCTCGCCTCGCTGTTCGGCGACGGCATGTTCGGCCTCAAGGCGCGCGCCAAGATGAAGCTGTTGCGGCAGCCCGCGGTGGTCGACAATTTTCCCGGCTACCCGGTGATGCGTGCCTGGTTCCCCTGGGAGGCTGCCGGCTTCGCGGTCGAAAAAACCAAGCCTGACGTCGCCGTCGTGCAGTGCCACAAATCCGTCCCGCTCGGAAAGGCGCTTCTCGCCGAAGGGGTGCCGCTGGTCGTCTACCTTCACAACGTTGAATTTCACGAGCTCGCCGGCGATCCGCGCGAGCTCAATTCGGCGCTCTACATCGCCAATTCGGAATTCACCGCGCGCACCTACAAGGAAAAGTTCGGCATCGATTCCATCGTGCTGCCGCCGACCATCAACGACGCCCTCTACTGCACCCACACGACCGGCGAATTCGTCACCATGATCAACCCCTATGAGGAGAAGGGTTTCGATCTTGCGGTGAAGATTGCGGCCGCCTGCCCGGAGATCCCCTTCCTGTTCGTGGAAAGCTGGAAGCTCGATGACGACCATCGCGCCCGCGTCGAGAAGACCATCGCGCCGTTTTCGAACATCAAGCTGGAAAACCGCACCAACGACATGAAGACGGTCTATGGCCGCACCAGGATCCTGCTTGCGCCGAGCAAATGGGAGGAGGCGTGGGGCCGCGTCGCGTCCGAGGCGCATTGCAGCGGCATCCCGGTCGTCGGATCGAGGCGTGGCGGTCTGCCCGAAGCCATCGGTCCCGGCGGCGTGGTGCTCGACTATGATGCCCCGGTCGAAGAATGGGCCGCGGCGGTGAGGCGCCTGTGGAACGATCGCCCGGAATACGACCGGCTTTCGGCCGCCGCTCTCGCCTTCTCCAAACGCCCGGAGCTCGACCCCGCGCGGCAATTGGTGGTGTTTCTCCAACTGCTCGAAAGAGCGGCCCGGCAGGGCGTTCGCCGCGCTGCGTAGCTTTGCCGAGCAGGACGATGGAATCGATTTGCTGCAGTGCACCTAAAATGTTGCGATGCAGCAATCGCTATACTGGTAGTGGATTACGCCGACAGGAGTCAAAGTTCATGCCGCATGTGTCAGGCCTTGCCGACGTTTCCAGCCTGAACCGGGCGAGAACATCCTGCCGATGAGGATTTGTTTCGTCGTCGACAAATTTCCCACTCTGTCCGAGACGTTCGTGCTCGATCAGATTGCCGGATGCCTCGAAAGAGGGATGGCAGTCAGTGTCGTCTGCAACGAGATGGCCTTTGGCAAGGACAGCAATGTCGACGATGCACGTTGGCGGTCATTGCCTGGGCCGGTCGTTTCCTGGTGGGGCGGCCTCAGTCGCTACCGTTCGCTGCTGATGAAATGGTCGGGCCGATTTTGGGACAAGCTCTCGACCGCTATCGACCTGGCCAACGCGCACAAGCTGCGGAACGCCGACGTGATCGTGGCGCATTTTGGCCATAACGGGCTGCGCGTCGCCCGCATCATGAAGCGGCGCCAGATTTCCGCGCCTTTGGTGACCATATTCCACGGTACCGATGTCGGCAGGCCGATGCACGACAACACACTCGGCTACTACAGGCCCGTTTTCGAGAAAGGGGCTCTCCAGCTGCCTGTGAATGCGTTCTTCCGTCAGGCCCTGATCGATGCCGGCGCCGAGCCGGCGCGGGTCGCGGTCCACCACATGGGCATTCGCCCTGGCGAGATCGAATATCGCTGGCGCTCCTGGCAGGGACGTGCGCTGTCTTTCATCTCGGTGTGCCGGCTGACCGAGAAGAAGGGCACCGAATATGCGCTTCGCGCGCTCGCCGGCCTGCCGCATCGCGACTGGATCTATTCGGTGATCGGTGGCGGAGAATTGTTGGAGCAGTTGAAGCGCACCGCCATCGACCTCGGTATTGCCGACAGGGTGAGTTTCCTCGGACCGCGTCCGCACGGCGAGGTCAAGCAGCGCCTGCGTGACGCCGATGTCTTTCTTCTGCCAAGCGTCGCCGGGCGGGACGGCGATCTGGAAGGAATCCCGGTTGCGCTCATGGAAGCGATGGCCGGCGGCCTGATCTCTGTGAGCACCTATCATTCGGGGATTCCCGAGCTGATCGAGGATCACAAGACCGGCTTCCTCGTACCCGAACGGGACGTCGCCGCGCTTGCCGGCAAGCTCGCCTGGATCGCCGAGAATCCAGGCCTGTGCGAGCCCATAGCGCTTGCCGCCCGCAGCAAGGTCGAGGCGGATTTCAATGCCGATATCTTGAATGAACGCTTTGCGCGGATCGTCGCGCGGCTGGGCGAGAGAGGATCCGTCACATGAACGCCAATCCGCCGCCCCCTCAATTCGGTCGCGTTGCCTTGCGCGGCGGGCTGGTGACCGCTGGCGCGCAAGGCTTCAAGATAGCGATCCAGTTCCTCTCGGTCGTGATCCTTGCCCGGCTGCTTGTTCCTGAGGATTTCGGCCTTGTGGCTTCCGTGGGACCGATCGTGGCCTTTGTCGGCCTGCTCCAGGATCTCGGCCTCCAGCAGGCGGTCATCCAGCGCAAGGAGATCGATCAACGGCAGCTCAACCAGGTCTTCTGGCTGAGCGCGGTTGTCGGCCTTTGCGCCGGGGCGGTCGTGGCTTGCCTGGCCCCCGCCATTGCCGCCTTTTACGGCGACCAGCGAATGTGGGGAATAACACTTGCTTCCGCCGTGCCGCTGCTTTTTGGCAGTCTGGCCGCCGTGCCGCTTGCCTTGATGAACCGCCATCTGCAATTCGGCCAGCTTGCGCTCAACGACACAATCACCGCGGCCGTCGGCCTGCTCGCCACCGCAACCGCGGCGTATTGGGGGCTTGGCTATTGGTCGCTGGTTCTGGGGCCGGCTGTTTCAGCCGTCGTGGCGCTGGTTGCCGGCTGGTTGGTGACGCGCTGGACGCCGTCCTGGCCGAATCTCAAGATCGACGGCGACATATTCAGGTTCGGCGCCAACCTCACGGGCTTCAACCTTGTCAACTTTCTCTCTCGCAACCTCGACAACATCCTCATCGGAAAATATTCCGGCGCGGTCGAACTGGGCTACTATGATCGCGCCTACAAGCTGCTGCTCTTTCCGCTGCAGAACATCAACCAGCCGCTGACGCGCATCATGGTGCCGCTGCTCAGCCGCATCCATGAGGACAAGCAGCGCTTTCGGGACATCTATGTCCGGACGAACTGGCTGCTGGCCGTCATCACCATGCCCGGCATTGCGACGCTGACACTGACTTCGGAGCAGGTGGTCAGGCTTCTCTTCGGCGAGCGTTGGATGGCTGTGGCGCCGATTTTCGCCTGGCTGGGCATCGCCGGCCTGATGCAGTCCGTGTCGAGCACCACGGGATGGATATTCATCTGCCAGGGCAAGACGAAGACGATGTTCCATTGGGGCATCTATTCGTCGCTGACGACCGTCGCCTCCTTCATCGTCGGCCTGCATTGGGGCGCCATCGGCGTCGCGGCTGCCTATGCCATTAGCGGCTATGCGCTGCGCGTCCCGGTGCTTGCGGCCCTGATCCATCGCGTCGGCCCGGTGACCGCCGGCGATTTCCTGGGCATACAGGGGCTCTTCATCGTCTCGTCCCTGCTCGCCTGGCTCTTATACCTGTCGCTGCCGGCGTTGCTGACCAGCCAGTCGGATCTGCTCACGATCCTTGTGGCGATTGCCCTAAATTACGGATTCGCCCTGGCTCTCATGCTTGCTGTTCCGCAGTCGCGCAGAGCGTTGCTCGCCACTCTTGCCAACGTCGCCGGCAACATTGGGTGAGTGGCGGCTGCCTATCAAGGACGACAACGGCCCGGTTGCCGACATTGCCGACGCATGCTCTTCCAGCACGGCCTCGAGGCTTGCCCGGCGATAGTGGTCAAGGCTGCCGATGAATCTGCCGAGTTTTTCGGCCGCTTCCGACGGCGTCACGGTGTCGATGTCGAGCAGAAGATCGGCGACGCCGATATGCTTGGCGACTTCCTTGGTCTTGAATTCATAGGCGATCGGCAGCACCGGCGTGCCGACGCAAAGCGACATGATCATCATATGCATTCGCGTCGCGACGACGAAGTCGCAATCCTTCACCAGCGCCATCAGCTGGTCGGGCGTATGGAATGTGGCGTCGACATCGACGTGTTGAGCGATTTCCGGGTCGAGTTCGACCACGATCGCCCGAGCGGTCTTGGCGTCGTCATGGGCATATTCCGGCACGCCCTGGCAGGTTGAAACGAAGGTCACCTTCTTGGCATGGTCCCTGACAAGAATTGTGGCGATCTCCCGGATCGAATCGAGATAGCGACGCATGCCATCCTCACCGTCGCTGACGAAACTCCAGTGACGGACGGAAATAGCGACGCGGCCCGTCGGCGCCGGTGCGGTGCCGAGATGTTTCTTGATCCTGTCGGTATCGGCCAGGGCGAAGACGGAATCGGCGACCACATGGCATTTGCCTGGGTCCTTCACCAGATCCAGTATGTGGTTTCTGGATCGCTCGTCGCGCAGCAGGATGAGCGGAGCCCGATCGAAGATCGGACCGAGCTCCTGGCGATTGTAGCTTTTCTTGAACGGGCCGAGCGATTGCGTGAAGAAGATCGGGTCCTTGCCCAAGGTCGCATCGATACGGAATTGATTGAGCCGCTTTTCGAGATCGTAATTCTCGACGAGATAGGTTCCGCCTGTCGTCACCACCAGGTCGGCGCTCGCATAGGCTTCAAGGCCGCGGCGGTCGTCCAGGTTGAAGAAAAAGCTGCTGGCGGCGCCGTTTTGCGCGAAGTGACGCAAGGCGCGCCAGACCGCCCGGTTGTAGAGCGACTTGAGCCGGCCCTTTATCCCGCCGCCGCGCCGATCCTTGAACAGGGATTCCGACAAGAGCTTGTGGAATTCGAGATCCGGGTAATCTTTCTTCGGGTAAAGCCTGGCGGCGACGTCTGGCTGACTGTCGAAAACCAGGAACCGCACATCGCTGCCGACGACCGATCTGAGAATATGGCGGATGGCCAAAAGGATCGCGGCATCGCCCGTGTTCAGACACACTGTGTTTTCGATCACGACTTTCATGGGGAAACCTCGTTTCGCGTCCGTGGCCAGGCCAGCGGCGGTTAAAACGGCATGTTTTGCCGAAATGCTGCCACGCGATCCGCGTCGCGATCCTGGCGTGCTGCAACACGCTGGTAACCAACGTCGAACCCAGATCGACCCCAAGCAGCATTGAAAGTAGCGTATCATTTTTGCAGTGCAACAAAAAATGTGCGGGCGTCTGCTACGCCGCACCAAAATTGTTGCGATGCAGCAAAAGCTGTACTAGCATCCCCGATGGGTGGGCCGAACATCGGTCGAGTTTCATGCTGCATGTCTTGTACCTTGTGCATGACGTATCCGACCCGGCTGTGCGCCGGAGGGTCCAGATGCTCAAGGCAGGCGGCGCCAGGGTCACCCTGGCGGGTTTCCGCCGCACCACCAGTCCGGTCGCCGAGATCGAGGGTATCAAGCCTGTCGACCTTGGCGCGACGCGCGACGGCCGATTCGCGCAGCGTCTCGGGGCGGTCGCCAAGGCGGCCATGTCGATCGGCGCGAAGCTGGGCGACATGCCCAGGCCCGATCTCATCATCGCGCGCAACCTCGAAATGCTGGCGCTTGCCCGCCGCGCCAATGCAGCCCTCGGGGCGAACGTGCCCATCGTCTATGAATGCCTCGATATCCATCGCCTGGTGCTGCGCGACGATTTTGTCGGCCGGACACTGCGCGGCGCCGAGCGTCATCTCGCCCGCGACGTGAAGCTTCTGGTGACCAGCTCGCCGGCCTTCATCGCCAATTATTTCGAGCCCTTCGGACAGATCGGCGCGCCTGTCGAGCTGATCGAGAACAAATATTTCGAGGCGGCATCCGTTGTCGCGGCGCATTCTTTCGAGGACGACAGCCCGGCGACGCCGCCCTGGCGGATCGGCTGGTTCGGCGCGCTGCGCTGCCGCCGCTCGCTGGAACTGCTGGCCGATTTCACCCGCCGGCAGGCGGGGCGTTTCGAGGTCGTGCTCAGAGGCCGTCCTGCACTGTCCGAATTTCCGGATTTTCATGGTTTCGTCGAGGCCGAGCCCTGGCTTTCGTTCGAGGGGCCTTACCGCAATCCGGAGGATATGGCGGCCATCTACGGGCAAGTGCATTTTTCCTGGGCGATCGATTTCTTCGAAGCCGGCCAGAATTCTGAATGGCTGCTTCCCAACCGCCTCTACGAGGGCTGCCGCTTCGGCGCCGTGCCGATCTCGATGGCCGGCACCGAAACCGGCCGGTTCCTCAAAGGGCAGGACATTGGCGTGCTTCTGTCCGAGGCGACGCCCGAAGGTCTTGAGGCGATGCTCGGCCGAATGGATCAGGACAGATACCGCGCCCTGAAGTCGCGGGTGTTGGCCCGCAATCCTCGGACCTGGAGCTACGATCGCAGCGACTGTGCGGCCTTCGTCGAAAAGCTGCGCGGCCTCACCGCCATGCCTTCGGCTTTTGCGGCGGCGGCATGATGGCAAAGGACGCGCAAAGACCGATGACGCAGGCAAATCCATCGATCCTGATCGTCATTCCCTGCCTCAACGAGGCGGCCCATATCGGCGGCCTGCTCGACCAGTTACGGCCCGCGGCGGCACGGCTCGGCGGCCGCATCGTCGTCGCGGACGGCGGCAGCACCGACGGCACGCAGGCCATCGTCGAAAAGATCGTGGCGAAGGATTCCCGGGTCGTCCTGCTCGCCAATCCGAAGCGCCTGCAGAGCGCTGCCATCAATCTGGCGGTGGCGACCCTCGGTGAAGGCGCCGACTATCTCATCCGCATCGACGCGCATGGCGGTTATCCGGACGATTACTGCGACCGGCTGGTCGAGGAAGCCGTTGCCAGCGGCGCCGATTCGGTCGTCGTTTCGATGCTGACCGCCGGCACCGGGGCCGTGCAGAAGGCAGTCGCGGCGGCGCAGAATTCCAAGCTTGGCACCGGCGGCTCGAAGCACCGGCACATGTCCGAGGGCGAATGGGTCGACCACGGACACCACGCGCTGATGCGCGTCGCTGCCTTGAGCCATGTCGGCGGCTATGATGAGAGCTTCAGCCACAATGAGGATGCCGAGCTTGACTACCGCCTGCGCCAGGCCGGCTACCGCATCTGGATGAGCGGCAGGACACAGATGGTCTACTATCCGCGCTCGACGCTGAAGAGCCTCTATTTCCAGTATCTCGGCTATGGCCGCGGCCGCGCCAGGAATGTGCTCAAGCACCGCATGGTGCCGAAGGTCCGGCAGATGATCCCGCTGCTGGTGGCGCCCGTGGTGGTGCTGGCCCTGTTCTCCTTCGTCCACTGGCTGGCGGCGGTGCCGTTCCTTTTGTGGGCGGCGGTGTGCCTCGGCTACGGCCTGGCGACGGCGGTGCGCCAGCGCAACGCCAGCATCGCGCTGGCCGGAGTCTCGGCCATGGTCATGCATTTCGGCTGGTCCGTCGGCTTCTGGCAGCAGCTTTTGACGCCGCGCTCGCAGCGCAAGGTGGCGTGATGGCCGGCCGCTCGATCGACATCTGCATCTGCACCTTCCGCCGGCCGGAATTGGCCGACACGCTGCGCTCCGTCGCCGCCCTGGAGAAGCCTGAAGGTTTGGAGGTCGGCATCGTTATTGCCGACAATGACGACGAACCAAGCGCCCAGAAGCTGGTGAAGGCGCTGGCCGAGGAATTGAAGCTGCCGGTCCGCTATCGCCACGCGCCGGCGCGCAACATCTCGATCGCCCGCAACGCCTGCCTGGACGCCAGCGTGTCGGACTTCGCCGCCTTCATTGACGATGACGAGACGGCGTCGCCCGGCTGGCTGGTCGAGTTGATGGCGACGGCCGATGCCACCGGCGCCGCGGCGGTGCTTGGGCCGGTGCGGGCGCATTATCGCCAGGACGCGCCGGACTGGATGCAAAAGGGCGATTTCCACTCGACCTTGCCGGTCTGGTTGCGCGGCGAGATCCGCACGGGTTACACCTGCAATGTGCTGCTCAGAACGACCGACGCAAGCCTGCGCGGCCGGCGCTTCAGCCTGGCGCGCGGCCAGACCGGCGGCGAGGACACCGAGTTCTTCGATGCCATGGTCAAGGCCGGCGGCCGCATCGCCTTCGCGCCGCAAGCCTTCGTCGACGAGGTCGTGCCCGACGCCAGGGCCGCGTTCGACTGGCTGCGCCGCCGCCGCTTCCGCTTCGGCCAGACGCATGGCCACCTGATCGGCCGCGGCGCCGGCGGCATCCTCCGTGCCGGCCAGGTCGGGCTGGCTTCGGCCAAGGCCGCTTACTGCTTCGGCATGGCTGTTTTGACCGCGATCAGCCCGGTGCGACGGAACCGCAGCGTGCTGCGCGGCATTATGCACGTTGGTGTCGTCTTCGGTTTGGTCGGCGTCCGTGAAATCCGCCAGTACGGCCTCACTTCGCCAGAACAAGGGAACAAGCGTGCAGCCTGACGTCAGCTTCGTCATCGCCGCCTATAATACGGAGGCCACTCTCGACCGCGCCATCGCCGGCGCGATCGCGCAACTCGGCGTCACCGTCGAGGTTATCGTCGTCGACGACCAGTCGCGCGACGGCACGCTTGATGTGGCGCGCGCTTACCCGGAAGACATCGTGAAGGTGGTTGCGCTGCCGGAGAATCGCGGCCCAGGCGGCGCCAGGAATGCCGGCCTCGACCTCGCGCGCGGCCGCTGGGTGGCCGTGCTGGATTCCGACGACGCCGTTCTCCCTGGCCGTATGGCGGCGATGATCGCGCGGGCGGAAGCGGTCGGCGCCGAAATTGCCGTCGACAATGTCCAGGTGGTGCGCGAGGACGGCACGCCCGACGACACCATGTTCCCGGCTGACTATCTGGAAACGCTTCGCGAAATCTCGCTGGCCGACTACATCGCCGGCAATCTGGTCTTCGAATCGCGCTTCAATCTCGGCTATCTCAAGCCGGTCTTCCAGCGCCGCTTCCTCAACGACAACAGGTTGCGTTACGACGAGAAGCTGCGCATCGGCGAGGACTACATTCTGCTGGCAAGCGCGCTGGCCAGCGGCGGCCGCTGCGCGGTCGAGCCGACCGTCGGTTATGTCTACCATATCCGCACCGGATCGATCTCGCGCGTGCTCGAATTGCACCACGTCGAGGCGATGACTCGCGCCGACGCCGCCTTCGCGGCGGCATATCCCATGGACAGCACCGCAAAGGCGGCCTTCGCCAGGCGTGGCCGCAGCCTGCGAAAGGCTGCGTCGTTCCTGTCCCTGGTCCAGCACATCAAGGCGCGCGCGCCGCTCAAGGCGATAGGCGCGGCGCTCAGGGATCCGGCCGCGATCGGGCATATGTCGATGCCGATCGCGGTGCGGCTGAGAAGGGTTGCGGCAAAGGTTCGCCGTGGGGGCGGGGAGATGAAGCATGCGGGCGATTTGATAGCCGGCGACAGATAGAAATCTTTTTCTCTCAGAAGGAAGACCAGATGCAGAAAGTCAGGAAGGCAGTCATCCCGGTGGCGGGGCTCGGAACGCGGTTCCTGCCGGCAACCAAGTCGATGCCGAAGGAAATGCTTCCCGTCGTCGACAAGCCCGTCGTGCAATATGCCGTCGACGAGGCGTTCGAGGCCGGCATCGAGCACATCGTCTTCGTCACCGGCCGCAACAAGGCGGTCATCGAGGACTATTTCGACCTGCATCCTGAACTGATCGGCACGCTGGAGCAGACCGGCAAGAAGGCGCAGCTCGAATCGCTGGAGAGCCTGCTGCCGGTGGCCGGCGCCACCTCCTTCATCCGCCAGCAGTCGCCGCAGGGCCTCGGCCATGCCGTATGGTGCGCGCGCGACGTGATCGGCAACGAGCCCTTCGCGCTGCTGCTTCCCGACATGGTGTCCTTCGGCGCGCGCGGCTGCCTTGCCGAGACCGTCGATCTTTATCAGCGGACTGGCGGCAATGTGATCGCCGTCGAGCGCTGCGACCCCGCCGAAACCAGCAAATACGGCATTGTCGGCCGCGGCGACGAGGTCGGCTCCGGCTTCCAGGTCACTGAGATGGTCGAAAAGCCGGCGCCCGCCAAGGCGCCGTCGAATTTCTACATCAATGGCCGCTACGTGCTGCAGCCGGAAATCTTTGCCCTGCTCGGCAATCAGCAGCGCGGCGCCGGCAACGAGATCCAGCTCACCGATGCCATGGTGCGCCTCGCCCAGAGCCAGCCCTTCTATGCCCAGCCTTTCGATGGCCGCATGTTCGACTGCGGTTCCAAGGAAGGCTTCATCGAGGCCACCATCGCCTTCGCCCTGGCACGCGACGACATGAAAGGCCCTGTCTTCGAAATGCTGCAGCAATTTGTCCGGTCGCATGAGCGCCGGGAAGTAGCCGCATAATGCCCATCTTTTGGGTGCATATGCGAACTCGCGATGGCGCGACAGCCACTCAAGCGCCCGGGCCTTCAGGCCCGGCGCATCCTGGCAACAACGTTGCGCGGTCTTTTCTGGTCACGACGCCGATCTACCAAGGCCGATAGCGCCTGCAACCTGGAATTGGACCGAACATGAACTATGCCAACTTCCCTCTCGACAAGAGGATGCCGTTGCCCAGTGCCGATCAGGAGAAGGGTGAAGACTTCATCGATGTCGAGCGTCTGCTTGGCATGGCCGCCCGTCAGGCCAAGGTGGTGGCGATCTGCGCCGCCATCGGCCTGTTCCTGGGCGTGATCTATCTGCAGACCACGCCCAAGCAGTACATGTCCGTGGCGAGCGTCCTGATCGACGAGGGCATGAACAAGGTCATGGACGACATCTCGGCTGCCAGCGCCACGCAGCAGACTGACGCGACGATCCTCAGCCAGATCGAGATCCTCAACTCGGCGCGGCTGGCGTCGGAGGTGGTCGACAAGTTGAAGCTCGACCAGAACCAGGACTTCATGAGCCCGCCCCAATCGGCTTTGGCCAAGGGCATCGGGTTCCTGCGCGGCATCGTCGCCTATTTCCGCGGCAACGCCGCCGATCAAATCCCCGGCATCCAGAATGTCGATGCCGCCACGCGTGAAGCCATGATCAAGACCGCGACCCACGACTACGCGGTTTATATGCTGCAGACAGGATTGTTGGCGGATCGCGTCAGCCGCTCCAACGTCATCAGCATCGGCTACCAGGCCACAAACCCTGCACTCGCCACAGCCATCACCAAGGCCTATGCGGACGCATATCTCGCCGACCAGCTCAACGCCAGCTTTGACGCCACCGAGCGCGCGGCCGTATGGCTGCAGGGCCGGTTGACCGAATTACGCGAAAGCTCGCAGGCCGCTTCGCTGGCGGTCGAGAAGTTCAGGGCCGAGCACGGCCTTTCCGCCAACAGCGACGGCCAGTTGCTGAGCGACAAGCAACTTGCCGACCTTAACGCCCAGCTCATCGTCGCGCAGGCCGATACGGCTCGCGCCAGCGCCCGCTACCAGCAGTACAAGGCGATCGTCGACAGCGGCTCGGAAAGCGCTTTCAACGATTCGGCCATAGCGGCCGACCAGCCGAGCAGCTCGGTCATCATCGGGCTCAAGACCCGCTATCTGGCCATTGCCAAGCGCCTGCAGGACGTCGAGACCAATTTCGGCAAGGATCACCCGCAGGCGGTCGCGCTGGCCAAGGAAAAGGCCGATGTCGCGGCGCAGATTTTCGGGCAGCTGAAGCAGATCACCGAAAGCTATCGCAACGACTTCGAAGTGGCGCAGACGCGCGAGACCGCGCTTCGCGACAAGATTTCCACAGCCGCCGGCAAGAGCTCGATCGACAACCAGTCGCAGGTGAAGCTGAAGGAACTCGACCAGCAGGCGCAGGCGCTGACCACGCTCTACCAGACCTTCCTCAGCCGCTACGAGGAAGCCTCGCAGCAGCAGTCCTTCCCGGTCGGCAAGGTCCGCATCATTTCCGACGCCACGATGCCGCTCGCGGCCTCGGGCCCTCGCACCATGCGTGTGCTGGCGCTGTCGCTGGTGCTCGGCCTGATGCTCGGCGCCGGCTTCGGCGGTCTCAACGAGTTCAACGAGCGCTTCTTCAGGACGGGCGAGGATATTCGCGATCGCGCCGGCCTGAAATTCCTCGGCTATCTGCCGACGATCGGCGGCGGCAGGGCCAAGGATTCCAAGGCCGAAGACCTGCCGGCCGACGGCAAGGTGGCCAGCCTCTCCTCGGCCGAGAGGCGGGCGCGCATGCGCGTCAGCATCGATGCTCCGGCTTCGATGTTCGCCGAGACGCTGCGCAACGCCAAGATCGCCTTCGACGTCGTGATGGAGGATCGCGGCAGCCGGGTGATCGGCGTCATTTCGGTGCTGCCGGGCGAAGGCAAATCGACAGTGGCCGCGAATCTCGCCGGCCTGCTTGCCGCAAACGGCGCCAAGACCTTGCTCGTCGACGGCGACCTGCGCAATCCAGGCTTGAGCCGCAGCCTCGGCATGGAGGCCGAACAGGGCCTGATGGAAGCGGTGGTCAACGGCCAGACCTGGCAGTCGGTCGGCAAGGTCGACCGCCAGACCAAGCTTGCGATCATTCCGGCCGTGCTGCGTGGCCAGTTCTCGCACACCAGCGAGCTGCTGGGCTCGGCCGGCATGCGGCGCTTCATCGAGAACGCCAGGGAGACGTTTGAGTACATCATCGTCGACCTGCCGCCGCTTGGACCCGTGGTCGACGCCAAGGCCTTCGCGCCGCTGGTCGACGGCTTCGTGCTGGTCACCGAATGGGGCCGCACGCCGCGTAACATGGTGCGCTCGATGCTGGAATCGGAGCCCTATATCGCCAACAAGGTGATTGGGGCGGTGCTCAACAAGGTCGACCTGAAGAAGCTCGTGAGATACGGCTCGCTCGGCGGCTCGGAAAGGTTCTTCGACCGCTACTCGAGCTATTATCTGGAGAAATCGGAAGCGCGCGCCAAGCGGGCTGCCTAGCTGGGATTGTTGTGCGCCGGAGACGAGGATCGATGCGCGGCAAGCGAGACGATGGCCTCACGGATCCAGCGCTGGCCGCTGTGTCCGTGACCGCGCTCATGCCACACCATTCCCACCGCAAAGCCTTCGACGGGAAATGGGCAGTCCATCACTTCGAGCTTGTTTGCGGAGCCGCGCACCAGCCGTTCCGGGACGAGCGCGACGAAGTCCGAATTGGACACGATCTCGGGGACGAACAGGAACGATGCCGCGGAGAGCACCACGTTACGCTTGTATCCGAGAGCGGCCAAGGCACTGTCCACGGGCGTTGCGAACCCGCCGCCGCCCGGGGATACCACCACCTGCTCTAACGCGGCAAACTCGGCGACCGTGATCCCTTCCCGCAGCCGCGGATGCGCCTTGCGGCCGATAAGCACGTAGCGCTCATCGAACAAGTGTCGAGCGCGAAGACCTGGCGGGGCCTCCTGCGGCGTCATCAGTGCCAGATCCACATCGCCGCGCGCCATCTGCGCTTCCAATTGCGGCAGGTCCAGATTGCGTATCGCAACGCGAACGCCCGGTGCCCGCGTCCTGAGCTCCACGACTAGCGGCTTGATTACCGCGGCTTGCAGATAGTCTGTGCAAGCAATCGCGAAGGTCAGCTTGGCCTTAGCCGGATTGAAGTTCCGATGCGACGTGAGCGTGGCTCGAACCCGGTCGAGGGCTTGGCGCAACGGATCGAGCAACTCCATTGCCTTGACCGTCGGCGTCATCCCTCGCTGGGCAGGGATTAGAAGTTGGTCGTCGAACTCCTGCCTGAGACGATTCAGTTGGGCGCTTACGGCCGGCTGGCTGAGATGCAGTCGGGCAGCCGCCTTCGTGACGTTGCGCTCGATCAGCAGCGTTTCGAGGGTAACCAACAGGTTGAGATCCAGGCGCTTGGTATCCATGAAATGGATAGTACCTGAACATTTTTAGAATTTCAAAAATACCGCGAAAGACCCGAAATACTTCTCGATGAAGCGGGAACCGCTCTCGGCACGCCCGCTGTGCTCGTCAGCCGGACACCGACCGGTTTCAATCTGAGAGACAGGAGAACCAACATGAGCCAGAAAGATACTGCCAAACCTCTGATCACCGTTGTTGGCGCCTCGAGCAAGCAGGGCCGTAGCGTCGCCAACGCGTTGCTCGACAGTGGGCGTTACCGGGTACGCGCGCTGACACGGCGCCTTGACAGCCAACCCGCGCAGGCCTTGGCGCGGAAGGGCGCCGACGTCGTGGTCGCGCCCCTTGAACTCGGCAGGCGGGCCGAACTGACCGAAGCACTGAAAGGTTCGGCCGGGGCGTTCTTGATGACGCCGCCGATCGTCAAGGTGCCGCCTGCGGAACCCGAACTCAACCTCGGCAAGGAGTTGGCCGATGCAGCAGTGGCCGCGGGCGTCGAACACGTCGTGTTCAGTGGGCTCGAAAATGTCGAGGCGATCACCGGAGGTACCAAGTGGGCGCCACATTTCACGGACAAGGCAAAGATAGAGGATTACATTCGCGGCCTGCCCGTACGCAGCTCGTTCGTGTACCTGGCGTTTTACTACACCAACTTCCTGGAATACTACGTTCCGCAAGGCGGCGAGGACGGTATAGATTTTGCCATATACCTGCCGCCCGATACCCCCATGCCCTTCTGCGACCCGCTCACTGCGGCGGGTCCAGCGGTGCGCGAGATCTTCGATCACCCCACGCGATACGCCGGCGAGGTTCTGCCGGTAATAGGCGAGTTTATCTCGGCGCAGCAAATGGTGGAAACGTTCGCACGGGTCACCGGCAGGCGCGCACGCTACGTCTCGGCGTACTCGCGCGAAGACTTGTTGCGCCATTTTCCGGGTTTCGCCGGCGACGAGTATCTCGTGCGCGAATTGGTGGGCATGGTCGAATACGCTGTCGAATACGGCTACTATGCCCCCGGGCGCGATCTGACGTGGAGTCGGAAAATCGATCCGAATGCCCTGACCTGGGAACAGTTCCTCAAGCGCAGCAAATGGCAGGGCGACCTGCTGTCCTACGGTGTCGCCGAGACTGAGCTCGCGCCGACCTGAGGAGCAAAGCTGCGCTCTCTTCAATCCCGTGAGGACAGCAGCCGGCCGTATTTGCCGACGATCCTGAGCGCGGTAAGCCGCCCCGTCTCGAAGGCGCCGGTGTCGATGTCGAGCCGGCGCCCCTCGAGCGTCGGGACGTCGACGATCGTGTGCCCGTGCACCACCCAGCGGTCGAGCCGGTGTGCCGCCTCGAAGAACTCCTCGCGGATGTTGAGGAGGTCGTCCTCGTCCTGCGCCTCCAGCGCTATGCCGGGCCGGATGCCGGCATGCACGAAGACGAATTGGTCGGAGCAGACCATCGCCGGCAGCGCGCGCAGGAAGTCGACATGGCTGGCGGGAATGGCCTCGCGTATGCGCGCGTCCGCCTCGGCGCTCGACCCGTAGAGGCTTATCAGCCGGTCGGGGTCGACGCCGTAGGAGAACAGGGTCTCGCGGCCGCCATAGCCGAGCCAGGTTTCACGTGACAGATGACCGTCCAGATAGAGGAGCAGCGCGACTTCATGGTTTCCCACCAGGCAGACGCGCTGGAAGCCCCTCGGCGGCGGCGCCATCAGATGATCGACCACGCGCCGCGAATGCGGCCCACGATCGATATAGTCGCCCAGCATGATGATGATCTTGCGGCCGCGGAACCGCTGTGCGTCGAGCTCGATTTTCTGTTCCAGCGCGCGCAGTTCTTCATGACAGCCATGCACGTCGCCGATCGCATAGACGATCGTGTCGCGCATATCCATGACAAGGCGCTCACGCGGCGCGGGTCGAGGACGTCTCGATCGTTGGAACAGGCTCACGGATTGAGGCTCGGATACTTGCACTGGTTTGCGCCTCGATATCATGCCGAATGCAAACAATTCCACACCGGCGCGATCGGCAGTCGTGTCAGGCGGCCTTCGATCGATAACGGAACAGGGTGTGGTCGAGCTGCAGCCGGATAGGGGGCTCGGCCGCGATCAGGAACACCTGCACGCCGACCCAGCCGGAGCGAACAAAGGCCATTTTCGGAATGGGGCGGGATGCCGCCGGTCGCGCGTGCCGAAATGCTGTCGGGGAAAGCCCAGACCCAGAAGCCATAGTGATGGAACATCACCACGGCGGCAGCCAGGAATCGCAGAATGTCGACGCCGCCAAATGTCGTTTTGAGCTGAGCCATGCCGTGCTTTCGGTATGGCCCCCCGAACGAACTTTAAAGTCCGCTGCTGCGCTGCACAACAAGCGATTGCAGGGCAGGACAAATTGGTTAATTCGTCGTTAACGCGGCCCGTCTGCTGGGCAGCTACACTCCGATGCCGCGTCCCTTCAAGGCCGCCGTGATCTCGTCGAGGATCACGGGATCGTCGATGGTTGCCGGCATCGTCCATTCCTCCTTGTCGGCGATCTTCTGCATCGTGCCGCGTAGGATCTTGCCGGAGCGTGTCTTGGGCAGCCGCTTGATCGTCACCACGGTCTTGAAGGCGGCAACCGGTCCGATCCGCTCGCGCACCAGCCCCACGACCTCGCTTTCGATCGCGCCGGTGTCGCGCGCCACGCCCGCATTGAGCACGACGAAGCCCAGCGGCACCTGGCCCTTCATGGCATCGGCAATGCCGATGACGGCGCATTCGGCGACATCGGGATGCGCCGCCAGCACCTCTTCCATGGCGCCGGTCGAGAGCCGGTGGCCGGCGACATTGATGATGTCGTCGGTGCGGGCCATCACATAGAGATAGCCGTCCTCGTCCATCATGCCGGCATCGGCCGTCTTGTAATAGCCGGGGAATTCTTCGAGGTAGGCCTGGCGGAAGCGGGCGTCGGCATTCCACAGCGTCGGCAGGCAGCCGGCGGGCAGCGGCAGCTTGACCACGACATTGCCGAGCGTGCCGCGCGGCACCTCGTGCCCGGCATCGTCGAGGATGCGGATGTCGTAGCCTGGCATCGGCACGCCGGGCGATCCGTATTTCACCGGCAACAGCCCAAGCCCCGCCGGGTTGATCGTCATCGGCGAGCCGGTCTCGGTCTGCCACCAATGGTCGATCACCGGCCGGTCGAGCTTCTGTTCCGCCCATTTGATGGTCTCGGGGTCGGCCCGCTCGCCGGCGAGGAACAGGGTGCGGAACTTCGACAAATCGTATTTCGACACGAACTCGCCCTTGGGGTCCTGCCCCTTGATGGCGCGGAACGCCGTCGGCGCGGTGAACAGCGCCACCACGCCATGCTCGGAGATCACCCGCCAGTAGGTGCCGGCGTCCGGCGTGCCGATCGGCTTGCCCTCGAACAGCACGCTGGTGCAGCCATGCAGAAGCGGCCCGTAGACGATGTAGGAATGGCCGACCACCCAGCCGACGTCGGAAGCCGCCCAGAACACTTCGCCCGGTTTCACGCCGAACTCATTGTCCATCGTCCATTTCAGCGCGACCATATGGCCGCCATTGTCGCGCACGATGCCCTTCGGCTGACCGGTCGTGCCGGAGGTGTAGATGATGTAGAGCGGGTCGGTGGCTAAAACCGGCACGCAGTCCACATTGGCGCCGGCAGCGCGCTCGCGGGCGACCGCGTCGGCATAGTCGATGTCGTAATTGTCCTTCATGTCGCAGCGCAGCTGCTCGCGCTGCAGGATGAGGCAGGCGTCGGGCTTGTGCTTCGACATCTCGATCGCCTTGTCGAGCAGCGGCTTGTAGGCGACGATGCGACCGGGCTCCAGGCCGCAGGAAGCGCTGATGATCAGCTTCGGCTTGGCGTCGTCGATGCGGGTGGCGAGCTCATGCGAGGCGAAGCCGCCGAACACCACCGAATGCACGGCGCCCAGTCTTGCGCAGGCGAGCATGGCGATGGCCGCTTCCGCCACCATCGGCATGTAGATGATGACGCGGTCGCCCTTGCCGACGCCGCGGTGCCTGATCACCGAGGCCAGCGCGACCACCTCGCGCTTCAGTTCGGCATAGGTGAATTTCCGGATCGTGCCGGTGATCGCGCTGTCATGGATCAGCGCCAGCTGGTCGGCGCGGCCGCCGGCGACATGGCGATCGATCGCATTGTGGCAGGTGTTGCAGGAAGCGCCGACGAACCAGCGGCCATAGACGCCTTCCGTCGGGTCGAAGACCTTTTCGGCGGGCGTATACCAGTCGATCGCCTTTGCCGCTTCGGCCCAGAACCCTACGGGGTCGCGTTTCCAGCCCTCATAGACTTCACGGTAGCGTGAGGCCATCGACATTCCCTCCCAGGACATTTTGTCGTCTGGGAATAGCCTAAGTCGCTTTTATAGGCCATGTCTTCCTGACTTTCGTCGATATCGCCGGCAAGCGTCCGTGTCCGGCGCCGCCATTGCTGTCGCCGCTCTTACTGTCCGCGATATAAGCCGGCTTAAAGCGGCAGCGCCGCCAGCATCAGCCCGACACCGCCCGCGATCAGGATAGCCGCCGCCAACGCTTTCCGATGGCGCTCGAACGCCGTCGGAGCCCGTTCCCAATTGTAACGCATACAATATCACTCCCCAAAGCCCGGCGGACTCATAGCTTACGCAAGGGCAGGAAGGCAATAACCTCGCTAATATTCGCCTCACGCCGGGGGCGCCCAGCACGGTCGGTCGTCCACTCCGCCGGTCCATGGCGATGGACAGCCTCGCGGTGCCGCGCTATCTGCTCCCGGGCAAAGGGGAGCGGGTGCATGGCTGAGATTGGTTCTGAAACGGTGCTTCGGATGGCGGACGACGCGTCGGTGCAGCATGTCGGCGATGGCGCCGTCGTGCTGTTGGCGCGCAGCGGCCAGCTCTACACCTGCAACGACACGACCGAGGCCTTTCTCGACAAGGTCGATGGCGCGCGCAGCCTCGACCAGATCATCGACCTGTTGTCGGACGAATTCGAAGTCGACAAGGCAACGCTCGATCGGGATATGGCCGAATTGGCCGCCGAGCTGGTGGCTGAAGGCATCCTCGCGGGCGCGTGATGGCCGACGGACCTCTTTTGCGCGTTCTTTTTTGTGCCCATTTGTGGCTCAGCGCCAGGCTGCTGCCGGTGCTGGTCGGCCGGCGCGATTTCGAAAGCGTGTTGAAGCTGGCGCCGCTGCAGTCCCCCGCGCTCTATCGCGACCTGCCCTGGACCTACATCGTGCAGCGCGTCAACCGAACGGTGCGGCGGCCCTGGTTCATGCGCGACCGCAGATGCCTCCGCGAGGGTCTGCTCGGCTTCCGCTTTCTGCGCATGGCCGGTCTCGATCCGGAGCTGCGTTTCGGTGTCGACGCCAAATCGATGCACGAACCCCGACTGTCGGCGCATTGCTGGGTCTGCCTCGACGGCAAGCCGGTGGTCAGCGACAGTCAGCCCGGCATGGTGGAGATCTACCGCCACCCGCCCAGCGTGAAAGCGTCCGCTGCTTGAGCGACCGGACCTTCTTCTACGACCTCAAAGGGCAGGTCATGAGCGTCACCGCAGCCCGCGCCGACCTCTGGCCAAGCTTCGATTTGATGCTCGGCGCCCTGCGCGTGAGCGAGCCCGTCCAGCCCGGCTTTCGCGTCAACATCGTCGAGACCCCGCAGCTGGAGGAGAACCCGGAAGGAAAACTCGCTTTCGACGGCGAAGTGCCCTTCGATGGCCATTGCCGAATGATCGACGCCGGAGACGTCTTCCACCTCGTCTTTCCAGGCCAGCAGACGCTGTCGATCCGCGACGCGGAGGGCTGCGCCGAAATCCGCGTTCATCCAGACAGCAAGATCAAATGGACGCTGCTGATGATGGCGCTGGATGCCGCGCTCGATGCCGGAGGGCAGCACATGCTGCACACGGCCGGCCTGACGCTGCCGGGCAGCGAAGCGCTCGTGCTGATCCATGCGCCGAGCGGCACCGGTAAGTCGACGACGTCGCTGGCGCTCACCTCGCGAGGCTTCGGCCTCTGTTCCGACGACGTCATGATCCTCAGGGCGACACAGGACGGCGTCACGGCCTGGGGCATGCCGCGCAAAGTGAAGATCCATCGCCACACCGCAGCGATGCTGCCTTTCGTGTCGCCCTGCCTTGGCGAGACATGGGATGCGGAGGGCGAGCAGGCCGTGTCGCTCGATCGCCTTGGCGAGATCATCCGCGTCGAGGATGTTCGCGCGAGGCCAGTCGCGGCGCTTCTGCATCTTGCCCGCTCGACCGACGGCGAGACAAGGCTCGTGCCCATGCCGAGGACCGATGCCATGGTGGCTTTAGCCTCCGACAATGTGAGGACCGGCATGACCGGCCTTTTGCCGCTGCAGAAAAGGCGAATGGCGACGATCGCGGCATTGGTCAAGACGGTGCCGACCTTCACGCTGGAAGTGGGCGCGAGGCCAGTCGAAGCGGCGCAGCTGGTCCGCGCAGCGCTGCGTCAGGCCGGATAGGGCCGCGCCCGCGCCAGCCTCTGCACCCAGCGGAAGGCGTCTCGGCTGAGGCGCGAGCGCAGCTTCTCGCGCGAGTTGACACGCAGCAGCATGTTGCCGGTGATCAGCCACTTCGCCAGCCTTATCGAAAGGTCCGGCTTGATGCGATCGGCGAGCTCGATCGCGCGCGGCGCGTCGAACAGGCGTCCGGTGACGTTGAGGACCGTCGCCAGCTCGAGCTCGATGCCGGTCATACGGGCGGCCTCGAGCAGCCGCGCTTCCTCTTCCGGCGATCTCAGCGCCCGCACGCCTTGCAGCACGTCGACGCAGAGCTGCAGCCGGTGGAATTTGTGGCCGCCGGCAGCATGGACGATGCCGATGGTCAGCAGCGCGGCCGGCGTGTCGGTTTCGCCATTATCGATCGCCTGCAGCTCGCGGAAGCCGAGCGACAGGCGCCTGCGCATGCCGGTGTCATGCACCAGATTGCCGTGCAATTCGATAAGCAGGCTGGAATTCTCTTTCTCCAGCCATTTGAATTCCTGCAGCGTGTGTGACTCGGTCTCGCCGCTGCCGAGCACGAAGCCACATTCGGCGATCGTCCTATTGGCCGCATCGATGCTGGTGGGGTCGACGAGGATGTCGATGTCGGTGAACGGCCGGTCGGCAAGCTGGCGGTAGAGCCTGCGCGCGAACACCGGTCCCTTGACGATCCGGGCCGGAATGCCTTTCGCCGCCAGCGCCTTCATGATGCGGTCGCCGTGATATTGCAGCAGCATCGACTGCCCGGTTGCCGTCGTCGCCTGGTCGCGCAACTCGGCAAGCTTCCGCGTCAGGCCCGCGTCTTTCGGCAGATTGGCGTCGCTGCGTTCCCTGAACTTGCGCAGCACGATCGGCAGCACGCCGTGGAATTCGGCATTGGCCAGCAGCGCCAACAGGTCGCCTGCGGAAACATCCTTATCCCAATCGGCTGGCGCCTCGGGGTCCGCAAGGTTGATCAGCAGTTTTTCCTGGGCAGGCGAAAGCTCGGGCAGCATCGTTCAGGCAGCAGCAAGGTTTCGCGCATGCTTGCCAGAAAAGCACCGGGGAAGCCAGCGACGGCGAGAGCGGTTCACCGTTTCAGAGAAACGCAGAACCGCTCTATCTCATTGTTTTGGCGCAATTCCGGACGGAAAACCGCTTCGCACTTTGCTCTACATCCCCCAGCGCAGCGCAGCCGTGTGCACCGGAGCATCCCATAGGGCCATCATGTCATCGTCGAGCACGGTGAGCGTGATCGAGCATCCAGCCATGTCGAGCGATGTCACATAGGAGCCGACGAGCGAGCGGATCACCGTCACGCCCTGTCTCTCGAAGATTCTGCGGGCGCTGTTGTACATCAGATAGAGCTCCATCGACGGCGTGCCGCCGAAGCCGTTGACGAACAGCAGCGCCGGCCCCTTGGCGCGGTCGCCCAGATCGCCGGCGATCGCCGCGCAGACCTCCTCGGCGATGGCGTCGGCGCTCTTCAGCGCGTCGCGCCGCCGGCCGGGCTCGCCATGGATCCCGACGCCGAACTCCATCTCGCCGTCGCCGATCTCGAAGGTCGGCTTGCCGGCGGCGGGCACCGTGCCGCTGGTCAGCGCCACGCCCATCGAGCGCGTCGCGGCGTTGACGCGGTCGCCCAGCGCCTTGAGCGCGGGCAGGGCCATGCCCTTCTCGGCCGCGGCGCCGACGATCTTTTCCACCACCAGCGTGCCGGCCACCCCGCGCCGCCCAGTCGTGTAGGACGAGTTCTCGACCGCGACGTCGTCATTGGTCACCACCTTGAGCACGCCGTCCGCCATCTCGGCCGCCATGTCGAAATTCATCACATCGCCTTCGTAATTCTTGACGATGAACAGGCAGCCGGCGCCGGTGTCGACGGCTGCAACGGCCGCGAGCATCTGGTCGGGCGTCGGCGAGGTGAAGATCTGGCCGGGGCAGGCGGCGTCCAGCATGCCGTGGCCGACCAGCCCGCCATGCAGCGGCTCATGGCCGGAGCCGCCGCCCGAGATCAGCGCCACCTTTCCGGGTTTCAGCTCCTTGCGGCGGATGAATTTGTGATCGTCGCCAAGCACGAGGATATCGGCATGAGCCGCCGCAAAGCCGTCGAGGCTTTCGGTCAGCACCGTCTCCACCGAATTGATGAATTTCTTCATGGCAGTCCTCCCATGCTCCCCGCTTTAGCCGCTGCCCTTGCCGGCGATGCTGGTTATTTTCTGGATGAAGTCGTTGATCGCCCGGTCGAGCGCCGCGTTCTGCTTGTCATCGCCGAAATCCGGCACGATCAGCGAGACATGGCGTGTCCTGCGCGGCCCGGACGCCGCGGGCGCCTTGCCGGGATGCGCCTGGTGATAGGCGGCCATGAACTGGTCGCGCTCGGCCTGGCTGAAATGGCAGACGGTAAAGATGGAGGGCAGATGCTTTGACGGGATCGGGATCGAATAGGCCGGGCTGGAAATCTGCGTGACGAAGCTGCGGTGCTTGCCGAGCGCGTCGGCCAGCCGCTGGCGCATGCCGGACGGGCGCTGGTCGATGACATGCGACAGGATCGTCTTATAGGCGCGGATCGCCTCTTCCGATCCCGGCTCCGGTGTCTTGGCGAGCTCGGCCATGCGCCTATACCGCCGCGTCCGCGATGGCAGCCTTCGCCATCGCCAGTTGAGCAGGGGCGACCGAGAGGTCGCGCAAGCCGGCGTCAAGCAGCGCCGGGATGGTTGCAGGGTCGCCGCCGGCATCGCCGCAGAGGCTGACCGGAATTCCCTTCTCCAGTCCGAAGGCGGCAACCGCCGCGATCAGCCGCAGCACCGCCGGCTGTCGAACGGAATTGAGATGCGCCACGGCTGCGTTGTCGCGCGCGGCCGCCATCACATATTGCGTCAGATCGTTGGAGCCGATCGAGAAGAAGGCGACATCGGCGAAATCCTCCGGCGCCAGCGCCACGGAAGGCACCTCGACCATGATGCCGAGCGGCGGCAGCTTGTGCGCCACGCCCTTCGCGGCAAGCGCGGCCCGTTCTTCCGCAAACAGCGCTGCGGCTCGGGCATATTCGTCAGGCGTGGCGATCATCGGGAACATCACCCTCAGATTGCCGTGGATGGCGGCGCGCAGCAATGCCCGGATCTGCACGCGGAAGATATCGAGCCGCGCTAGTGACAGCCTGATGCCGCGCAGGCCGAGAAACGGATTGGTCTCTTCGACGGTGAACCCCGGCACCGGCTTGTCGCCGCCGGCATCGACGGTGCGGATGGTCACCGGCTTGCCGCCAGCCCATTCCAGCACCTTGCGGTAGGCGTGGTATTGCGTCTCCTCGTCCGGCAGCGTCTTGCCGAACAGGAATTCCGTCCGCATCAGGCCGACGCCGTCGCAAGTTTCGATTTGGATGCCTTCGACATCGGAAGGATAGGCGATGTTGACTTGCACGCGCACCGCTGTGCCGGCCTTGGTCACGGCGGGCGCCGTCAGGAATGTCTTCGCCGCGCCCAGTCGGTCGGCGAAGGAGGAGGCCGATTGCCGGAAGGCTTCGGTCTCGGCCGGCGACGGTGAGAAAATGATCGCGCCATGTTCGGCATCGAGGAGCGCGTCGCCCGTGATCGGTGCGGCAGGAGCGTCGAGACCGACAACCATCGGCACGCCGCGCGAGCGCGCCAGCATGGCGACATGGCTGGCGGTGCTGCCAGACTTGAGGGCGATGCCGCCGCCTTCGCTCCAATCGGTCTCGAGGAAACGCGTCGGCGCGATATCCTCGCCATAGAGGATCGCGCCCGGGGGCGCCGCGGCCTCGTTGTCCTCGCCCAGCGCCCGCAGCACCTGGTCGCGGATGTCGCGCAGATCGGCGGCGCGGGCGCGGAAATAGTCCTGGTCCGACGCTTCGTAGCCGGCGATCTCGCCGTCCAGCGCCGCACGCCATGCGGCGTCCGCCGGCTGCCCGGAGCCGATCGCCGCCAGGGCCGGACCGCTCAAGGCATCGTCCTCCAGCATGGCGATGTGAAATTCGAGGATGCCGGCGGCCTCGCCGTCGGCGGTTTCGACTAGCGCCGCCAGCCGGCCGACGGCCTTGCCGATTGCGCTCACCAGTGCGGCTTGTTCTTCCTCGGCGCTCGCCTTGGCCTTGTAGCTGGCCGTAGGCTGGTCGAGGTCGAACAGCGGGCCTTCGGCATAACCGGGAGAGGCGGGGATACCCTCAACCCGCATGGCCCGCGTCCCTTGCAAGCCCATGGGCATGCAGATCGGTCTCAAGCGGACCGGGCATGATCCGCATCCTCGTCGAAGTCACGCTGCACCAGATCGACCAGCGCTTTCACCGCCTGGGTCGCGCCGTCACCCTTGGCGCGGATGTGCAGCATGGTCCCTTTCGGCGCCTTGGCCGCCATCACCTTGACGATGCTCTTGGCGTCGAACCAGGGGCCATTGGCGGCCACCGCGACCTCCACCTCGGCCGCGAACGTCTTGGCAAGCTTGGTGAACTTCACCGAAGGGCGCGCATGCAGACCCACCGCGTGGGTGATCAGGACCGTTGCTTCGGCGGATGCGGACATTCAGTCGGTTCCTGTTCGTTCACGACGGCGACAATTCATGCGCCGTCGCCACCACTTCCTTGAGCGAGGCGCCGCCGGAGGATTCGGTCGCGGCCATCACCGCGCCCTCGACGATCGGCGCGTTGCAGACGATGATCTTGTGCGAGCGCGGCTCGCCGATCATCTCGACCGCCATCTCCGAATTGGTCTCGGCGCCGCCGAGATCGACCAGGATGGCGACGCCTGCTTCCGACCAAGCCTTGTCGATCGCGGCCATGATCGCCTCGACGCTGGTGCCGAGCCCGCCATGGCCGTTTCCGCCGCACCATGCAAGCGGCACTTCGTCGCCCACCATCTGGCGCACCATGTCGGCCGTGCCCTCGGCAACCAAGGGCGAATGCGACACGATGACGATACCGACATTGCTCATCAATTGCCCTCTATCGCTTCCGCCACCGCGCGCACCAAAAGCGCGGTCGAGCGCGCTCCGGCGTCCATATGCCCGATCGAGCGCTGTCCCAGGAAGGAAGCGCGCCCGCGCAGGGCCTTCATCGGCACCGTGGCCTCGGCCGCCTTGTCCGCCGTCTTGGCGATTTCGCCAGCCGACTTGCCTTGCGCCAGCGCCTCATACACCGGCTGCAGCACGTCGAGCATGGTTTTTTGGCCAACCTGCGATTTACCCCGCGCGGCCACCGCCTCGATCGCCTTGGCCAATGCCGCCGTCAGTCCATCTCGATCGGGTGCCGCCGGCAGGTCCTTGCCGAGCGCCATGAACAACGTGCCGAACAGCGGCCCGGAGGCGCCGCCCACGGTCATCACCAGCTTGGTGCCAACCGCTTTCAGCGCCTCGGGCAGCGGCTTCGCCGCGAAGGCGTCCGCTTCGGCCCGAACGGCCTCGAAGCCGCGCTTCATGTTCAGCCCGTGGTCGCCGTCGCCGATCGCCTGGTCGAGCGCGGTCAGTTCCTCGGCATGCGCCGCGATCGTATCGGCCGCCGCCGCGATCAGTCTGGAGAAATCGGCCGCGGCCATTGTCCGTCCTTCACGCCGGGGCGAACAGCGCCGCCACGGCAGCGAAAACTTCGGCGACCGCGAAGGCGCCGGGATCCGCGACGTCGAGCTGCCTGCCGATATAGGCGGAACGGCCGGCCTTTGCCTTCTGCATCGCGGCGGTCGCCTCGGCGCCTTGCCGCGCCGCACTGGCGGCCGCTTCCAGCCCGCTTGCGTCAAGGGCTTTCAGCGCCGGCTCCAGCGCATCGACCATCGTGCGGTCGCCAACCTTGGCGCCACCATAGAAGGTCATCCGGTCGAGCCCTGCGAGCAGGGCCTTGCCGAGCGGCGCGCCGCTGCCGAGCGATTGCGACGCGGCGGTGAAGAAGATCGACAACAGCACGCCGCTGGAACCGCCCATCGAGGTGCCAAGCGTATCGCCGATCGCGGCGGCGGTTGCCGCCTTGTCGGCAAGCGGCAGCGTGTCGATACGCTCGAGGATGCTGCGCGCGCCCGTCGCCACGGTCGAGCCGGTGTCGCCGTCGCCAGCCTTGGCGTCGAGGGCGTTGAGCGGCTCTTCGAGCGCGATCAGCTTCTGGCAGACGGCCTTGATCAGCCGCTCGGCGGCCGCATCGCGGCTGGCGGGCTTTGTGGCTGTGCCGGTGACAGGCTTGGCCATCGCCACCACGACCGGTGCGCGAACCGGCTTTGCCGGCAGCCAGGCATGCGGGCCGACGGGCGCCAGCAGCGCTTTCTCGCGTTCCGCATCCAGCTTGATCAGCGACAGCGAGAAGCCGTTCATGTTGAGCGCGGTCATCAGGTGTCCGGGTCCGATCGTCAGCGCCACCGCCTTCGCCAGCGGCGATGACAAGACGGCATTCGCGATCAGCGACATTTCGAGAGGCGGCACCGATCCGAGATTGTTGACCAGCAGGGCGTAGCGGCTGTGCGGATCGAGCCGCGCCGCGAGGCGCTCCGCCATGATGGCGACCAGCTTGCTGGCGGCCTCCAGGGCGATGCGCTCGACGCCGGGTTCGCCATGGATGCCCAGTCCGAGCTCGCCATCATCCGCGCCGAAGCGCTCCTCATGCGCCTGTCCGGGAATAGAGCAGGAGGAGAGCGAGATACCCAGCGAAACGATATCCTTGGCCGCCACGCGGGCCGCCGCGGCAACCAAGGCCAAGTCATGGCCGGATTCCGACAGGTGCCCGGCGATCTTGTGCACGAACAGCGTGCCGGCGACGCCACGCGGCTGCGCGATGTCCGGCAGAGCGATATCGTCGGCGACGATCACCATCTCGACCGCGAGGCCTTCGGCACGCGCCTTTTCCGCCGCCAGTCCGAAATTGAGCCGATCGCCGGTGTAGTTCTTGACGATCAGGAGGCAGCCGGCGGGGCCGGTCGTGGCGCGGATCGCCGCCAGCACCGCCTCGACGCTCGGCGAAGCAAAAATCTCGCCGGAGACGGCCGCGGTGAGCATGCCGGCGCCGACGAAGCCCGCATGCGAGGGTTCATGCCCGGCGCCGCCGCCCGAAACCACGGCCACCTTGGTCTTGTCCCAGTCGGCGCGCAGCACGACCTTGATCTCGGGATAGCCGTCGAGGCGGGCGAGCGTGCCCGACCCCGCCGTGGCGAGGAAGCCGTCGAGCGCTTCGGTGACGATCGAGTCCTTGCGGTTGAAAAAGTGCTTCATGGATTTCGTCCAGTCCGTATCTGCGATCGTGCGAATATAAGCGTGAGGCGGCTACATCGGCCCCCGCTACATCAATCTCTGCCCGTCCGAGCCGAAATAGAGCGGCGCGATGTAGCGGATCGTCACCTTGTCCCCCTTGGCTAAAGGCGTGTCGGGATCGGTCAGCGTCACCAGCTTCTTCGCTCCCACCGTCACATGCAGGTGGTTCTGATCGCCGAGATGCTCGACCCAGTCGACGACGCCGTTGGCGTGGCCGTTCGCCGCCTTCTCGATCGCGAGATGCTCGGTGCGGGCGCCGATCGTCTTCGTTCCGGTCGGCGCGCCGCCGTCGGGCAGCAGCCCGGCCGGCAGAAGGTTGATCGCCGGCTGGCCGAGGCGCGCGGCGACATGAAGGTTCGCCGGCTCCGAATAGATCGCGCGCGGCGTGCCGATCTGCACCAGCACGCCGTCGGCGAGGATGCCGATGCGGTCGGCCATGGTCATCGCCTCGATCTGGTCGTGCGTGACATAGAGCATGGTGGCGCCGAGCTCGGACTGGATGCGCTTCAGCTCGAGCCTGAGATCGGCGCGCAGCTTGGCGTCGAGCGAGGACAGCGGCTCGTCCATCAGGTAGATCGCCGGCTTGCGCACCAAGGCGCGGCCGATGGCGACACGCTGCATCTCGCCGCCCGACAGTTTTGTCGAACGGTTGTCGAGCTTGTGGTCGATGCGCACCATGCGCGCCACCTCCTCGACGCGTCGGCGCACCGCTTCTTCCGGAAAGCGCCGCGCCGGCGAGCGCAGCGGGAAGGCCAGGTTGTCGAACACCGAAAGATGCGGATAGAGCGAATATTGCTGGAAGACGAAAGCGGTGTCGCGTTCGGCCGGCGACAGCGCCGTCGCGTCATGACCGCCGATATGGATCGTGCCGCTGTCCGGCCGCTCCAGTCCGGCGATCAGCCTGAGCGTCGTCGTCTTGCCGGCGCCGGTCGGCCCAAGCAGCACGACGAATTCGCCGTCCTTGATCGTGAGGTCGAGATCGTCGACCGCGACCGTGTCGCCGAAACGCTTGGTCACGCCCTGGATACGGACATCAGCCATGGCGCGCCTCCGCTGCCTGATCATGCATGACGGTCCTGACCGCCCGTCCGGAACCCTTTTCGAACAGCGACAGCCGCGCGCTGCTCAGCGTCAGCCCGACCTGCTCGCCGGGGCTGAGATGGATGCCTGCCGGCACCCGCGCCTTGATGATGCCGTCGGCCGTCTCGACGGCGACGATCTGCGTGGTGCCGAGATATTCGGTGCCGTAGATCGCGCCGCGCAGCTTCGAGCCGTCGTCAAAGCGGATATGCTCGGGCCGGATGCCCAGCGCCATGTCGGCGGGCGCGATGTCCTCGCGCACTTCCGGCACCGCAACCTTGGCGCCCTGAACGACGATCTCCTTCGCGCCCTTGGCGAGGCCGCCACCGAATTTCAGGAAATTCATCGGCGGCGAGCCGATGAAATCGGCGACAAACATGGTCGCCGGCCGGTCGTAGATCTCGCGCGGTGTGCCGAACTGCTCGATGACGCCGTGGTTCATCACCGCTATCTTGTCGGCCATCGACATCGCTTCCATCTGGTCATGCGTGACATAGACGGTCGTTGCGTGGATGCGGTTATGCAGCTCGCGCAGCTCATGCACCATCAGATCGCGGAACTCGGTATCGAGGGTCCCGAGCGGTTCGTCCATGAGAAAACATTTCGGCCGTCGCACGATGGCGCGGCCGAGCGCGACGCGCTGGCGGTCGCCGCCGGCAAGGCCGGAGACGGATTTGTCGAGCAGATGGTCGATGCGCAAAAGCTTCGCCGTCTCCTCAACGCGGCTGCGGATCTCGGCTGAAGGCATGCCCTGCGCCAGCAGCGGGAAGCCGATATTCTTGCGCACATTCATATGCGGGTAGAGCGCGAAGAGCTGGAAGACGAAGGCGATATCGCGCTCGCGCGCCCGGCGCATGGTGACGTCCTCGCCGCCGAGCAGGATCTTGCCGCCGGTCGGCAGCTCGAGGCCGGCGATCATGCGCAGCGTCGTCGTCTTGCCGCAGCCCGACGGCCCCAGCATGACGAAGAACTCGCCATCCTCGACCACGAAATTGGAATCCTGCACGGCGACGAAGGCGCCGAAGGCTTTCCTCAGGTTCTGAACACGGATCTCGGCCATCGTTATTCCGGGAATTTCGAGACGATGATGAACATGACCGTGCCGGCAAGCATGGTGATGAAGGAATAGGTGTAAAGCGACAGCGCGAACGGCTGGAACAGCATCAGGAAGCCGATCGCGATGATCGTCGTCGCGATGTTCTCCAATAGCCCGCGCCTTGCCCAGCGTGGCCAGGAGGTGCGCTTGGAGACAACAGTGCGGCTCATGCGTTCCTCCCTTCCCCGTTCGAGGGGAGAGATGGTTGCCACGTGGTTCTCCCACTCCGTCGCGGCTTCGCAGCGCGACCTCTCCCCCCTCCGGAGGGAGAGGAAGGGAGCCAGGCTGAATGAAGGTCGCGCCCTTCCTCTCCCCCGTCGATCGGGGGAGAGGTGTCGAGCGAAGTTCGACGGAGTGGGGGTCGACTTATTCCCACACTAGTCATTTGCGCACCGCGCCGAAGGTGATGCCGCGCAAGAGCTGCTTGCGGAGCAGGATGGTGAAGACGAGGATCGGCACCAGGAAGATGGTCGTGCCAGCCGCCACAGCCGGCCAGTCCTGACCGCCTTCGCCGATGATGGTCGGGATGAAGGGCGGCGCGGTCTGCGCAGTGCCGGAGGTCAACAGAGCGGCGAACGCATATTCGTTCCAGGCAAAGATCAGGCAGAATATCGCGGTCGCCGCGATGCCGGTCGTGGCCTGTGGCAGCACGGTGCGCCAGAAGGCCTGCAGCCGCGTGTAGCCGTCGATCATCGCCGCCTCTTCATATTCGCGCGGGATCTCGTCGATGAAGCCCTTGAGCAGCCACACCGCCAAAGAGACGTTGACCGCGGTGTAGAGCAGGATCATGCCGAGCGCAGTGTCGGAAAGGCCGAGCTCGCGGTACATCAGGTAGATCGGGATCGCCACCGCGATAGGCGGCATGAAGCGCGTCGACAGGATGAAGAACAGAAGGTCGTCGGCCAGCGGCACCTTGAAGCGCGAGAAGCCATAGGCCGAGAGCGTGCCGAGGAACACGGCGCAGAAGGTCGAGCCGAAGGCGATGATCAGCGAGTTGACGAAGCGCGGCAGGAAATTCGACGGCCCGGCGATCACCATGTTGCGCTTGCGCACGGTCTCGTCGCAGAAGCCAGTCGCCGGTCCGAGCGAGTTGATGTATTCCGGCGTCTGCCGGGTGCGGGTGGTGAACAGGTTGCAATAGCCCTCGATGCTCGGCTGGAAGACGATCTTCGGCGGATAGGCGATCGAGTCCGGCGGCGTCTTGAAGCTGGTGGCGAAGATCCACAACAGCGGCACGATCGAGATCAGCGCATAGGCTATGATGATCGTGCCGGCGATCCGCTTAGCGTTCGATGAGGGTGCTACGACGGAATGGGCGGTGGTCAGGCTCATCTCTGCTTCACCTTGTTGAGCGCCTTGACGTAGATGTTGGCGAGACCGAACACCGCGACGAACAGGATGATGGCGAAGGCTGAGGAATAGCCGGTGCGCCAGCTCTCGAAGGCCTGCCGCTTCAGCGTGATCGAGGCGACCTCGGTGGTCGAGCCGGGTCCGCCGCCGGTCAAGAGGTTGACCATGTCGAACATCTTGAAGTTCTCGATGCCGCGGAACAGCACGGCGAGCATAATGAAGGGCAGCGCCATCGGCAGCGTGATCGACCAGAACTGCCGCCAGTTGGAGGCGCGGTCGACCTCGGCCGCCTCATAGATGTATTCGGGGATCGAGCGCAGGCCGGCGAGGCAGATCAGCATCACGTAAGGCGTCCACATCCAGGTGTCGACGATGATGATCGCCCACGGCGCCAGCTCGACATTGGACAGCATCTGCACATTCGTCGGCGGAATGCCGGTGACGAAGGAGATGACATAGGAGAACAGCCCGATCTGCGGCTCATAGAGGAAGCGCCAGAAATTGCCGACCACCGCCGGCGACAGCATCATCGGCACCAGGATGATGGTCGTCCAGAAGGCGTGGCCGCGGAACTTCCGGTCGATCAGCCAGGCCAGCGTGAAGCCGATGACGGTCTGCAGGAGGATAGTCCAGAACACGAAATGCGCTGTGGTCTGCATGGCGATCCAGACATCGTGGTCGCCGAGGATGCGCTGGTAGTTGGCGAGGCCCAGGTTCTTCACCACCTCGTTGGGCCGGTTGGCGCGGTAATTGGTGAACGACAGATAGATCGCCCAGAACAGCGGGAAGATGTTGATGGCAAGCAACAGAAGGATCGTCGGCGAGATGAACAGCCAGGCGAGGCCCTTGTCGCTGATGCCCCGGATCTTCTTGGCCAACGGCTCCGGTGTGGCCCGGGCAACGTTGTCCGCAGTCCGATTGAGCATGGTTAGTCCTGCTTCGGTCACGTCAAGTCTCGACAATGGAATTTATCTGAACTGCGTCCCGTGCCAAGGGCGGCACGGGACGCTTCGATCAAGCTCGGGAGGAGCCTTACATCTTGCCCCGACTACATCTTGCCATCGTCCTGGAAGACCTGCGTCCAGTCCTTGACCAGACCGTCCAGCGCGTCCTTGGCCGAGCCCTGGCCGGCCACGACATAGTCATGGAAGCGCTTCTGCGAGGCCTGCAGCAGCGGTGCGTAGCTGGGTTCGGCCCAGAAGTCCTTCACGATGGCCATCGAGTCGAGGAAGGCCTGCGCGTAGGGCTGGCTGGACGGGAACTTCGGGTCCTTGACGACGGAGTTCAGGCAGGAATAGCCGCCGAGCGACCACCACTTGGCCTGCACGTCCTTGTTGGCGAACCATTTGATGTATTTCAGCGCCGATTCCTGCTTGTCGGAATAGGACACCACCGAAATGCCCTGGCCGCCGAGCTGCGCGAACTGATCGCCGTCGGGTCCCTTCGGATTGACGAAGTAGCCGATCTTGTCGCCGCCGACATTCTCGTCCTTCTGCAGGCCGGGCCAGGTGAAGGCGAAGTTCATGTGCATCGCCACCTGTCCGGATTTGAAGGCGTCGACACCTTCGCCCATGTAGGCATTGGAGGAACCAGGAGGCGTGCAGCAGTCATAGAGCGCCTTGTAGAATTCCAGCCCCTTCACCGATTTCTCGGAATTGACGAAGCCTTCCATCTCATAGGGCTTCTTCGGGTTTTCGTATTGGAAGCCAAAGCTGTAGAGCACGTCCATGGCGCCCATGGTGATGCCTTCAGAGCCGCGCTCGGTGTAGATTGAGGCGCCATAGACGGTCTTGCCGTCGATCTGCCGCTTCTGGAAGAATTCGGCGATCTGCTTCAGCTGGTCGAAGGTGGTCGGCGCGGCGAGGTCCCAGCCATATTTCTCCTTGAATTCCTTCTGCAGCTCGGGCCGCGAGAACCAGTCCTTGCGATAGGTCCAGCCGACGACGTCGCCCATGGCCGGCAGCGCCCAGTAGTTCGGCGTGTTCTTCGGCCATTCTGAATAGCCGACAACGGTTGCCGGCACGAAGTCGTCCATGCTGATCTTCTCCTTGTCGAAGAAGTCGTTCAGCTTGACATAATGGCCGTTCTCCGCGGCGCCGCCGATCCACTGGCTGTCGCCGATGATCAGGTCGCAGAGCTTGCCATGCGAGTTGAGCTCGTTGAGGAAGCGGTCGGCGTAGTTCGTCCACGGCACGAACTCGAATTTCATGCCGATGCCGGTTTCCTTGGTGAAGTCCTTCGAGAGTTCCACGAGCGCGTTGGCCGGATCCCAGGCCGCCCAGCACAGCGTCAGGTCTTCCGCATGCGCGACATTCGAGACGGCTGTCGACGCAAAGATCGCCGAGGCCAGTCCCAACGCCAGTTTCAAGGTCGATTTCATGCCTTACCTCCCATTTGCGAAACGCGTCCGGATGACGGTTTCAAGAGCCCTCAACCCTCGCTCCTCCGAGGGCCTAAACAAGGCGCGCGCTGTGCGTCGCCATGGCGACCGATGCGCCGCTGATGTTTAGTAATTTGTTTAGTGATGCTCTTTTTACTAAACAACGCAAGGGAATTCGTTGCTGCGTCGCAGCATGGCGAAACGCTTCATTGAAATCGTTGGGAAATGATCGGCGGACCTCTGTGTCCGCCGCGGTCAGCTGGCCCGGCGGCGGTGCTGGGGCTTGCCGTCACCGGCCGGATCGCCGGCGCCGGCGGCAACAGCGCGCGTATGTCGGCGAAAGGGAAAATCGGCTCGAAGCGGAAAGCTTCGGCCAACGCGCCGGAGGCGCCGTTGCACTGGCCGGCGCGAAACTCGTTCTGCAGGCGCGCCCGGTGCACATAATGCTCCGGGCCTTGCGACTGGTGCGCCCGGATCGCTTCAGCCTTGATCTCCCAATGCTGCGAAATCTCGACATAATGCGTCGGCGAAAAACCGGTGCCGCCGAGCGTGTCGGCATGCAGCACCGGCACCGCGAAGGACGCCGCGATGCGCATGCCGTCGGACAGCGCGCGGTGGTCACCGTGATAGTCATAGGGCGCATGGGTGATCGCGAGGTCGGGCTTCACCTCGCCGATCAGCGCCTTCAGCGCCGAAATAAGCGCGGCATCGGCGACGAGCTCGCCGTCCGGAAAGTCGAGGAAGCGCGGCTCGACGCCGAGCAGCCCTGCCGCCTTGGCCGCTTCCTTGCGCCGCAAGCGGGCAAGCGCCTTGGGGTCGCCCGTGCCGCCTTTGGCACCATCGGTGGCTATGGCAAATGTCAGTTCTGCGTCTAGCGCGGCATAGGCGGCCAGCGTACCGAACATGAATATCTCGATGTCGTCGGGATGTGCCCCCAGCGCCAGTATCTTCACGTCTTCTCTCCCGGAAATGACATGTCGAACGGAATCCTGCTCGCCCTGATCGCCTATGCAAGCTATTCATTCAGCGACGCCGTCATCAAGAGCCTGGGCGGGCAGTTCACCGTCTTCGAGATCGGCTTCTTCTCGACCTTGTTTGCCGGCTGCTTCCTGTTCTTCACCAAGTCCGGGGACGAACGCTGGCGCGATTTCTGGCGCACCAAAAGGCCCTGGGCGGTGCAGGCGCGCGCCTTGGCCGGCATCGCTTCCGGCGTGCTCAGCGTCTTTGCCTTCACCACCATTCCGCTGGCGGAAGTCTATGCGCTGATCTTCCTTGCGCCGTTGCTGGTCACCATCCTGTCGACAGTCATCCTCAAGGAGAAGGTCGGTCCCTGGCGGTGGCTGGCCGTCGTCGCCGGCTTTGCCGGCGTCATGCTGGTGGTGCGGCCGGGTTTTCGCGAATTGCATCTCGGCCATCTCGCCGCCTTCGCCAACGCCTTCCTCGCCGCCATCAGCGTCATCCTGATGCGCTCGCTCGCCCAGCAGGAAAGGCGCACGACGATCCTGGGCGCGCTGGTTGGCTATGGCCTTGTCTTCAACAGCGTCGGCGCGGCCGCCACGTCGTTCGCGCTCCCCAATCTCGGGCAACTGGTCTGGCTTATGATGGCGGGCCTCTTCACCGCCGGCGGGCAGCTGCTGCAGTTGCTCGCGGTCAGATACGCACCTGCAAACCGCATCGCGCCGACGCATTATTCGCAGATCGTCTGGGCGGTCATCCTCGGCGCGCTGTTCTTCCAGGAATATCCCGACTGGCTGTCACTGGTCGGCCTGGCGGTGGTCGGCGCATCCGGCCTGCTGACGATGGTGCGCGAAGAGGTCAGGCTCGGCACCGTGCGCTGGAACCCGTTTTCGCGCACCAGGCTTTGAGCGCATACGTTGCGCGGCGACCGCGACCGCTGATATGCGGGCGACATGACGACGAAACCCTTGCCGGAGCTCCCGGTCACAGCCGTGCTGCCGGCACTCGGCGAAGCGCTCGCGCGGCGTAACGGCGCCGTGCTGGTGGCCCCGCCCGGTGCCGGCAAGACGACGCTGGTGCCGCTGGCGCTGCTCGAGGCGCCATGGCTGGGGCAAGGCCGGATCGTGCTGCTCGAGCCGCGCCGGCTCGCCGCCCGCGCTGCCGCCCGCCGCATGGCTGAACTGCTCGGCGAAGAACCCGGCGGCACGGTCGGCTACGCCATGCGCATGGAGAACCGCACCTCGGCGCGCACCAGAATCCTGGTCGTCACCGAAGGCGTGCTCTCGCGCATGATCCTCGACGATCCGGAGCTGCCGGGCGTCTCGGCGGTGATCTTCGATGAATTCCACGAGCGCTCGCTTGACGGCGATTTCGGGCTGGCGCTGGCGCTCGACGTGCAGGGCGCGCTGCGTCCCGACCTGCGCGTGTTGGTCATGTCGGCGACGCTCGACGGCGCGCGCGTGGCGAAGCTTTTGGCGGAGGCGCCGGTCATCGAAAGCGAGGGCCGCGCCTATCCGGTCGAGATCCGCTATGACGAACGGCCGGCCGGCACGGCGATCGAGGACGCCTTGGCAAAGGCCGTGCGCACGGCCTTGGCCAGCGAGCAGGGCAGCGTGCTCGCCTTCCTGCCCGGACAGCGCGAGATCGAGCGCACCGCCGAGCGGCTCGTTGGCAATGTCGCGGCCGACACCGATATCGTTCCGCTCTACGGCCAGCTCGACAACCGGGCGCAGGACCAGGCGATCGAACCGGCGCCGGCCGGCCGCCGCAAGGTGGTGCTGGCGACGTCGATCGCCGAGACTTCGATCACCATCGACGGCGTGCGCGTCGTCATCGATTCCGGCCTGTCGCGGCTGCCGCGCTACGAGCCGGCGAGCGGCCTGACCAGGCTGGAGACGGTGCGCGTCAGCAGGGCCTCGGCCGACCAGCGCGCCGGCCGCGCCGGGCGCACGCAAGCCGGCGTGGCGGTGCGCCTGTGGCGGGCCGAGCAGACCGCGTCGCTTCCCGCCTTCACGCCGCCGGAAATCCTCGAGGCCGATCTGTCCGGCCTGCTGCTCGACTGCGCCGCCTTCGGTGTCGCCGATCCGTCGAGCCTGTCCTTCCTCGATCCGCCGCCGGCGCCGGCGCTCAACGAGGCAAGGGTTCTGCTCAAGGCGCTGCACGCCATCGATGAGGCAGGGCGGCTGACCGAAGCGGGCGCCGCCATGCGCAAGCTGGCGCTGCCGGTGCGGCTGGCGCATATGGTGGCGGAAGCCGCGAAGAGCGGCCATGCGCTCGAAGCGGCGACGCTTGCCGTGCTTTTGACCGAGCGTGGGTTGGGCGGCGACAGCGCCGATCTGGAGCGGCGCCTGCTCCGGTTTCGCGGCGAGAAATCGCCGCGCGCCAATGCCGCCATGCAGCTCGCCGAACGTTTGGCCAGACAGGCCGGTGGCGGGCAGGGCGGCGAGGCGGCCTCTGCCGGTACGCTCCTCATCCACGCCTGGCCGGACCGGGTGGCGAAGGCGCGCGGCGAGCGCGGCCGCTTCGTGCTCGCCAACGGCTCTGGCGCCATGGTCGATGCCGCCGATCCGCTCGCCAATGAAACCTGGCTCGTCGTCGCCGACCTGCAGGGCAAGGCGCAGAGCGCCCGCATCACCGCGGCCGCGCCGGTCGGCGAAGCGGATATCCGCGCCGCTCTTGCCGATCGCATCGAGACGAAGCGCGAGACGAGCTTCGACCGCGAGCGCCGCGCCGTGCGCGTGCGCGAGACCGCCAGGCTCGGCGCCATCACGCTTTCCGAACGCATGCTGCCGGCGCCGTCCGGCGCCGATGCCGACCGCGCCATTCTCGACGCCCTGAGCGAGCACGGCCTGTCGCTGCTCGATTGGGGCAAGGAGGCCGAAACCCTACGGCAGCGGCTCGGCTGGCTGCATCGCGGTCTCGGCAAACCGTGGCCGGATGTCTCGGACGCGGCTCTTCTGCAGCGCCTCGACGACTGGCTTCTGCCTTTTCTGTCCGGCGATGCCTCCTTCGCGGCCATCAAGCCTGCGACCTTGTCCTCGGCGCTCATGGCGCTGGTTCCGCATGACCTGCAGCGCAAGGTCGACGCGCTGGCGCCGACCCATTTCGACGCACCGTCGGGCAGCCACGTGCCGATCCGCTATGACGGCGAATGGCCGGTGCTGGCAGTCCGGGTGCAGGAGCTGTTCGGCCTCGATCGGCATCCTTCCATCGCCAACGGCACCGTGCCGCTGACGCTGGAGCTCCTGTCGCCTGCGCACCGGCCGATCCAGACGACGCGCGACTTGCCCGGCTTCTGGCGCGGCTCCTGGGCGGATGTGCGCACCGACATGCGCGGCCGCTACCCAAAGCATGTCTGGCCGGAAAACCCGCTGCTGGCCGCCGCCACCAGCCGCGCCAAGCCGCGGGGAACGTGACGATGCTCTATCGTTTCCGCTCCTGCGGCTGTAATCCTTGGCCATGATCAACATCCTGCGCGCACCCGATTCCCAGCCTAGCCAGCGGTTGCGGCTCAACACGCTGGTCCGGCTGCGCTGGCTGGCCATCGTCGGCCAGAGCCTGACCGTGCTGGTCGTCGCCTATGGGCTGAAATTCCCGCTGCCGGTCTCGATGTGCTTCGCGCTCATAGCCTTGTCGGCCTGGATGAATCTGTGGCTTACCTTTCGCTATCCGGCCGCGCATCGGCTCACCCCGCTCTCGGCCTTTGTTATCCTGACCTTCGACGGCCTGCAGCTCAGCGGGCTGCTTTACATGACCGGAGGCCTGACCAACCCGTTCTCGGTGCTGCTTTCCGTGCCTGTTGTCATTTCGGCGGCGTCCTTGCCGCTGCGGATGACCGCCGTTCTCGGCGCGCTGGTCATGTTGGCGGCAACTCTTCTGGTGTTCTTTCACCTGCCGCTGCCCTGGTACGAAGACGCGCCGCTGCCGATGCCCTTCATCTATGTCGCCGGCATGTGGATGGCTGTGTTCGCCTCGATCGCCTTCACCGCCATCTATGCCTTTCGCGTAGCGGCGGAAGCGCGCCTGCTCGCCAACGCCTTGGCCGCCACCGAGCTTGTGCTGCAGCGCGAGCAGCATCTCTCGGCGCTGGACGGGCTGGCTGCCGCCGCCGCGCATGAGCTCGGCACGCCGCTGGCCACCATCACTGTCGTCGCCAAGGAGATGGAAAAGGCGCTCGGCAAAGACCCGAAATATGGCGAGGACGTCAAGCTCCTGCGCTCGCAAAGCGAGCGGTGCCGCGAGATCCTGAAGCGGCTGACCAGCCTTTCCTCGGAAGGCGAAGCGCATCTGTCGCGCATGCCGCTCACCTCGCTGA
This sequence comes from Mesorhizobium sp. M2E.F.Ca.ET.209.01.1.1, assembly GCF_004010375.2. Taxonomy (NCBI): domain Bacteria; kingdom Pseudomonadati; phylum Pseudomonadota; class Alphaproteobacteria; order Hyphomicrobiales; family Phyllobacteriaceae; genus Mesorhizobium; species Mesorhizobium sp. M2E.F.Ca.ET.209.01.1.1. The sequence goes on along the minus strand of NZ_SADP02000009.1, from coordinate 131,014 downwards.
TCGAGGAGGTGACGGCGCCGCACCGCGATTTCGGCATCTCGATCCGGCTGCGGCCCGGCGAGCGCATCGGCCCCGAGCCGGTCGGCCAGCGCAACCCAGGCGTCATCTACGGGCTCGGCAATCTGGTCGAGAATGCCGTCGATTTCGCCCGCAAATCGGTCACCGTCAGCTGGAGCTGGGACAACGAGACGGTCGCCTTCTCCATCATCGATGACGGGCCGGGGTTCCCGGCCGAGATCATCGACCGCATAGGCGAACCCTATATGTCGACGCGCCAGGGCACGGAGGCCGGCGGCGGCCTGGGGCTCGGGCTGTTCATCGCCAAGACCTTGCTGGAGCGTTCCGGCGCCACCATCGATTTCCGCAATTCGAGCGGGCTCGGCGAAGGCGCGGTGGTGCAGGTATCCTGGCCGCGTGGCGTCTTTCTCAACCAGGATCAGGCCTCGGCCACCATGTTCGACAATGCGTAACCTTGGTTGGACGGTGCGTAAACCTTGCAATTACCGCATGGCAGCTCTGTTGCCGGCTCTAAAAATTGGACATTGCTCTTGCGGGACTGTATCTGCGTAAAAGTGAAGCATGTCGCCCAAAATTAAGTCTGGAAAAGCGGCATGCCCGAAAAACATGGACTTCGAGCGCCTTCGCCGGAATTCGTTTCGACGGTGCGCTTTTGGTCAATAGGATGCCGATAAGATGAGCGGAGACGAAACGGCTGGCGCAATGGTCGAGGGCGAGGACACCTCGCTGCTCATCGTCGAGGACGACAAGCCCTTCCTCACCCGGCTGGCCCGCGCCATGGAGACCAGGGGCTTCGTGGTCGAGACGGCGGAAAGCGTCGAAGAGGCGGTCGCCAAGGCGCGCGCCCATCCGCCCGCCTATGCGGTGGTCGACATGCGTCTCGGCGACGGCAACGGCCTCGATGTCGTCGCAGCCATCCGCGAAAAGCGCGGCGACGCCCGCGCCATCATCCTCACCGGCTACGGCAACATCGCCACCGCGGTGACGGCGGTGAAGCTCGGCGCCATCGACTATCTCTCCAAGCCCGCCGATGCCGACGACGTCTTCGCTGCGCTCACCCGCACCTCCGGCGAACGCGCCGCGCCGCCGGAAAACCCGATGTCGGCCGACCGTGTGCGCTGGGAGCACATCCAGCGCGTCTACGAAATGTGCGACCGCAACGTGTCCGAGACGGCGCGCCGGCTGAACATGCATCGCCGGACCTTGCAGCGGATTCTCGCCAAGCGGGCGCCTCGATAGGCGGACGTTCGTCATCCACGGGCGGAGCGGGAGCGAAGCGGACGCGGAGACCCGAGGATCCATTCCGTGACGTCGGCGCGCCGCAACGATGCAGAATTCTGCACCGCCGCACTCTAGGGCTTAGGTAACGGAATGGATCCTCGGGTCTGCGCCGCGTCGCTTCGCTCCTTGCTTCGCCCGTGGATGACGAAGGGACTCGCGTTTCAGCCAACTTTCGAAGCATGCGCTGCCGGATAACTTGTAAGCCTTGCATCCCCACTGACGCTGCGCATCATTGGAATACAGACTCCCCGCCGATAAGGTTAGGCCGGGTTTAGGGAGGGTCCATGCGCGACGAAAAGCCGAAATCGATCCTGCGCGAGTTCCTCGACGGCGAGGCGGCCGGCGGCATCATCCTGATGGTGGCCGCGGCCCTGGCGCTGATCGTCGCCAACTCGCCTTTGGCCGAAACCTATTTCGCCGTTCTCCACGCCTATCTCGGACCGCTCAGCGTCTCGCATTGGATCAATGACGGGCTGATGGCGGTGTTCTTCCTGCTGGTCGGGCTCGAGATCAAGCGCGAGATGCTGGACGGGCAGCTCTCGACCTGGCCGCGCCGCGTGCTGCCGGGCATCGCCGCCGCCGGCGGCATGGTGGTGCCGGCGCTGGTCTATGTCGCCATCAACCGCGACAATCAGGCGGCACTCTCCGGCTGGGCGATCCCCACCGCCACCGACATCGCCTTCGCGCTCGGCGTTCTCTCGCTGCTCGGCAGCCGCGTGCCGGCCTCGCTGAAAGTCTTCCTCACCGCTTTGGCCATCATCGACGATCTGGGCGCCGTCATCATCATCGCGCTGTTCTACTCCAGCGGCCTTTCGCTCGCTTATCTCGGCGCCGCCTTCGCCGTCATCGCCCTGCTCGTCGTGCTCAACCGCGTGCGGGCCATGAAGCTCTGGCCGTATCTTCTGCTCGGCGCGCTGCTGTGGGTGCTGGTGCTGAAGTCGGGCGTGCATGCGACGCTGGCCGGCGTGGCGCTGGCGCTCACCATTCCGCTGGAGCGCTCCCCCGGCATCGGCCACGATACTGAACATTCGCCGCTGCATCGGCTGGAGCACGGCCTGCACAAGCTCGTGCCCTTCCTCGTCATCCCGATCTTCGGCTTCGCCAATGCCGGCGTCTCGCTCGGGGGCTTGAGCTTCGCGGCGCTTGTCGAGCCGCTCACGCTGGGCGTCGCAGCCGGCCTTGTCCTCGGCAAGCTGGTCGGCGTCTTCGGCTCATCGGCGCTGGCCATCCGCTTCGGCCTTGCCGACCTGCCGGTCAATGCCGGCTGGCTGCATATGCTGGGCATCTCGCTGCTTTGCGGCATCGGCTTCACCATGAGCCTGTTCATCGGCCTGCTCGCCTTCGCCAGTGACCCGGCGCTCCAGGACGCGGTGAAGGTCGGCATCCTTGCGGGCTCGCTGGTTGCCGCGCTGCTGGGCGCCGCCGTGCTGCTGACGGCGCCGGCGGCCGGCGCGGCGGAAGAAGAAGTGGACTAAGCCCTCAAGGCAGTGGTTCCGGCGGCAGGCCGAAGACCGCGAACAAGGCGGGGCCGAGCGGCGGGACATAGATCGTCAGCGAGGCGATCTTGCCGTCGGCGGCTTCGATGACATGCAGCGAATGCGGCCGCCATGTGGAATCCTGGCGGCCGAGCGCGTAGACGCCCGCGGCCGGCTGGGCGTTGGCCCGCGTGGCCACCGCGCGATAGCCGGCAAAATTTCCCCAGACGCTTCCCAGGAAAGCGCCGATTGCCTGATGTCCATGGTACCATTCCCGCCAGGGCGGCATGTGGTAGACGGCGTCCTCGCGCAGCAGCTCGACGAGCCCATCCAGATTGTCGGCCTGCCAGGCCTGCATATAGCGTTCGAGCAGCACGCCTTCGTCTGCGCTGGGCCGCGACCGCTGCGGCGCGCGCACTTGGCGGTTGCCCAGCGTCGTGCGAGCCCGCTGCAAGGCGCTGTTGATCGAGGCTGTGCTTCCGCCGAGCAATTGGGCGGTCTCGATGGCGGACCATCCGAGCACGTCGCATAGCAGCAGGGCGGCGCGCTGCCGGGGCGGCAACAGCTGGATCGCCGCCACGAAGGCGAGCCGTACCGCCTCGCGAGCCTCGTAGCGCGCTTCCGGACCGGGCCTGTCGTCGGCAATGTCCGGCAGTTCCGCATCCGGATATGGATCCAGCCAGGCGAGTTCCGCGGTCGGTCCGCCGGTTGCCGCACCTACGGAGGCCGGCCGTTCGGGCTGCTCGAGAATGCGCCGCGCCGACGACCGAGCCTTGATCGCGTTGAGGCAGCTTTTGGTGGCGATCGCGTAGAGCCAGCCGCGCGCCGAACCGCGCCCGTCGAATTGCGACCGCGCGCGCCAGGCCTTGAGGAACGTCTCCTGGACGAGATCGTCCGCTTCGTTGAGCGAGCCCATCATCCGGTAGCAATGCAGCTTGAGCGCGCGGCGGTGGGCGACGCTCAGGCGCTCGAAGGCCAGCCGGTCGAGGGCCGGCCGGCCTGACCGGCCCAAAGGCAGGGTAGGGCCGGATGCATCAGTCATGCGGGAGCCCCGGGGCGCTGAATCCGGCCGCCATCCTGCTCGCCTCATGCCGCCGCCGCAAGGCCGCTGCCGCTTACGGTGAAGGAACTGCCCTGCGGTTTGCCCGTCGCGAGCTGCACCACCGCGCGTCCGACATCGGCCGGCGTCTGCATGTCGCTCAAGCTGGCGAGGAAGTCGGCCGGGCGGATGCCCATATAGGCGGCGATGCTGTCGATGCCGCGATCGCCGACCCCGGTGCCCGGCATGATGCGGGCCGGCGAAAGCGCCATGAAGCGCAGGCCGAGGCCGAGCCGGTCCGATTCCTTCTGGCAATGGCCGGCCAAAAATACCTGCATGCGCTTGGCGCCGGCATAGCCGCCGGAATTCGGCGGTCCGCCGGTGATGGCGGCGCCGCTGGCGATCAGCACCACCCGGCTGCCCGTTTTGAGCCGACCCTTGAGGGCTTCCCGGCAGAACAGGAACGACGCTTTGACGTCCATCTCCCAATTCGCCGAGAAGACTTCCCAGCTCTGATCCTGGATCGGCGCGGCAGCGGCGAGGGCCCCCGCGCAGACCACCAGCACGTCGGGCGCCAGCGCATCGAAAACCGCCTGCGGCGCCGTCTCCACCGTCGCGTCTGCGCTAAGCGTCTTCACGCCCGGCCGTTCCCAGGCAAGCTGCTTCAGGTCGGCGCCGCCGCGGGCGACGGCAAGCACGGTCGCTCCAGCGCCAAGCGCGGCTTCCACGATCGCGCGGCCGACGCCCCGGCTGCCTCCGACGACGACGACATTCTGATTTTGCAACGGTTTCATGTGATCACCTCTTGTCCTGGCCGCCGGCCATCCGGACGCGCCTGTAGGTGAAGACAATCGGGATCGGCGAAAATCATCGGTGCGAGACGCAGATTTTTGCCAGCCGCAGATGAGGGGCGGTTTGAGCCCCGGCTCGACACCGGACGTCAGCGGCAAGACGCCGGCGCTCAATCCTTGCGCGGAGGCTCTATTCGCTCTCGCCATCCAGCGCCGGCACCGCGACGCCGGCAAGCTCGGCTGCCAAGAGCCGCGCGGCGCCGGCGCGCGCGATCCGCAGCATCAGCGCCTTGCGCGTGGCAGCCGCCATGCGGTGCTCCGGCGCATCGCGCAGGATCTCCGCGCCATAACCGTCGGAAAGGATGAAGCCGCATTCCTCGGGAAAGATGTCCTGTGGAACCCCCGGATGGGTGGCGAAGAAGAAGCGGTCGGAGTGCAGCCGGTAGTCCGGCCATTTGCGGTCGACCCGGAAATCCTCGATCGAGGATTTGATCTCGATGATCCAGATGTCACCCTGCCTGGTCAGCGCGACGAGATCGGCGCGCCGCCCGGTGGCCAAAGACAGCTCCGGCAACACATGCGCGCCCATTTCGCTGAGCAGCCGCTGCACGCCCCGCCGCACCAGCATGGCGCGCTCCGATTGGCGGCCGTCGATCAGCGGGTTGAGGGGAATCGGGGAAACGATGGGCATGGCAGGCACCATGCCAGATTTTGTTCACGGTTTGAACCCCTGCCAAGGCGGCGATTCTGCGTTTGACAGACCAAGCCGCGCGCTGATGGATAGGAATCGCTGCCAGCGGTACACTCGAAACGGCGGCGCAAGGCGAGATCAGCGCTTGCTAATCATATGCCTCGGCAGCAATTTCGCCGTGAAAGGAATTCCTCCATGACCCGTGATCAGTTGCTCGCCCACCTCCGCTCCGCCGACGCCGTCGCACGCGAGGCGGCGGCGCATGGGCATCATCCGTTCGGCAGCGTGCTGGTCGGGCCGGACGATCAGGTGCTGATGCGACAGGGCAATCTCGACACGGTTCGCCATGCTGAGACCGAACTCGCCCGCCGCGCCGCGGCCGCCTATGAGCCGGAGTTCCTTTGGCAATGCACGCTGGTCACGACCGGCGAGCCTTGCGCGATGTGCGCGGGAACGATGTATTGGGCGAATATCGGCCGGCTGGTCTACGGCTTCGAGGAAACCGATCTCCTGGCGCTCACCGGCGATCACGCGGAGAATCCGACGATGAACCTCGCTTCGCGCACCGTATTCGCTTCCGGCCAGAAGAAGATCGAGGTCTTTGGTCCGTTCCCCGAAATCGCGGACGAGCTGCTTGCCCCGCACCGCGATTTCTGGGAGCGCTGACAGACCTTCGACCTCAGGCTGCGCCCGCCATGTCGTCCAGGATCGGGCAGTCCGGCCGATCGTCGCCGTGGCAGGCGTGGATCAGCTTCTGCAGCGTCGAGCGCATCGACTGCAGCTCGCGCACCTTTTCCTCGATCGCCCTGACATGGGCGGCGGCGATCTCGCGCACGTCGTGGCTGGCGCGGTCGCGGTCCTGATAAAGCGCCATCAGCTGCCTGCAATCGTCGATTGAGAAGCCGAGATTGCGCGCACGGCGCAGGAAGGCGAGCCGGTGGACGTCGTCGCCCGAGTAATCGCGATAGCCGTTCCCGGCCCGCGCCGGACGGATCAGGCCGATCTCCTCGTAATAGCGAATGGTCTTGGCCGGCAGGCCGGAACGCTCGGCGGCATCACCGACATTCATGGCGTTCTCCGTGGTTTCCGGCAGCCTTCGGGCTGCCCCATTGATTTTGCTTCACAATCCTGTGAGGCCTGTTGCGGAAATGCCGCAGTTCGGCATCTACCCGCACGTAAGGCCTTGCATATAAGCAGTGCACGCTTGGCAAGCAAAAGAAATGCCAGCATGAATGATGGCGAGAAAGCGGCCGACTCGTGCCGCTGATACAGAGACAGGGCGTCGGACCTTTTCATGCGCTTGAAGTCGTTTGCAATCCTCGCCGCTCTTGCGCTGTCGACCGCGGTCAGCGGCTGCAGCACCATCGGCGGGCAGTTGTTCACCAACAACTATGGCGCGATGACCGATGCCGGCTATCAGCTGCCGCGCGTCCCGATCGAGAAGGTTCCCGCCAGGTTCCACCGCCAGGAAGTGCGGTATGATTCCCCGGAGAAGCCAGGCACCATCATCGTCGATACCCAGAACAAGTTCCTGTACTTCATCGAGGGCGACGGCATGGCGATGCGTTACGGCATCGGCGTCGGCCGCGAGGGATTCGAGTGGCACGGCACCGCCCATATCGCGCTGAAGCGCGAGTGGCCGACCTGGACGCCGCCTTCGCAGATGATCAAGCGCCAGCCCGAGCTCGCCAAGTTCGCCGGCGGCATGGAGCCGGGCTTGAAGAACCCGCTTGGCGCGCGCGCCATGTACCTCTTCAACAAGGGCGGCGACATGGGCTACCGCCTGCATGGCAGCCCGGAATGGTTCTCGATCGGCAAGGCGATGTCGTCGGGCTGCATCCGGCTGATGAACCAGGACATTATCGACCTCTACGACCGCACATCGGTCGGCGCCAAAGTCATCGTGATGTAAGGACCATGATCCCGAAAAGTGGAAGCCGGTTTTCGGAAAAGATCATGGTCAACTAAAAAGTTTCGCAGGCGGACCGTCTAGGCAACAACAAGACGTCCAAGAACAGAAAACCGGGCTGTTGGGGCCCGGTTTTTTGTTTTTGGAATTGGGAAGAATTCGCTCCGCCGAGTGGCCGGCGGTGTGGAACTGTCAGGCGACCTGCTCGACCTGCTGGACCTCCGGAACGAAGTGCCGGAGCAGGTTCTGGATGCCGTGCTTCAAAGTAGCCGTCGACGACGGGCAACCGGCGCAGGCGCCCTTCATGTGCAGGAACACGGTGCCGTTCTCAAAGCCGCGGAACGTGATGTCGCCGCCGTCCTGGGCAACCGCGGGGCGCACGCGCGTGTCGAGCAGTTCCTTGATGGTCAGCACCAGTTCTTCGTCGGCCTTGTCGTAGAACTCGCCGGTCTCGCCGGCTTCGCGCGCCGGGGCGGTCGAGGCCATGACCGGGGCGCCGGACATGAAGTGTTCCATGATGGCGCCGAGGATGGCGGGCTTCAGATGCTGCCAGTCCGGGCCGTCCTTGGTCACGGTGACGAAATCATAGCCGAAGAAGACGCCGGTGACGCCCGGGATCTCGAACAACCGGCCGGCCAGCGGCGAAGCCTCCGCGGCAGCTTCGGCGTTGCGGAAATCGGCGGTACCTTCGCGCAGCACTTCCTTACCGGGAAGAAACTTCAACGTCGCCGGATTCGGCGTCGATTCGGTCTGGATGAACATGGGTATCTCCAGGCCCTTCTCGGGCCGATAGTTTGGAATAATTCTAAATAGGCTCTATCGGCTGGACATTCAAGCGAAACGCGTCGCTAGGAACGGCTGGCTGGCGGAATGTTTTTCGACCCTTCATCCACTTGAGAGTGCTGAGATTCAGGTCAGGCCGAGTCGAGAACGGTGGTTTTCGAGAACCGGAGCGGAGCGTACTTCAAGTACGTGAGCACCGGAAGCGCAGAAAGCCGCCGTTCGCAGGCCGGCCTCACCTGAATCTCAGCACTCTCAGGCGAGGCTGTCGATCTCCTCGTCTGAAAGGTTCTGCGGCACCACCGTGACAGGAATTGGGAAAGCGGCGGCCCGACCGGCAACCGCGCTGACCAGCGGCCCCGGGCCTTCCTTGCCGGCGCCGGCCGCCAGCACCAGGATGGCGATGTCCTGGTCTTCCTCGATCAGCTTGTGGATCTCTTCGGTCGGCTTGCCCTCGCGCACCACCAGCTCCGGTTCGATGCCGACGCTCTGGCGCACCTTGTTGGCATAGCCGTCGAGCGCCGCGCGTGCCGTCGCGTTTGCTTCCTCGCGCATGATCTTTTCCACGCCCAGCCAATGCTGGAAGTCGTCCGGCTCGATGACATAGAGCAGCACCAGCACGCCGCTGGTGTGCCGCGCCCGCTTCGAGGCGTAGGCGACCGCGCGCTCGCATTCGGGCGTGTCGTCGATGATCGCCAGGAATTTGCGGCGATGGCCGGCTTCGCGGCTGAGGCGTTTGGAGACCATGTCTATTTGCTCGGTATCAATCCGGCCGCAATCTGCCACCGCCACAGATCGGCGGCAAGCCGCCGGCCGGCGTGGCAATGGTCCCAGAGCAATCCCAGGAAAAGTGTGTAGCGGTTTTCCGTCCGGAATTGCGTAGAGACAAACACTTAGACCAGTCGATCAGTCCTGCAGCAGGCCGATGATGTCGCGCACCGTCTTCATCGTGCCCTCGGCGATTGCGCGGGCCTGGTCGCCGCCATCCTTGAGCACGGCGTCGACATAGGCGCGGTCGCCTTCGATGCGGCGCATCTCGGCAGCGATCGGCGCCAGTTTTTCCACGGCAAGGTCGGCAAGCGCCGGCTTGAACACGGAAAACTGCTGTCCGCCATATTCTCTCAGCACGTCTTCCTTCGAGATTTCCGCGAGGCCGGCATAGATGCCGACCAGATTCTCCGCCTCGGGCCGGCGTTCCAGCCCGTCGACCTCGCTCGGCAAGGCCTCCGGATCGGTCTTGGCCTTACGGATCTTCTTCGAGATGGTGTCGGCATCGTCGGTCAGGTTGATGCGCGACAGGTCCGACGGGTCGGACTTCGACATCTTCTTGGAACCGTCGCGCAGGCTCATGATGCGCGCCGCCGGGCCGCCGATGACCGGTTCGGTGATCGGGAAATAGCCGTTCACCGTCTCCTCGCCGACCTGCATCTTCACGCCGACGCCGAGCGCGGCGATCTTCTCGGAGAAGTCGTTGTTGAATTTCTGCGCGATGTCTCTGGTGAGCTCCAGATGCTGCTTCTGGTCCTCGCCCACCGGCACATGGGTGGCGCGGTAGAGCAGGATGTCGGCGGCCATCAGGCTCGGATAGGCGAGCAGGCCGAGCGAGGCATTCTCGCGGTCCTTGCCGGCTTTGTCCTTGAACTGCGTCATCTTGTTCATCCAGCCGATGCGCGCCACGCAATTGAAGATCCAGGCGAGCTCGGCATGCTGCATGACCCGCGACTGATTGAAGACGATGTGCTTCTTCGGGTCGATGCCGGAGGCCAGGAACGCCGCGGTGATCGAGCGCGTCTCGTCGCCGAGGTTCTTGTGGACCAGCTGCGCCGTCAGCGAATGCAGGTCGACGACGCAATAGATGCAGTCGGACTGTTCCTGTAGGGCGACGAATTTCTTGATGGCGCCGAGATAGTTGCCGAGATGCAGATTGCCGGTCGGCTGGACGCCCGAAAAGACGAGTGACTTGAAGGCGGACATGAGTTCCTCATGGCTTGTGGAGGGCCGTCTAAGCATGATTCCAAAAAGTTGCAGACCTTTTTGGAGCCAATCATGCGGCTGGAAACCGCGCGCGGCGAAAGTCTTTCGACGACGCGCTTATGGACGAACGGCGCGACGTGATCAAGACCGGTGTTGCTGCAAGCCTGCTTGGGTTATTCGTCCAGGCCGGTCTTCGGTTCGGGCGGCGCAGATTTCGCCGATCCCCGCTTCACATTCCTGCGGATCATGCCGAAATCGGCGCCGCCGGTGCCGAAGGCGGCGATGAAGTAGAGCGCCGCACCCCCGCCGACCAGCGCGAACAGCGTCGTCGCCTTCACCACCAGCGGCGAGCCGGGACCGAGCCGCGCAGCGAAGTAGTGCTCGGCGAAATAAAGCGCGGTCGCCATGATCACCGCCGACAGCACCAGCCTTGGGATACGCTTCAAGAGCGGGATGTCGCGGCCCCAATGTCCCCGCCGGATCAGCATGCCGAGCAGCATCAGCGCGTTGACCCAGCCGGCAACAGCCGAAGCCACCGCGATGCCCGGCGCGCCCATGGACGGGAACAGGGTGAGCGCAGTCGCCACGTTCACGCCGACCGAGATGGCGGCAAAGATCATCGGCGTGCGCGTGTCCTCGCGCGCGAAATAGCCGGGCGTGAAGGCCTTGATCAGCACGAAGGCCGGCAGGCCGAGGCCGAAGATCGCCAGGATCGAGGCGACGATCGGCGTCGAGTGGTTGGCGGCAAACGCCCCGCGCTCATAGACCAGCCGCACGATCGGTTCCGACATCACCCAGAGCGCCGCCGCCGCCGGCAGCGTCATGAACAGGGTGAACTCGACCGAGCGGTTCTGCAGGTTCGCGGCCTCGACCAGATTGCCCGATTTCAGCGCCCGCGACAGCTCCGGCAACAGCACGATGGCGACGGCCACGCCGACGACGCCGAGCGGCAGCTGGTAGATACGGTCGGCATAGGCCAGCGACGACACCGCGCTGTTCTGCGCCGAGGCGATCGCCGTGCCGATCAGCTGGTTGATCTGGGTGATGCCGCCGGTGATCGCCGCCGGCAGCGCCAGGATCAGCAGCCGCTTGACGTTGGGCGTCATCTTCGGACGGCGGAAACCGATCGAGATGCCGGCGTTGCGCACCGCCACCCAGACGATGGCGAGCTGCACGATGCCCGCCGCCAGCACGCCCCAGGACAGGCCGAAGCCGACATCATGCGCGTCCAGCCCGTGATACCAGGCATAACCCAGCACGGCGATCAGGATGATGTTGAGGAAGGCGGGCGCGATCGCCGCAGCGAAATAGCGGCGCAGCGAGTTCAGCATGCCGGCCATCATGGCGCCGAGCGACATGCAGATCAGGTAGGGGAACATGATCGTCGCGAGCGTGACGGTCGTCTCGAACTTGCCCGGAATGTCGGCGAAGCCCGGCGCCACCAGGTAGCGCACGATCAGCGGCATCGCCAGTTCCATCGCGATGGTGAGCGCCAGCAGCGCTGAGAACAGCACGCCGAACACTTCCTCCGAGAAACGCTTGGCGCCTTCATTGCCATGCTGCTCGATCTCCTTGGCAAAGAGCGGCACGAAGGCGGCGTTGAAGGCGCCTTCGGCGAACAGCCGGCGGAAGGTGTTGGGAAACTGGAAGGCGGCGTTGAAGGCGTCGGCGACCGGCCCGGTGCCGAGCGCGGCCGCCATCAGCATCTCGCGGCCGAAACCCAAGGCGCGGCTCATCAGCGTGCCGGAAGCGACGGTGGCGAATTTCTTGACGAGGCTCATGCCGGGGATGACTGCCAGGGAAATTGCGTCAAATGGATGGTCACTCGGCCGCCGCCTTGGCCTTGCCGTTGCGTTCGGACGAAGTGCCTTCCAGCGTATCGATCAGCCGCTTGTGAATGGTGGCGGTGCGCGTCGGGCTGTCGATCTTCTGTCCGGTCAGGTCGGTGACGTAGAACGTGTCGATGACCTTTTCGCCGAAGGTCGTGATATGCGCCGATGCGATGTCGAGCGACAGGTCGGAGAGCGTCCCCGTGATCTCGGACAGCAGGCCCGGCCGGTCCAGCCCCTCGACCTCGATCACCGAAAAACGGTTCGACAGCGTGTTGCGGATTTCGGCGCGCGGCGGAATCCTGAATACCTTCGCGCCGCGCTTCGGCTTGGTGCGCTTCTCGATCATGTCGGGCAGCCAGCTCTTGCCGGACAGCACGTCCTCGATCAGCCGGCCGACGCGCTCGGCGCGGCGGCGCTCATCCTCGTCGAGATCGAACTCCCGGGAGATCAGGATGGTGTCCAGCGCCCGTCCGTCCGAGGTGGTGAAGATCTGCGCATCGACGATGTTGCCGCCGGCCGCAGCACATGCCCCGGCGATGATCGAAAGCAGGCGCGGATGGTCCGGCGCCAGCACGGTGATCTCCGTCACCGCCTCGAATTCATGCGTCTTAACCATGGTCGCGAGCTTCTTGCCCGCCGCATCCGCCTCCCGGATGAATTCGGCGTGTCGCAGCTGGTCTTTGAGGTCGACCGTCAGCAGATAGTTCTCATAGTGCTGCGCGACATAGCGCTTGCGCTCCTTGGCCGGCCAGGCCGAGAGCGCCTCGGCCAGCCGCTCGCGCGCGGCGGCGGTGCGTTGCGCACGCGACACTTCCGAGAAGCCGCCAGTCAGCAGCAGCTCGGTCTCGTAATAGAGCGTGCGCAGCAGCTGCCCTTTCCAACCGTTCCACACACCTGGCCCGACGCCGCGTATGTCGCAGACAGTGAGGACCAAAAGCAGCTTCAGCCGCTCGACCGACTGCACGATCGAGGCGAAATCCTCGATTGTCTTGCGGTCGTTGAGGTCGCGCGTCTGCGCCGTCATCGACATCACCAGATGGTTCTCGACCAGCCAGGCGACTGTCTCGGTGTCGGCAGCCGACAGCCCCATATGCGGGCAGATGCGCCGCGCGATCCTGGCGCCGGCCTCCGAATGGTCTTCCGGCCGTCCCTTGGCGATATCGTGCAGCAGTACCGCGACATAAAGCGCCTCGCGGCTTTTCTTGAGCCCCGGCATCAGCGAATGCGCCAGCGGATGAATCTTCTCGCCATCGCCGCGCTCGATCTCGGCCAGCACACCGATGCAGCGAATGAGATGCTCGTCCACCGTATAGTGGTGGTACATCGAGAACTGCATCATGGCGACGATCTTGCCGAAGTCGGGGATCAGCCTGCCGAGCAGCCCGGCCTCGTTCATGCGCCTGAGATTGAGCTCGGCGTTGCGGTCCGAGGTCAATATGTCGAGGAACAGCCGATTGGCCTCCTCGTCGCGCCGGAGCGACTTGTTGACCAGGCCGAGCGAGCGGGTGAGCAGCTTCAGCGCGTCGGGATGAAACTCCAGCCCATGCTTGTCGGCGAACCAGAACAGCCTCAGCAGGTTGACCGGGTCGCGTTCGAACACGCCGTCGTCGGCGATGTTGATGCGGTGGTTGTCGACAATGAAATCGGACGTGCCGGCAAGCTTGCGCTTGCGCCGCTGGAAGGTGAGGAAGATGCGGTTGAAGCCCGGCACATGCTTGGCCTGCTCTTCCTCGAGCGCCGCGCAGAAGATGCGGGTGAGGTCGCCGACATCCTTGGCGACGAGGAAATAGTGCTTCATGAAACGCTCGACCGCCGACAGGCCGGGATGCGTCGTGTAGCCCAGACGTTCGGCGATCTCGCGCTGGATGTCGAAATGCAGCCGCTCCTCCGCCTTGCCGGTGAGGAAATGCATGTGGCAGCGCACCGCCCACAGAAAATCCTCAGCCTTCTGGAACTCGCGGTATTCGGCCTCGGTGAAGACGCCCTTCTCGACCAGCTCCTCGCCGGTGCGCACGCGGTAGAAATATTTGCCGATCCAGAACAGCGTCTGCAGGTCGCGCAACCCGCCCTTGCCGTCCTTGACATTGGGCTCGACCAGGTAGCGGCTTTCGCCGGCCTTGGCATGGCGGTCGTCACGCTCGGCGAGCTTGGCCTGCACATATTCCGGCCCGGTCGTGCGCACCACCTCATGGTCGAAGCGGGTGAGCAGTTCTTCGTAGAGCTTCTGTTCCCCCCACAGGAAACGCGCCTCGAGAATCGAGGTGCGGATCGTGATGTCGCTGCGCGACAGCCGCAGGCAGTCCTCGATGTTGCGGGTGGCGTGGCCGACCTTCAGTCCCATGTCCCACAGCATGTAGAGCATGTACTCCACGATCTGCTCGCCCCACGGCGTCTGCTTGTAGGGCAGCAGGAACAGGAGATCGATGTCTGAGCCCGGCGCCAGCGTGCCGCGGCCGTAGCCGCCGACCGCCACGACCGCCATGCGCTCGGCCACCGAACGGTTCTTGACCCGGTAGACATGGGTGGCTGCGAAATCATAGAGCGCCCGGATCAGCTCATCCATCAGATGCGAGAGCCGCTCGGCGCAGGCATTGCCGCCGCCATCCTGCTTGAGCATGGTCTCGGCGATCTTGCGGCCCGCCGCCAGCCTGGCTTTGAGCAATTGGAGGACAGCGGTGCGAACCGCCGGTCCCGAACCGTCGCCGGCGCTTGCCGACGTCAGCGCGGTCAAGTCGCGGCGCAAGGTGTCGCCATCGATGATTTCGTTGAGTTTCAAGGAGATCTTTGCCATTCGGCGGCGTCTATAGCGCGTTTTCGCGGCGCTGTGTATGGGGCCGGCGGACGCGCTCCCCGCGATGTTCGAACGGCACGATCATCCACTGCCGCAACCGGCAAAGATCCGCAATTTGCAGCGATAGCCGTCGAATCTCGCGGCGGACCTTGTCGTACACGGATGCCTTTGGCTTTTGGCGGACCTCCCTAAGGGCAAGCTGCTCCTGGCGATCCTGCTTGAGCAGGCTTGGGAATCTGACCCTTTCCCGCCCGAGGAATTGCTCCTGCGCGCAAAGCGCCGGCCACAGCTGGTAGACCACCTTGCCGGACGACGTCTCGAGCTCCGGGTTGAACAGCACATGGTCGACGGGGAAGCGAATTTCCCGCGTCGCCTCCAGAAGGGCGCCGGCGGCCTTCTTCGACACGATATAGCCGGCGCTGCCGATATGAACGTCGTACAGCTTTCTTGCCGAGAAGCCATGGCCGGCAGCAACCTTGTTCAGTCCGACGACAGTTCTGTGGAAGAACGTCTCGAGCTTGACGATATCGGCATCTGCCGGAATCCATCTCCGGTCCGCCAGCAGCGGACCGGTTTTCTCTGAAAGCACCACGTCGTCCTCGAAGACCGCGACATAAGCATCGTCGCCGGCCGCGATGGCGGACCAGCAGATCCTGTGGCTTAGCAGGCACGCGATCTCGCCATCCGTCAGCTGTGTCCGCGAGACCGGCCTCTTGCCCACCGGCATCGAAGCCAGGTCCGGCCGGGCCAGCGCGTCCACCGCTGCGACACGCTCGAAAGTCATGCCGGCTCGCTCGAATTCGGCTGTCACATGCGCCAGCCTGTCGGTGGAGCGGTCGAGATTTATGACGAGGCATTTCATCGGGTGCGGTTCGCTGGGCTCAAAATGGCGGCGTGCATAGCATGGCGGCCGTGTTTGGCACGCGTAAATTCTGGGGAGGATGCTTCAAGTCTGCCGTGGCGCGGCGCAACGGGAAAAAAATCGCAGGGTCGCCCCTTGACCTTCCAGTTGCTGGAAGGACTACCTCCGCCGCAATTCGAGAATTCCGAGGCATTGCTGATGACCCATTCCGACCACAACCATCATCACGCGCATGGCGCATCCTGCTGCTCCGCGAAAACTGCGGCGACCGGGGCCGAAGCGGTGATTCGCGATCCTGTCTGCGGCATGGCGGTCGATCCGGCGGCCGGCAAGCCGACGGCCGAGCATGGCGGCCGGACGTTTCATTTCTGCAGCGAGCGCTGCCGCGGCAAATTCGTTGCCGAGCCGGAAAGCTACCTGACGGCCACCGATCCTGTCTGCGGCATGAGTGTCGACCGAGCGAGCGCAAAGCACTTCCTGCGCCATGAAGGGCAGGGCTTCTATTTCTGCTCCGCCGACTGCAAGGGCAAGTTCGAGGCGGAGCCGGCAAAATACCTTGCTGGCCGGCCCGAGCCGCAGCCGATGCCGAAGGGAACGCAGTACACCTGCCCGATGCACCCCGAAATCATCCGCGACAAGCCCGGCTCCTGCCCGATCTGCGGCATGGCGCTGGAGCCGATGGGTGTGCCGACCGGCGACGAGGGCCCGAATCCCGAGCTGGTCGATTTCACGCGCCGGTTCTGGGTCAGCGCTGCGCTTTCCGTGCCCCTCCTGATCTTCGCGATGGCGCCGATGCTTGGCCTCAGCTTCGAAAGTCTCATCGACGGCCGGACGAAAACGTGGGTAGAGCTGGCGCTGGCGAGCCCGGTGGTGCTTTGGGCGGCGTTTCCGTTTTTCCATCGCGGCTGGGAGTCGGTCGTCAACCGCAGCCCCAATATGTGGACGCTGATCTCGCTGGGCGTCGGCGCGGCCTATCTCTACAGCGTGGTTGCCGCCCTGTTCCCGGACATCTTCCCGCATCAGTTCCGCGGTCATGACGGCGCCGTTCCGGTCTATTTCGAGGCTGCTGCCGTCATCGTCGCGCTCGTCTTCCTCGGCCAGGTGCTGGAACTCAGGGCCCGCGAGCGCACCGGCTCGGCCATTCGCGCGCTCCTCGACCTTGCCCCGAAGACGGCGCGTCTGATCGGCGCCGACGGTTCCGAGAAGGATGTGCCGCTCGACAGCGTCCAGACCGGCGACCGGCTGCGCATCCGTCCGGGCGATGCCGTTCCCGTCGACGGCATCGTGCTGGAAGGTCGCTCGGCGATCGACGAATCGATGATCACGGGCGAGCCGCTGCCGGTCGAGAAGACGGAAGGCTCCGCGCTTACCGGCGGCACGCTGAACAAGAACGGCTCGCTCGTCATGCGCGCCGAAAAGGTCGGCGCCGAGACCACGCTGTCGCGCATCGTCGAGATGGTCGCCAAGGCGCAGCGGTCGCGCGCGCCGATCCAGGGGCTGGCCGACCGCGTGTCCTTCTATTTCGTTCCGGCCGTGGTGCTGGTCGCCATCATCGCCTTCATCGCCTGGGCGCTCTTCGGTCCCCAGCCGAGCCTGATCTTCGCCATCGTCTCGGCTGTGTCGGTGCTGATCATTGCCTGTCCCTGCGCGCTTGGTCTGGCGACGCCGATGTCGATCATGACGGCGACCGGACGCGGCGCTCATGCCGGCGTGCTGATCAAGGAAGCGGCGGCGCTGGAGCGTTTCGCCTCGGTCGACACGCTGATCGTCGACAAGACCGGCACGCTGACCGAAGGCAAGCCGCGGCTCACCGATGTCGTCGCGGCCGAGGCCATCCTGGAGAACGAGCTGCTGGGCCTTGCCGCCGCGCTTGAAAAGGGCTCGGAACATCCCTTGGCCGAGGCGATCGTCGAGGGCGCCGTCGCGCGCGGCCTGAAGCTGGCCGACGCCGTCGATTTCGAAGCCGTCACCGGCAAGGGCGTTTCGGGAACGGTGTCGGGCAGGAAGGTCGCGCTCGGCAATGCGGCGATGATGGCGGACCTCGGGGTCGAAACGCCGGCGGCCAATGCCGAGGAGCTGCAAGCCGATGGCAAGACGGCGATGTTCGTGGCCGTCGACGGCGCATTCGCCGGCATCGTTGCCGTGGCCGATCCCGTCAAGGCAACGACGGCCGAGGCGATCAAGGCCCTGCACGAGAGGGGTCTCAGGATCATCATGGCAACCGGCGACAACGAGCGCACGGCCAAAGCGATCGCCGGGAAGCTTGGCATCGACGAAGTCCGCGCCGGCCTGCTGCCGGATGAGAAGGGCGCGCTGGTGGAGCAGCTGCGCGCGAGCGGCGCTGGCGTGGCCATGGCCGGCGACGGCGTCAACGATGCGCCGGCGCTGGCTGGCGCCGATGTCGGCATCGCCATGGGCACCGGCGCCGATGTCGCGGTCGAAAGCGCCGGCATCACGCTGGTCAAGGGCGACTTGAACGGCATTGTCAGGGCGCGCACGCTGGCCCAGGCAACGATCCGCAACATCCGCCAGAACCTGTTCTTCGCCTTCCTCTACAACGTGCTCGGCGTGCCGGTCGCGGCCGGCGTGCTCTATCCGCTCACCGGCACGCTTCTGTCGCCGATGATAGCGGCGGCGGCGATGAGCCTGTCGTCGGTGTCGGTCATTACCAATGCTTTGCGGCTGAGGACGTTGAAACTCTGAACGAAGCTCCCAGATACGAACCTCAACCACAAGGAGATCCTGAATGACCCTGGCCAAGAAGATCGTGCTGCTTTTGATGGCGGCGGGAATGCTGCTTGCCGTCTTCCTCGAAAGCGTTCCGGCCTCGTCGGAGGAGATGAAGCACGACATGTCCAAGATGGCGATGGGCGCCCAGGGCCCGGCCACGGCGGGCTATGAGGCGGCGATGAAGAAGATGCACAAGGACATGATGATCAAATACACCGGCAATGCCGATGTCGATTTCGTCCGCGGCATGATCCCGCATCATCAGGGCGCCATCGACATGGCCAAGGTGGTGATCGCCAACGGCAAGGATCCGGAAATCCGCAAGCTCGCCGAAGGCGTGGTCAAGGCGCAGGAAGCCGAGATCAAGCAGATGCAGGACTGGCTCGCCAAGCATCCGGCGAAGTAGCCGCTCCCGGGAATCCAGGCGGCCAAGCGGCTTTGGTCTGGATTTCCGGTTTTGGCTGTGCTGCGATCCTGGCCCACGCGGAGAAAGCCATGCCGTCACCAGTCAGAACCCTCAAGCTGCCGTCCGGCGAGGCCGTTGCGGTGCTGGGCCAGGGCACCTGGAAGATGGGCGAGGACCCGCGCCGCCGCGCCGACGAGGTGGCGGCGCTGAAGCTCGGGCTCGATCTCGGCATCACGCTGATCGACACCGCCGAAATGTATGCCAGCGGCGGCGCCGAGGAGGTGGTGGCGGAGGCGATCGCCGGGCGCCGTGACGAGACCTTTCTGGTCTCCAAGGTGCTGCCGTCGAACGCCTCGCGCGCCGGCGTCAAACGCGCCTGCGAGGCCAGCCTGAAACGGCTTTCCACCGACCGGATCGATCTCTATCTGCTGCATTGGCCGGGCAGCGTGCCGCTGTCCGAAACCGTCGAGGCCTTCGAAACCTTGAAGAGGGAAGGCAAGATCCGCCACTGGGGCGTCAGCAATTTCGACACGGACGAGATGGAGGAACTGGTCGGCTTGAAGGGCGGCGGCAATGTCCAGACCAACCAGGTGCTCTACAACCTGTCGCGGCGCGGCCCCGAATTCGATCTGGCCCCATGGTGCGCGGAACGCGGCATCCCGCTGATGGCCTATTCGCCGGTGGAGCAGGGCGCGCTGGCGCATAATGCGCGGCTGGAGGCCGTCGCTGCCCGACACAACGCCACCGCGGCGCAGATCGCGCTCGCCTGGGTGATGGCGCAGCCGGGCGTCATCGCCATTCCGAAAGCCGGCCGTCAGGAGCATGTCCGCCAGAATGCCGCCGCGCTCGATATCAAGCTGACGCCCGAGGATTTCGCCGATCTCGACCGCGCCTTCCCGCCGCCGACGCGCAAGCGCGGGTTGGAGATGATCTAGCCAAAAACCCCGATCCGGATTTGCGACTGAACCGGGAGCAGGCATTGGAACGAATTTCGGCCGGACCTCACCACGCTGCTTATAAAATCGCGACTTGACCGTCACCTCGCTGCGCGACGGTTATGTCGACATGCAAGTCCGGCGGCTGCATAAGCCGGGAGGCGAGCCCTTCGGCGACGATCTCCCTCCGCAGGTGCCGCTCTTCGGCGGCGCGCTCAGATTGTCGGTCAATGCCTTTGCCATCGACGACGGCCATGAAATCACGCTGATCGATACGGGGTCCTCGAACGCCTGGCATCCGACAATGGGGTTCCTGCCGCAGGCTCTGAGCGAGGCGACGATCGCCATCGATCGGATACGCGCGGTTGCGTTCACCCACACGCATCTCGACCATATCCACGGGCTCGTCCGTCCGGATGGGAAGGACGGCTTTCCGCAACTCTCTCGCCTGCTTGTCCCTCGAGCCGAGCTCGACATGTTCCGGTCGGTAGCGAGGTTGAGCCGCTTCCATGATCGAGCAGAACCGTTGGACCCTGGGCAGCGCCTGAGCGCGAACATCGAGGCGGTCGCGGCGTCGGGCCACGAGATCGGTCACACATGTTTTCGAGTCACGGGCGGCGGCGAAACATTGCTCGTCTGGGGCGATCTCGTCCATGTACCGTCGCTCCAGTTCGAGCGGCCGGAGGTCGCCTGGGAATTCGACGCCGACCAGGAGCAGGCTCGGGCAACCCGGTTGCGGATATTGGCCCTTGCCGCCGACAACGCCTGGTGCGTGGCGGGAGCGCATCTCGATTCCCCGGGCGTCGGCCGGGTTTTCCGAGCCGAAACAGGCTTCCGCTTCGAACCTCTTTAGGACGCTAGGTCTTGGCCGGCAGTCCAAGCCGCATCCGCAATCGTCGCAATGCCCTTGAAAACACATCGAGGTCAGTGGCGGCACGGGCCAGCGTGAGCGCGCCCTGGATGGCGGCGACGGCTTCCTCGGCCAGCTCGCCGGCCTCGTCCGGTCGGTGCCCGGATCGCTCCAGAGCACCGGTGAGATGCGTGACCCAGCGGCCGAAATAGTCCCTTATCTGGCCGGCGAAGAGATCGCGCGATTCGTCCAGCGCGAAGGCGCCGATCAGGCAAACGCGCCGTCCTGATCGGAAATAACTGTCCGTCGCCTCGAGCATCTGCTCGATCCCGGCCAACGGATCGGCGCTGTCGCGCAACGGCGCAAAGACATTCTCCTCGAACCAGCCGTCGATATGGGCAATGACGGCTCTCGCCAACTCTTCCTTGCCGCCGGGAAAGAAGTGGTAGAGGCTTCCTTTGCCCAGCCCCGTTGCTTCGCCGATCAGGGCCAGGCTGGCGCCCTCGTAGCCATGCTCGCGGAAAACCTCGGCAACGATCGCCAGCAATTGGTCGCGATCTGGCGCGATGCGCCGCATCCAATCGCCCCTAGAGCCCGAGTTCGGAAAGGCCGGGATGGTCATCCGGCCGGCGGCCGAGCGGCCAGTGATATTTCCGCTCGCGCTCCGCGATCGGCAGGTCGTTGATGCTGGCAACGCGGCGGCGCATCAGCCCGGCTTCGTCGAACTCCCAGTTCTCGTTGCCGTAGGAGCGGAACCAGTGGCCGCTGTCGTCGCGCCATTCATAGGCGAAGCGCACCGCGATGCGGTTGTCGTTCCAGGTCCAGACCTCCTTGATCAGGCGGTAGTCCAGCTCGCGCGCCCATTTGCGCTTGAGGAAGCCGACGATCTCGCCGCGGCCAGAGATGAATTCGGCCCGGTTCCGCCAGACGCTGTCCTCGGTATAGGCGAGCGAAACCCGTTCCGGGTCGCGGCTGTTCCAGGCATCCTCCGCAAGGCGCGCCTTTTGCGCCGCCGTTTCGGCCGTGAAGGGCGGCAATGGCGGACGGCTCATGAAATCTCCTGTCGGTTCGATTGTCGATCACCCACATTGTACCGATCGGTACAATGTGTCAACACGGCTTTTGTTCTTTGCGACGCCTCGAGCGACTTGACTTATCGAATCTCGGTTTTCAGCCTTTCAAAGGCATCCTGGACATATCCTTCCAGCGGATGCCTGGCATGTTGCTGCTGCCATGTCTCCACGGCCAGACGCAACGCGACGACCGTCACCAGGGCGACCAGTCGCAGACTGTCGCGGGCCTGGTCCGGCTGCAACTCGCACAACCCTTCGAAAATGGCTTGCTCGAACTGCAGGTAGCCCGTGTGCCTGCGCGAGCGCAGCGTCTTGCTCTCCCGCATGATCTTGGCCGTCGCCATCATTGCTGCCCCTTGGAAGCTGCCGATGATTTTGAGCAACGCATCGCGGGCAATGTCGATCGCCGTTCCCGTGGGTGGCTCGGCAAGGATCGATGCTTTGACCGCGCTCGCGTGGTTGCCCAGCGATGCAAACAGCACCTCGTCCTTGGTCTTGAAATAGTGGAAGAACGTCCGGCGCGAGATGCCGGCGGCGGCGGCTATCTCGTCAAGCGTGGTCGCGTCATAGCCATTGGCCAGGAAAGCTTTCAGGCCGGCGTCGGCGATGCGGCGGGACGTTTCCCGCCGCTTCCGCTCGCGCAGGCCTTCGGGTTTTGGCGCGTCGTTCATGGAGCGCTCCTGCCATGACCGTTCCTCGGATGCGACAAGAATTTTGGCGCACATTCAAGCCCCGTCATTGCGCCTCGCCATAATGACGCCATCAATCTATTGCACTGAGTGCAATTATTGACACTCCCCAACACGCCCGCCGGGCACACCCATGCAGAGGCATCCATGGCAGCTTGCTTGCGTTCCCGTCGCGGGGCTCACATCGGTCGCGGCCTGGCCGATCGGCACGCTTGCCGCGCCGACCACCGTATAATATGGCCATTTGTGCTGGTCTTGAGCGTGCTCGCGGTCGGCTGCGCGTCCGCGCCGCTGGATCAGGTTGGCTCGCTGCAATCCTATGACGAGCTGAAACCGTCGGACGGTTGGCTGGCCCGCTCGCTGATGCGGGTGAGCAAGGACGACGTGCTCGCGGCAAAAACCGTCCGGATCATTCCGACGGGCTTTTCGCAGCCCGCCGCCGGAAAATCGACATTGACGCCGGCGCAGCGCAGCCTTGTCATCAACGCCGTCGACAGAACACTCTGCTCCGGCCTGAGCCAGCGCTTTCAAGTGGTCGCCCTGACCGAGCCGGCCGACCTGACGGTCCACGCGATGGTAACGCATGCGACGCCGACGAATGCGCTGGCGGTAGGCGTTTCGAAAGTCGCGTCCACGGCGGTTTCCGTCGCGCTGCCTGAAATGCATGTTCCGGTACCGCGCCTGCCGATCGGATTGGGCAGCCTTTCGCTTGAAGCCGAAGCGGTTGGCGACAACGGCAAGCAGGCGGCGGCCATGATCTGGGGGCGTGGCGCGAACGCCCTGCTGGATTCGGGCCGGGTCGCCCGCGAGGGCGATGCCTACGACCTGGCGGCGAAGTTCGGCCACGATTTCAGCAAGCTCCTGGTCACCGGCAAGACGCCCTTCGGCACGCTGCCGTCGCTCCCGACCAGGGACGAAATGCGCGCCATGGTCGGCAGGGAGCCGAAATACCCTGCCTGCAAGGCATTCGGCAAATCACCCGGACTGGTCGGCTTCGTCGGTGATCGGATGGGATTGCCGCCGGCCTGGACCGACAGGGGAGCCGCGGTGCGCACCGACTGAGGCTACGAGGCAAATGCAGAAGAAGTCCCCGATGCCGCTTTCCGCGACGGTTTTTCAACAGGGCAGAAGGATCCGTTTCCTTT
This sequence comes from Mesorhizobium sp. M2E.F.Ca.ET.209.01.1.1, assembly GCF_004010375.2. Lineage (NCBI taxonomy): Bacteria > Pseudomonadati > Pseudomonadota > Alphaproteobacteria > Hyphomicrobiales > Phyllobacteriaceae > Mesorhizobium > Mesorhizobium sp. M2E.F.Ca.ET.209.01.1.1. The sequence goes on along the minus strand of NZ_SADP02000009.1, from coordinate 107,743 downwards.
GGCTGGCTGCTCCCGTCGTCCTGGCGCCGGCCCTGCTTGCCGAAAGTGCGTGGCCACAGGGCAGCCCGTTTCGCGAAATGCTTGAATTTGCGGGTACCGTGCTGATCCTCATCTGCATCGGCGGCCGCTGCTGGGCATCGCTCTATGTTGGCGGACGCAAGAACCGTGAGCTCGTCACGACCGGCCCCTATGCCTATACGCGCAACCCGCTCTATTTCTTCTCGGCGCTTGGACTGGCAGGCGTCGGGCTGACATTCGGGTCGCTGATCCTTTCGGCGGTTCTCTTTGTCTTCACCTGCCTGGTCTTTACCTATGTCGCGACGCGCGAAGCGACCGCGCTGGACGCGATCTTCGGCGAGGCCTATCGGCGCTATCGTCGCAGCGTGCCGGCCTTCTTTCCCCGTCTGCGGCGCGATGACGACGACGTCCTGGGCCCGTCTCCCGTCACGTTCGACGCAGTGGCGCTGAAGCGGACCGCCACTGACGGCTCCTACTTCCTTGCGGCGATACTCGCGGTCGAATTGCTCGGCTGGCTCCGGTCGGCAGGGCTGGTGACGCCGATGTTCCGATTGTTTTGATTACCGGCTCGCCAGCCCCTTCAGCCGGTAGAGCGCCTCCAGAGCCTCGCGCGGCGTCATCTCGTCGGGATTGATCGCGCCGAGCGCTTCGCCCAGCGCATCGCTTTTCGCCGGTTTCGGCGCTTCGCGTTTCACCGCCACTGAAAACAGCGGCAGGTCGTCGACCAGCCGGTTGGTCTTGCCCGAAACCTCGCCCTCTTCCAGCTGATGCAGCACCTCCTTGGCACGGGCGACGACCGCTTCCGGAAGGCCGGCCAGCCGCGCCACCTGCACGCCGTAGGAGCGGTCGGCCGCACCCTTGCCGACCTCGTGCAGGAAGACGACGTCGCCTTCCCACTCCTTGACCCGCATGGTGACGTTATGAAGCCGGGGCAGCTTGCCGGCGAGCGCCGTCATCTCGTGGAAATGCGTGGCGAAAATCGCCCGGCACCGGTTCTTTTCGTGCAGGTATTCGACCGCCGCCCAGGCGATCGACAACCCGTCGAACGTCGCCGTGCCGCGGCCGATCTCGTCGAGGATCACCAGCGCCCGCTCGCCGGCCTGGTTGAGGATCGCCGCCGTTTCGACCATCTCGACCATGAAGGTCGAGCGGCCGCGCGCCAGGTCGTCCGAGGCGCCGACGCGCGAGAACAGGCGATCGACGACGCCGATATGGGCGCTTTTCGCCGGCACGAAGGAGCCGGTCTGGGCAAGGATGGCAATCAGCGCGTTCTGCCTGAGGAATGTCGATTTACCGCCCATATTGGGGCCGGTGAGCAGCCAGATGGCGCCGGCCTTGGCGCCGCCCTCGGGCGACAGGTCGCAATCATTGGCGACGAACGGGCCTTCGCCGGAACGCCTGAGCGCCTGTTCGACCACCGGGTGGCGTCCGCCAACAATCTCGAAGGCGAGGCCGGAATCCACCAGCGGCCGGCACCATCCCTCGCTTTCGGACAAGAGCGCCAACGCCGCCGACACGTCCAGAGCCGCAAGCGCTTCCGCCCCGGCGCGGATCCGCTCGGCCTCAGCCACCACTTCCGCCGTCAGCCGATCGAAGGCGGCGAGCTCGATGCTCAGCGCCCGGTCGGCGGCGTTGGCGATCTTCGATTCGAGCTCCGCCAGCTCCGTCGTGGTGAAGCGCATGGCGTTGGCCATGGTCTGGCGATGGATGAAGCGTGCCTTGGCGGCGTCGCTGCCGGTCATGATCGAGTGGTGGTTGGCGGTGACCTCGATGTAATAGCCCAGCACATTGTTGTGCCGGATCTTCAGCGAGCGGATGCCGGTTTCCTCGATGAGCGAGCGCTCCAGCCCGGCGATCACTTTTCGCGATTCGTCGCGCAGCGCCCGCATCTCGTCGAGTTCGGCGCGATAGCCGGTACGCACGAAGCCGCCGTCGCGCCTGATCAGCGGCAGCTCGTCGTCGAGCGCTTCGCTGAGGTGGCGGGCAAGCGCCTCGGGAAGGGCCTTGATCGCGGCCAGCGCCGCGGCGAGCTCGGCGGGCAGCGCGGTTGTCGCGAACAACTCGGCAATCGCTCTCGCCACCTCGAAGCCGGCGCGCAGCGCGCCCAGATCGCGCGGCCCGCCGCGGTTGAGCGCCAGCCTGGACAGCGCCCTCGGCATGTCGGCGACGCTTTTCAGGCTCGCCCGCAGGCCCTGGCAAAGCCGCACTTCGGAGCGGAAGAAGGAGACCGAATCCAGCCGGGCGGCAATCGCTGCCGGGTCGGTCAGCGGCGCCATCAGCCGGTCGGCGAGCAAGCGCGCCCCGCCGCCGGTCACCGTACGGTCGATCGCCTTGAACAGCGAGCCGTCGCGGCTGCCGGACAGCGTGCGCAGCAGTTCCAGGTTGGCGCGCGTCGCCGGGTCGATGAACAGCGTCGAGCCCTGCTCCTCACGCTCGGGGCGCGACAGTGGCGGGCGTTCGGCCTTTTGCGTCTTTTCGACATAAGCGATGGCGCCGGAAATCGCCGACAGCTCGGCGCGCGAGAAGGTGCCGAAACTGTCCGGCGTCGCCACCTCGAAGAAGCGCGCGATGCGGCTTGTGGCGGAAGCCGAATCGAACAGTGAAGGCGGCTGTGGGTTGGCGACCCGGCCGAGCACATCGAAGACCGGCCTGAGCTCCGGATCGTGGAACACCGGTTCGGCGACGATCAGCTCGCGCGGGTCGACGCGGAAGATGTCGGCAAGCAGCCGCTCGGCGCTCGTCTCGGCAACGCGGAAGGCGCCGGTCGAAATGTCGATCCAGGCCAGGGCGAACCCGGCCTGGCTGGCCGCGCCGCCTTTCACGCGGCCCAGCGCCATCAGGAAGCTCGATTCCGAGGGCGCAAGCAGCTTGTCCTCGGTGATTGTGCCCGGCGTGACCAGCCGCACCACGTCGCGGCGCACCACCGATTTTGAGCCGCGTTTCTTGGCTTCGGCCGGGTCCTCGATCTGCTCGCAGACGGCAACGCGAAAACCCTGCGCGATCAGCTTTTGCAGATAGTCGTCCGCCGCATGCACCGGCACGCCGCACATCGGGATATCGTGCCCCTGGTGCTTGCCTCGCTTGGTCAGGACGATGCCGAGGGCTTGGCTCGCCTTCTCCGCGTCGTCGAAGAACAGCTCGTAGAAATCGCCCATGCGGTAAAACAAAAGCGAGTCAGGGTTCGCCGCCTTGATCTCGATATATTGCTCCATCATCGGCGTGACGCCGCCGGTGGCGGGCGCAGGCGTCGTCGTCTCCTCTGTGTCGGTCGGCATGTGCATGTTCATGCCTGGACGCTAGCAGAACTGGCAGCCCGGTATAATGCCGTCGGCGCGAAAAGCAGGGGAAGACTGGGGGGTGCCGTCATCAGCAGCTCAGGGTGCGGGAGGCATGTTGCCTCATGCCGTCGGCCGACATATGGATCGCCGTGAGGAGAACGGCGGGGCGATGAAGAAGGACGGGCACGAGACGTTCGAGGAAATGGTCGGCCCCGTCGGCTCGCGGCTCGGCCGTATTCGACTTCTTGCCACCAACCGGGCCAACCGAACCAGAACCAAGATCAAGGCGTGGACGCGGATCCGGTTGCCCTTCATCCTTCCGGCGCGCGGGCCGCTTTCAGGCCTCGACGGCAGCATCGACATGCCTCTCCACATCTTCAGCCGCGATCCGTTGATCCTCTATGTACCTGTCGGCGGCAGGCGCCCTCTCTACGCGCTCGCCGCCTTCTGCCGACGCCTTGCGCCACGGCGCGCTACCTTCCTTCTGATGCCGAACTGGACGCTGGAACGGCCGGCCGTCGTCGAGCAGATACGCAAGGATCTCGCCTGGTTCGCCAAGGTTTGCCCCAAGCACGAGCTGATCTTTCTCTGCAACACAGAGGAAGAGCGACGCCTGATTGCAGGCGTTGGCGGCAATGCGATCTTCTCCAATCACAATCTGATGATCTCGGAAGACGTCTTCCGGCCGCTGCCGGACGTGCCGATCGAGTACGATGCCGTCTACAACGGCCGCATCTCGCACACCAAGCGGCACTATCTCGCCTTCGAGATCGAAAGACTGGTTCATGTGACGTCCTCGATCGGCGAATTGCCGCCGGCCGGCGACCGCGCCTTCCTTCGCCGCCTGCAGGCGCAATCGCCGCTTCACAGCATCGCCAATCCGCTCATTGATGGCCTGCCCGGCCGGCTGACCTCCGGCGAGGTCAACCGCGTCTACAACCAGGCCGCGGTCGGGCTCTGCCTGTCGGCGGTGGAAGGGGCAATGTATTCCAGCATGGAGTATCTGCTGGCCGGGCTGCCGATCGTCTCGACACCGAGCATCGGCGGCCGCGACGTCTATTTCGATCCGGACTACTGCATCATCGCGGAGCCGGAGCCGCCCGCGATCCGCCGCGCGGTCGAGCGGCTTCGCGACCGGGCCATACCGCGGGAGGAGATTCGCGGCCGCACGCTAGAAAGGGTAAAGGCGGAACGGTTGGAACTGATGGTCTATCTCTCGGCGCTCAAGCAACGCATGGGAAGCGATGATCCTCCCTTATCCGAGTGGCCGTTCGCCGGCACTTCTGGGCTGACGCGCTGGGCCCAGGTGCGCGAGCACCTGCGCGAGATCGAGGCGATACAATCGGGCAAGATTTGACTGTCGACGGCAGCGCGGAGGAACGCTGTCACTAGTTCGCTTGGCGGTTTACAGCGGCCGAGTATGGCCTTAAGCGGTAGTTCAAAAGAATACGCTCGCCTAAAGAGCGCGAATTGGTGAGGAAAACGTCAGGTATCATGGCCAGGAAAACCGAAAGCAGCGGCCCCTCCGTCAGTCCCGAGGAGGCGCTGGAATTCCATGCCATGGGGCGGCCCGGCAAGCTGGAGATCGTCGCCACCAAGCCGATGGCGACGCAACGCGATCTGAGCCTCGCCTATTCGCCGGGCGTTGCCGTCCCCGTGCGCGCCATCGCCGAGGATCCGAGCCGCGCCTTCGATTACACGACGCGCGGCAACATGGTCGCCGTCATCTCCAACGGCACCGCCATCCTCGGCCTCGGCAACCTCGGCGCGCTGGCCTCCAAGCCGGTGATGGAAGGCAAGTCCGTGCTGTTCAAGCGCTTCGCCGATGTCGATTCGGTCGACCTTGAAGTCGATACCGAGGATGCCGACGAGTTCGTGAACTGCGTGCGCTTCCTCGGGCCTTCCTTCGGCGGCATCAATCTCGAGGACATCAAGGCGCCGGAGTGCTTCATCATCGAGCAGCGGCTGCGCGAATTGATGGACATCCCGGTTTTCCACGACGACCAGCACGGCACGGCAATCATCTCGGCCGCCGGGCTGATCAACGCGCTGGAGATCACCGGCCGCGACATGAAGACCACCAAGATGGTCTGCAACGGCGCAGGCGCTGCCGGCATCGCCTGTATCGAACTGATGAAGGCGATGGGTTTTTCGCCGGAAAACATCATCCTGTGTGACACCAAGGGCGTGGTCTTCCAAGGCCGCACCGAGGGCATGAACCAGTGGAAGTCGGCGCATGCGGTCAAGACCGAGGCGCGCAGCCTCGCTGAGGCGCTGGATGGCGCCGACGTCTTCCTCGGCCTGTCGGCCAAGGGTGCGCTGACCACGGCCATGGTGCAGTCGATGGCGAAGAACCCGATCATCTTCGCCATGGCCAACCCCGATCCGGAGATCACGCCGGAGGAAGTCGGCGAGATCCGCACCGACGCCATCATGGCGACCGGCCGCTCGGATTACCCCAATCAGGTCAACAATGTTCTTGGCTTCCCCTACATTTTCCGCGGCGCGCTGGATGTGCGCGCCACCACCATCAATGATACGATGAAGATCGCGGCGGCCCGCGCGCTTGCCGAGCTGGCGCGCCAGGACGTGCCGGACGATGTCGCCGCCGCCTATCAGGGCAACCGGCCGAAATTCGGCCCCAACTACATCATCCCGGTGCCGTTCGACCCACGCCTGATCTCGGCGATCCCGCTGGCGGTCGCCAAGGCCGCGATGGAATCGGGCGTCGCGCGCAAGCCGATCCTCGACCTCGACCGCTATGCGCAGGAACTGTCCGCTCGCCGCGACCCGATCGCCTCGACCTTGCAGCGCATCTACGACCGCGTGCGCCGCCAGCCCAAGCGCATCGTCTTCGCCGAGGGCGAGGAGGAGCAGGTGATGCGCGCCGCGGTCTCCTATGTGAACCAGAAGCTCGGCACGGCGATCCTGCTCGGCCGCGACGACGTCATCAAGGACAATGCCCGCAATGCCGGCATCGATCTCAACAAGCAAGGCATCGAGATCATCAACGCCAGGCTGTCGCGCCGCAACGGCATCTACACCGACTATCTCTACGAGCGCATGCAGCGGAAAGGCTTCCTGTTCCGCGACTGCCAGCGCCTGATCAACAACGACCGCAACCATTTCGCCGCCTGCATGGTGGCGCTGGGCGACGCCGACGGCATCGTCACCGGCGTCACCCGCAACTATTCCACCGCGCTGGACGACGTGCGACGCATCATCGACGCCAAGCCCGGCCACCGCGTCATAGGCGTGTCGATCGTGCTCGCGCGCGGCAGGACGGTGCTCGTCGCCGACACCGCGGTGCACGACATGCCGAACGCCGAGCAGATCGCCGACATCGCCGAGGAGGCCGCGGGTTTTGCGCGCCGCATGGGTTATGAGCCGAGGATTGCCATGCTTGCCTATTCCACCTTCGGGCACCCGCAGGGCGAGCGCTCCGAACGCGTGCAGGAGGCGGTGCGCATCCTCGACAAGCGCCGCGTCGATTTCGAGTATGACGGCGAGATGGCCGCCGACGTGGCGCTGAACCCGCGCTCCATGGCGCAATATCCGTTCATCCGCCTGACCGGCCCCGCCAATGTGCTGATCATGCCGGCATTCCATTCCGCCTCGATCTCGACCAAGATGCTGCAGGAGCTCGGCGGCTCGACCGTCATCGGCCCGCTGCTGGTCGGCTTGAACAAGCCGGTCCAGATCGTCTCGCTGAACGCCAAGGACAGCGACATCGTCAACATGGCGGCGATCGCGGCTTACACGGCTGGGAATTAAGAGAGACCGGCGCTGCCGCTTTCGGCAAGAATGGAAAGGGCCCGCGACATCGCCGCGGGCCCTTCGTTTGAATAGTGGTCTCGATCAGAACGAGCGCTGGAAGCGGAGAATACCGCCGAGGCTGCTCTTCTTGTTGGCCTTGGTCCAGTTGTTGAAGTCGGCGTCGTCGAATTTTCCAGCGTTGAGATAATCGACTTCGGCCGTGATCGTAAAGCCGGGCACGACGGTATAGGCAACGTTGGCGGCGACACCCAGGTTCTTCCATTCGTCGTACGAGATCTGGGCGTTGAACGCGATCTTGTCGTTGAACTTATAGGTGCCACCGCCCCAGACTGCCCAGTTGCCGCCCCACTGCTTGTAGAAGCCGCGACCGCTGGCATCGATGGCGTTGCCGGCATTGTCGTTGAGGTTGTCGTCGGTGCCGTAGCCGCCCATGACGAACAGCGTCAGTTCCTTGCTGACGTTGACGTCAAGGCGAACCTTGCCGGCCACTTCCTCGTAGTTGCTGTCATAGGCGACGACGCCCGTCACCGCGCCCCAGTCACCCTTGTACTTCAAGCCGCCGACGACATGCGGAACATAGCTGTCGATGGTGCCGACCTTGCCGGCACCTTCTTCGAGAGAGATCAACCCCGAGAAGCCGCTGCCTACGTCGAAGTAGTACTGGACGACGTTGCTCTCCTGGCCGCCATACGGGACCAGCGTATCCTGGATGACTGCGCCGGCGTAGCCGATGAACGTATCGAAAGCCGTATCGTCCTTACCTACGCGGAGGCCGCCGAGCTGAATCCAAGCGAAGCGCAGGGAGAGCGACTTGTTGCGGCCCTGCCAATCGTCCGCGTTGGAGGCTTTTTGATTGAGATAGTCACCGTTACTGTTGCCGTAGTTGAAGCGGGTCTCGGTGTAGGTCTTGAGGGTACCCAGCTCGGTTTCCTGACCGGTCCAGGTCTTCAAGGTGAATCGAGTGTTCTTGTAGTAAGTCGAATGGGTGCCGTCGCCCTGATGGTCCGGGACATGGTTGACACCGTCCAGCGACCCGGCATCGCCGACGCCGATATCGTAGCGGACATAGCCGCCGACGCGCAGGCAGGTCTCGGTGCCGGGGATGTAGAAGTAGCCGGCGCCATAGACGTCGCAGATCTTCACGTATTCGGCCGGTTCCGGCTCGGCGACGGTCACCGCGTCGGCGGCGCGGGCGCCCGAAACTGCGATCAGGGCCGCAGCGGAGCCGAGAAGAAGGCTCTTGATGTTCATTTTCTTGAATCTCCAGTCAAAGGTTCAAGACAGGCCTGACATGCCGTTCGGCTTCTGCCACCCCCGTCCCCATCGTTGAAAAAGTACGCGCACCGGCGCCGCTTCTTCGCTCTGGACATGACTTAATCGGTCGTCACGTACAACAGAGATTGTGTCGGAAAGGCGTCTTTTTGAACCTTATAAAGGTCTTGTTGCCCAAATATCACGTCATATATTTGTAAAATTGGGACAGATTGCACAATTTATACAATCGAAACGCCAAGAAATTCCGAGAATGTGCCAAATGTGCCAATTATTACAGCTATGTTACACTTAATTATCCGGCTAAACTCTGTCGCGCGGTTGCGCAGAAAAGGTATCGCCGGAACCGCTCAGGACACGGTGCGCGCGGCGCGGACCACGTCCGCGACCATGTCTTCCCTCAACATCTCGATAGGGACGCGGCCGCTAAGCTCGGGCGCGGGGCGGGTCAGCCAGAACCAGGCGAGCCTCGGATTGGCGATCGCCGACAGCACGTCGCTGATTCCCAGGACCGGCCTGCCGTCGACGAACTGGGCCAGTGGGAAGACATGTTTGCGGCCGCCCTTGCGCAACGCGACGACCTCGCCGCGCCTTTGCCAGCGATGCAGTGTCGAGCGCGGGATGCGCAGCTTCTCTTCCAGATAGGTCGAGCCGGCGACCTCGCCGGCCCAATCCTCAAGCAGCATCGATTGAAGATCGGCCGCGCGTTCCGCGATATTTTGAAGCCTTCCCGCCTCCGGCACGCGCCCGGAGGCCTGATCGGACACTGTCGGACCTCCGCTTGCTATTCTCTCCGGCATCATGCGGAAGAACTCGGAGATGAGCGCGGTCCAATCACCCTTGAAGGGTTCGATTGCATGGCGCTGCGCCGGCGGCAGAAAGGGGAGGGCGGCCGCCACGCTGCCAGCGAGCGCGCTGGCTGAGACCAGGGCCTGCGCATCCAGCAGGACACCTTGCTGCATCAATGCCTGCCGCACGGCTTCGGCCACTAGGCCTGCCAAGGTCTCTTGCGAAATCCCCTCGGGCGGGGTCTGAAGTCTGGTCATGCGTTCGTCTTGTGGCCCGCGCTCCTCCCCAGGCGCCGGCGGTTGCTGAAATTCTATCGCGGAAAGCACAGATTGCGGCGGCAACGGACGCCGCGGCCCGGCAGGTTGCTGGCTTGCATCTTCACACCCCTGGTTTGGCGTGCCGAAATGTCAGTCGCGGAACGCCTCAGCTTGCGTGTAGGGGCGCTCTGTGACAGGGGCGCGACAGAAAGGCCGAGTTGGAGCCTGCTCGCGATGACGCTGAACGCAACCTGGCTTCGCTGGACTGCTTAGAGCAATCCCGCTTGCTCGGCCTCTCGACGCAGGTTCTGGCGCGGGCGCGGGCCGATCTGCTGGATCACCAAACCGGCCGCCAGCGAGCCGAGGTCGCCGCACTCCTTGAGGCTGCGTCCGGTCGTGTAGCCGTAAAGGAAGCCGGCGGCATAGAGGTCGCCGGCGCCGGTCGTATCGACCAGCTCCTTGATCTTCGTCGCCTCGATGGCGACGGTCTCGTCGCCGCGCACGATTACCGAGCCTTTCTCGGAACGGGTGACGGCGGCTATTCTGCAATCCTTGCGGATGGCGGCGAGCGCCTCCTCGAAGGAAGCGGTCTGGTAGAGCGACTTGATCTCATGGCTGTTGGCAAAGACGATGTCGACGGTGCCGGAGCGCATCAGTTCGAGGAACTCGTCGCGGTAGCGGTCGACGCAAAAGGAATCCGACAGCGTCATCGACACCTCGCGGCCGGCCGCATGTGCCAGCCTTGCAGTCTGGCGGATAGCCTCCTTGGCGCGTGGCGGATCCCACAGATAACCCTCGAAATAGGTCACCCTGGCGCCGGACGCCTTGTCTGCCTCGACATCCTCCGGGCCAAGCTCGACGCAGGCGCCGAGATAGGTGTTCATCGAACGCTCGCCGTCTGGCGTGACGAAGATCATCGAGCGCGCCGTCGGCGGCTGGCCTGTAAGCGGCCTGGTGTCGAAGGCCACGCCCTGGGCCTGGATGTCGTGCGTATAGATCTCGCCCAACGCATCGTTGGAAACCTTGCCGAAGAAGGCGGCCCGTCCGCCGAGGCTGGCGACACCGGCCGCCGTGTTGCCGGCGCTGCCGCCTGAAGCCTCGATCGCGGGTCCCATGCGGCTGTAAAGCAGTTCGGCGCGCTTGGCGTCGATGAGGTTCATCGCGCCCTTGATGATGCCGTTGGTCTCGAGGAAAGCCTCGTCGCATTGCGCGATGATGTCGACAATGGCATTGCCGATGCAAAGCACGTCATATTCCGGCATCAAAATCTCCGCCAAGAAACCACCCGGCTATCTGGCATGCCGGCCGCGCGCGGGTCTAGCGAGTTGGCGCTGTTTTTCCTACCCCGAAAATCGCCACTGCCTTCCGCGGTGGCGGGCTCGGCGCCGATTGTTCGCCGGCTGCGGCAGCATTCGCATCGAACTGGCCCATATCGACCGCGCCCATCGCCGCTATGGTTTCGCGTCGATCGAAACATTGCCGCGTCGCCATCGGCTAGAAGCAACTCAGGAAACGTGCGTGGCGGTTTTCCGTCCGCAATTGCGTAAGAACAAAGCGGATCGTTCCCGCGACGGAAGGCGCAGAAATGTCCGAAAAGACCGAGATGTCCGCCGACCTTGCGCTTCTCGGCGTCCTGGCGGTGCTATGGGGCGCTTCCTACACCTTCATCAAGATCGGCGTCGAGACGATCCCGCCTGTCACCTTCATCGCCGCCCGGACGCTGATCGCCGGGGCTATTCTCCTCGCCGTCATCCGCTGGCGCGGCCTTGCCATGCCGGCGAACGCGGCGACATGGCGCCGGTTCGCCTTCCAGGCCTGCCTCAACAGCGTCGTGCCCTTCACCCTGATCGCTGCCGCCGAGCGTTCGGTCGATGCCGGCCTTGCCACCATCCTCAACTCGACGTCGCCGATCTTCACCTTCCTGCTGACGGCGTTGATCACGCGCCATGAGCCCGTCACGGCACGCAAGTTCGCCGGTGTCGGCGCCGGCATCGTCGGCATCTGCCTCATCATCGGCACGCAGGCGCTTGGCGGGCTTGGCCATCAATTGTGGGCGCAGCTTGCGATCGTCATCGCGACGGTCTCCTATGCCGGCGCGGCGATCTTCGGCCGCGGCTTCGAGGGCCTCGATCCGATGATCCCCGCCGCGGGTTCGATGCTTTGCGGCGCGGTGATGCTCGTGCCGCTCAGCCTGATCGTAGACCGGCCATGGACGCTTGCGCCGTCGGCGGCATCGATCCTGGCCCTGCTTGGGCTGTCGGTCTTTTCGACGGCGCTGGCCTTCGTCATCTATTTTCGCTTGATCCACACGCTGGGCTCGGTCGGCACCACCTCGCAGGCCTATCTGCGCGTGCCGATCGGCGTCGGCATCGGCGCCGTCTTCCTGGGCGAAAGCCTAGGACCGACGGCCTGGGTCGGCATGGGTTTCGTCGTCGCCGGCGTTGCCGCGATGACGATCCCCGCCCGACGCGCCGGAGCGATCCCCGGAAAAGCGTGAACCGTCGGCGACGATCTCGCCTTGCAGTTGCGCCGCTCTCTCTCGCCGCCTATCTCGGGGGCGTCGTTTCTCGATGAGGGGTTCTATCCGCCGTGATCCTGGACGCTGCCCGCGCCGCCGCCAGCCGGCTGTTCTCGCCCGAATTCCGTTCCGTCTTCCTGAAGACTCTGGGGCTGACTCTGCTCGCTTTGCTGGCGCTGTGGGTTGGCCTGGAAAGCCTGCTCGAATGGCTGGCCTGGCCGTGGCTGCAGACGTTGCTGCCGGGCCTGCCATCCTGGGCCGGATGGCTCAGCGCCATCATTGCCGGCATCGTGCTGGCGGTGGGGATGGCTTTGCTCATCGCCCCGGTCACGGCGATCGTCGCCGGTCTGTTCCTCGACGATGTCGCCGAGGTGGTCGAGCGTACCGACTATCCCAGCGATCCGCCCGGCCGCGCCGTGCCGGCGCTGCATTCGCTTGTGCTGGCGGTCAAATTCTTCGGCGTGGTGGTCCTCGGCAACATCGTGGCGCTGCTCTTGCTTCTGGTGCCGGGCATCAACATTGCCGCCTTCTTCATCGTCAACGGCTATCTGCTCGGCCGCGAATTCTTCGAATTCGCCGCCATGCGTTTTCGCCCAGAAGCCGAGGCCAAGGCGCTGCGCCGCGAAAATGCCGGGACCGTGTTCCTGGCCGGGCTGGTCATCGCCCTGTTCCTCGCCGTGCCGCTGCTCAACCTTCTGACGCCGCTTTTCGCGGCCGCCATGATGGTGCATCTGCACAAGGCTGTTTCGGCGCGAAAGCCGATCTAGTCCTGCTCGGCCGCGCCGCCGCGAAACAACGCTTGCAACTTGCCGAACGGCATCGCCGCGCTGGTGAAGCCGAAAGTGCCGTCCTGCTGGATTTCGCGCGCCGCCGTTTCCAGCATGCCATAGGCGAAATTGGTCAACCACGGGCCGAGCGAGATGCGTTTGACGCCGGCCATGGCGAGGTCGGCGACGGTGAAGCCCGGCCGGGCCATCACATTGACCGGCCGGCTCACCGACGAGCAGATCGTGCGCACCGTTTGGACGTCGCTGATGCCGGGCGCATAAAGCACGTCGGCGCCGGCCTTCTCGAAGGCCTGCAGCCGCTTGATGGTGTCGTCGAGGTCGGTCTTGCCCCACAGGAAATTCTCGGCCCGCGCGGTGAAGATGAAATCGTGCTTGAGCGCCCGGGCCGCCTCCACGGCGGCCGCGACGCGTTCGGTCGCCAGCGAGAAATCGTAGATCGGGTTGGCGGGGTCGCCCGTGTGGTCCTCGATCGAGCAGCCGGCAAGGCCTGCGGCCTCCGCCGCGAAGATGGTTTCGGCTGCCTGCTCGGGGCTGTCTCCCTTGCCGCGCTCCAGATCGGCCGAAACCGGCAGGTCGGTTGCCGCGGTCACGTCGCGGCAATGGTGGATCATGGCCTCGAAGGTCACGGCGCCGTCCGGCAGGCCGCGCGAGAAGGCGAAGCCGGCGCTGGTCGTGGCCAGCGCCTTGAAGCCGAATGAAGCGAGAAGCTTTGTCGTGCCGACGTCCCAGGGGTTGGGCATGACGAAGGTGGAGGCGTGCAGATCGCGAAAAATCTTGCCCTTGTCCATGGCGAGTCCTCAATCATGAGCGGGGTTGTGCAGGGAAATCTATCGCGTGGGCCGGGACCGGGCAAATGAATGCGTTTCCTTCAGAAGCGTTTCTCGTTCTCTGCTGACAATTTCTCGAAGGCATCGGAATTCCGGACATAGCGCGACTTGGCCTTGTCCCAACGATAGGTGACGGAAATGTCGTGAGAGCTGGCCTTTGGCGATACCTCGTCGCAGCTTTCGCCGCTCGGCACCGTCGCGTCCGTCACCGTGGCCTTGATGGGCGCATAAGACTTGTGGCCACTGAGACTCCGGAAAGTCGGGTTCTGCGTGCGCCTATAGGCGCAGTAATTCTCGTCGAACGTATAGATCGCGTCGATCAGCGAGAAGCGGTCGTTGTGGACCATGATCAGCATGGTGCCGGCATAGCCCTGGTTCGAGTTGAAATGCGTGCTCGTGGTCACGATGGCATCGTCGCCGGCGGCGATCGAAACTTTGGCAGGTTCGCGAAAAGAGGTGAGCCTGTCGACTGCGACATTCACAGCATCGAGCAGCTTTGGCTTGCCCGCCAGGTCGTAGAGCGCCAGCACCGCGAAACCTTCGGCGCTGTTCTGCGACTGGCCGAGGTCGAGAAGCATCGCCAATCGGTCCTTGCCGCCGGCCTTGACGGCGAGCACCGCAGCGTTCGGCAGGTTGACGGTCTCGGGCGGCGAGCCGCCCTCTTCGCCGCCGAGGATGTCCCGCACATCGATTGGGGCGCTGCCGTCGTAGAAGCCGTTGGCGCCTGCCTTCAGGTCGGGGACGACCATCTTGGCAAGATCGAGATAGGTGACGTCCTGACGACCTCCGACAGCGCTGCTCAGTTCCGGAAAGCTGACGTCCTGGGCCAGCGCGGCCGCCCACAGGCACGGCAGCAGCAGGCAGGCGAGCATGAAACGGCATAGTATGGAAATCACGGACCGCACCCCCTCGGATGCGCTCACGCTAGCACGGCGTTTTGCGGTGCGCAGCCGGGTATGATCAGCGGATCGGCACCAGCTTGGCCAGGTCGCGCATGTCGTCGAACAAGATACCGCCGGCTGCTGCCAAGCCATCGCGGTCGGTGAGCGGATCGGCGTGGTAGGAGAACACACGCATGCCGGCGGCAATGCCCGCTTGCGTTCCCGCGACGCTGTCCTCGATGACGATGCAGTCGCCGGGCGCGAAGCCCATGGTCTTGGCCGCATGCAGGAAGAGATCCGGGAACGGCTTGCCGCGCCCGACCATGGTGGAGGAGAACATGGCGTGCTCGAACAGCGGCAACAGGCCGGTCTGGCCGAGCGTGATGTGCATCTTCGACACCCGCGCCGAGGAAGCGACGCAATAGGCGATGCCGGCGGCGCGGACGGCCTCGACGAACTCGCGCACATAGGGAATTGCCTCGACGCCGTGCGAAAAGAGATCGGGCAGGCCAGCATTCCAGCGCTCGACGAAGTCGGCGCCGAGCCGGACCGCTGTCGTCTCCTCGATCTCTTTCTGCACCGAGGCCATGCTGCGGCCGGAAAAGTTCTTGCGACAATATTCGAAGTTCGTCGCAAAGCCGGAAGCGCTCAGCCATTCAGCGAGGCGCCGATTGGCAAGGTTTTCCGTATCGACCAGGACCCCGTCGCAGTCGAAAATGACCAGCTTTGGAGCTTGCATCAAGCCGTGCCGGTAGACCCGAAACCGCCCGCGCCGCGCGTCGTGCCGCCGGCCAGCGCGCGCTCCTCGACCGTAACCTGTGTCACGGCGGCAAAGACGATCTGGGCGATGCGCATGCCGCGCGTCACCGCGAAATCCTCGTCGCCGAGATTGACCAGCAGCACTTTCACCTCGCCGCGATAGTCGCTGTCGACGGTGCCGGGCGAGTTGAGGACGGTGAGGCCATGCTTGAAGGCAAGGCCCGAGCGCGGCCGCACCTGGCCTTCCATGCCTTCGGGGATTTCCAGGACCAGCCCAGTCGGCACCAGCGCGCGTTTCCCCGGCAGGATCAGCAGCGGCCGGTCTTCCGGCACGGCGGCGCGCAGATCCATGCCGGCTGCGCCGGCGCTCTCATAGGCCGGCAGAGGCAGGCCCTCGCCATGCGGAAGCCTGACGAAACCGACGGTGGGGCCGATGACGGAGGTAGGATAGACAGCGGTGCGCATGAGCCCATTCCTATCGGCGCAGGGGCCGATTCGGTCAACCCGGCAGCAGAGCTATCAACGCCTTTCTTTCAAGGCGGTTCCGCGTCAGCGCAGTTCCACCGGCACCACGGTGGTCTCCTTGATCTCCTCCATGACGAAGGAGGCCGAGACGTCCGACAGCGCCACCTTGGCGATCAGCCGCTGGTAGAGGCGGTCATAGGCCTTCACGTCGGCGACGCGAGCCCTCAGCACATAGTCGAGGTCGCCCGACATTCGATAGACGCCGGTGATCTCGGCAAAGCCGGTCACCGCCGCGCGAAACTTCTGCAGCCAGTCCGGGTCGTGGTTGGAGGTGCGGATCAGGATGAAGACCGAGAGGCCGAGCCCCAGCTTGTCGGCATCGACGAGGGCGACGCGGCCGGTGATCACGCCATCCTCCTCCAGCCGCTTGACGCGCCGCCAGCAGGCATTGCGCGAAAGTGCTACCCGCTCCGAAAGCTGGTCGACCGAAAGCGTGCCGTCGCGCTGCAGCTCGGCCAGCAATCTTCGATCAATCTCATCGATATCAGCCGACATATTGGGATAAATGTCCCACCAAACAGGCAAAAGCAAGGACAATTTGGGACCGATGAACCAAAGCCGCGTGGCAAGATACTCACCATCGGGGCTCATCCCGGCAGGAGGGATCACCATGGCGACTCGGTTCACGGCACTGTTCACGGCTCACCCGGAAAAGGTCGGCGAGACCTATTTCGGCCATATGGCCTTTGCCGCCTGGTTCTGCTCGCGCCTGTCGATGGCGGCGGGCGCCGCGCTCGTTCACGCTTTCTTGCCGTTTCTGTTCGAAACTACGGCGAGCCGAATCGTTCGTGAGCTCTATGAGCGCACGCACAACCGAGGCTCGCACGCGGTCAAGGAGCCGGCGGCTCTGATGGATCGCGCCTGACAGATGGTGGAATGCGATGTGCCGGTGGGCGGCCTATCTCGGTGAAGCGGTCTTCCTCGAAGACATCATCACCGCGCCCTGCCATTCGCTGATTGCACAAAGCCACTGCGCCCAGGAAGCCAAGTCGCCGACCAATGGCGACGGCTTTGGTCTCGCCTGGTATGGCGACCGGCCCGAGCCCGGCCTCTATCGCGACATCCTGCCGGCCTGGTCCGATCCCAATCTGAAGAGCCTGTGCCGCCAGATCAAATCCGGCCTGTTCCTCGCTCATGTCCGCGCCTCGACGGGCGGCGCCACCAGCCGCATGAACTGCCATCCCTTCGTCTCCGGCCGCTGGTCGTTCATGCACAACGGCCAGATAGGCGGGTTCGAGAAGATCCGTCGCGCGTTGGAGAATTCGCTCTGCGACGACGTCTTCGACCAGCGCGAAGGCACCACCGATTCCGAGCTCTTTTTCCTGCTGATGATCGACCAGGGGCTGGCGACGGACCCGCAAGGCGCGGTCGCGCGCGCGACCGGCCGGGTTGTCGAAGCCTCGCGCCGCGCCGGCATCGAACCGGCATTGAAACTGACCGCGGCCTTTTCCGATGGCGAAGCGCTCTACGCCGTTCGCTATGCCACCGACGACCATGCGCCGACGCTCTACACCGGCGCCTTCGCCAGACGCGCCGGCCATTGCATCGTCTCCGAGCCCTTCGACCACGACGGCGGCGAATGGCAGGCGATCCCGCCCTCGAGCTTCGTCACCATGACGAGGGGTGGCACCAGCATTCAGCCATTTGGGCCGGCCGTGGCCCCGCTGGCGCTGGCGGGCTGAACCAAGGATCAGCAAAACATAAGCGCGGCGTAAGGACGTTAAACCGTTGCCCTGTCATCTGTGGCGCCCAACGAGCGGCGAATGGAAATCATTCGCGCGCCCGAAAACGCATGAGGAGAGGATGACAGGACAATGTGCAGGTGGGCTGCCTATCTCGGCGACGCGATCTTCCTGGAAGACGTCATCGCCGCGCCCTCCCATTCGCTGATTGCGCAGAGCAGTCACGCGCGGGAGGCGAGAACTCCAACCAATGCCGACGGCTTCGGCGTGGCCTGGTATGGCGATCGGCCGGAGCCGGGCCTCTACCGCGACATCCTGCCGGCCTGGTCCGACCCCAATCTGAAAAGCCTTGGCCGGCAGATCAAGTCGGGGCTGTTCCTTGCCCACGTCCGCGCCTCGACCGGCGGCGCCACCAGCCGCATGAACTGCCACCCGTTCATCTCGGGCCAGTGGTCGTTCATGCACAACGGTCAGATCGGCGGTTTTGAAAAGATCCGCCGCCGGCTGGAGAACACGCTTTCCGATGCGCTGTTCGATCAGCTTGAAGGGACGACTGATTCCGAACTCCTCTTCCGCCTGATGCTCGGCGCTGGACTCTCGATCGATCCATATGGCGCCGTGTCACGTGTCACAAGTCATGTCATCGAGGCTTCGCGCCGTGCCGGCATCGAGCCGTCGCTAAAGCTCACGGCCGCCTTCAGCGATGGGAAGGCGCTTCACGCCGTTCGCTACGCCACTGACGATCACGCGCCGACCCTCTATACCGCGGCCTTCGCCAAACGCGCGGGACGCTGCATCGTCTCCGAACCTTTCGAGCGCGATGGCCGCGCATGGCATGAGATTCCGCAGTCGAGCTTCGTGACCATGACCCGGGACAGCACCAGCGTCCGGCCTTTTGCCCCAGCAACGGCCCGGTGGGCGCTCTACGGCTAACCGGAGAGCGCTACCTCTCTACAGACGTCGCCCGGCAACGAGTTCGACTACGCAAAACGCTCCAGCCCGTAAGGCTTGAGCAGCGGATCGCACTCGCCTTCGAGGATTTCGCGCGCGGCAAACAAACCGACGGCCGGCGCCAGCGTGATGCCCGAATGCATGACTGCGATGTAGAGGCCGTCGACGCTCTGGGCGCGCCCGATGATCGGAAAACCATCGGTCGGATTAGGCCGGTAGCCGACCGTGTGGAATTCGAATTCCAGCCCGTCCGCGCCATGCAGTGCAGCCTTCATGACCGCGAACAAGTCGCGCGCCGTAGCTTCCGGATTTTCTCCCGGATCGCCGCCCGCGAAATCCGAGCCGGCGATGATGCGGCCCTCGGCCGTCTGGCGCATATGCAATCTCTCGGCATGCACCAAACCGTTGAGCAGCTTCTTGTAAGGGCGCGAATGCACGATCAAGCCGGGCGGCGTCTCGATTGGCAATCTGATGCCAGCGGTTGCGGCGACCGCCGGCGCGCCGGTGCCGGCCGCGATGACGATGTTGTCCGCGCTGATTGCTTCACCGGAAACCACCACGCCGGTGACCCGGCCTGCAGTCAATGCCAGCCTCTCTACGGTGCCGGCGATCACGCGCGCGCCAAGCCGTTCGGCGTCCGCCAGAAGCGCCCTGGCAGTTGCGGCCGGCTCGGCCACGCCTTCCTCCGCGACGTAGACGGCGAAGTCAGGTGGCTCGACGAGGTTGGGCTCGATTTGCCCCGCCCGCTTGGCGTCGACCCGCTCGATGCCATAACCCCATGACGAGTGTTCGGCCGCATAGGCTTCGAGCCTGTCCGGCGGCAGGTCGAAGCAAAGGCCGCCGCACCAGGCGAGCGGCAGCCCGGGCAACTCGCCCGCCAAACGCTTCCATTCGGCCATGGCGCGGGTGCGCAGCCGGAAATAGGTCTCGGGATTGCCCCAACTGGCATTGATCCAGGCGAAGGAATTGGGCGTCGCGACACCGCCGGCGCCGCTTTCGGAAACGACAGTCACGCGCGCTCCCGCCTTCGCCAGATGCCAGGCGATCGAAGCGCCGATGATACCGGCGCCGATGACGATGATTTGTTTTGCGCTGCTCATGCTGGACCTTGGGGGATTTCCCCCGTCATGCCACCACCCTGGCCGGACCTCAAGCGGCAGCATGACTTATGCGCCGGCAGCTGCCGTCATCTGAACACCGGAAAGCAGACCCTTGAGCGCCTCGTGCCGCCGCATGAGTCGGGGCGAATCCACTTTCTTCGCGACCGCCAGAACGGTGCCGAGCTCCAGCTCCGCGCCGGTTCGGTCGCCGAGTTGGATGAGAAGCGCCGCGAGCGAAAGCCTGGCCTCCGCGCAGTTGGTAGGCGAGCCGATCTCGGCCCAATGCGAGCATGCGATCTGCAGCTCCCGCACCGCTTCGGTGAGGCGATTTTCCCGCATAAACAGTTCCGCCTTGGCCTCGGCGGCCAGCGCTCGGATCGAGGCCATCGGCCAACGCTGCGGCTCGCTTTCCAGTTCGGCGATCACCTCGTTGGCGCGCTCCGGCCGGTCGGTCCGCGCCGCTACCTTGGCAAGCGTGGCGAGAACCATGCCCCGCCGCTGCAGGGTTGGCCAGCGGTTCCCAACCAGGGACCGCTCGAGCGCGCTGAAAGCGGCCTCTGCCTGCCCCTGCTCGAGCTGCAGCAGCGCAAGGCCGGGCTGCGGGTCCCAGCCCGCGGCGTGGGAGGCGCGATAGGCTGCTTCCGCCTGGGCGAAATCGCCGGCGGCAAGATGAATGTCACCCAGGACGCGCAGCGCATCGCCCGTTGCCCAAGGCGCGTCGAGCGCAAGCTGATCGAGCGCGGCGCGGACCAGCGCTTCCGCCTCTTTCAGCGTGCCATGAACGCCGAGCACTTCGGCCCGGTGCAGCCGGCACGAGCCCGTGAGTTCCTCCAGCCCGTGCCCTCTGCACCAGCCCTCGTAGCTGAGGGTCCATTGATTGGCCCTCGCCCAGTCGCCGAAATTCCGGCAGGCCCACAAAATATTGCAATAGAGGATGCCGCCGACGATCGGGTCGACGTCGCTGGAGAGACCGAGTGCCGCGGCAAAATCCTGGTCCTCCTGCCCGGATTTTGTTTCCCCAAGGCAGAGCTTGAAAAAGCCGCGATAGATGAGACCGAGCGATTCCACGACTGGATCTTCGAGATTTTTGCCGACCTCGAAGGCTTGCTCGGCAAGAGCAAGCGCATGCTCCGGCTCGGCCTCCGCACCCTTGATGCGCGCGCCCATCCAGCACCAGAGCCCATGTTCCCTGCTCTCCGTTGCTTTGTCGATCAGCTGCGCGGCACGCTTGTGCCATCCGTTGGCCGCGGCGAGCTCTCCTCTCTCGAGATGAATCATGGCGAGGGTGATTGCCGGGGAAGCCGCTCGCAGGCGTTCGCCGGCCACGCCGTATTCCGTTGCCGCGCGCGTCAGGAGCGGGATCGCTTCTGACGGCCGCCCCACGCATTCCAGCGCCAGTGCCCATTCTTCGAGGTCGGCCGTCAGCAACTCGTCGGCGGCATCCGCCTCGGCAAAAGCGGCCGCGGCCTCGTGCCATTTTCGCGCCGCGGCGGCGGCGCGCGCGGCCAGGATCGGCGAGCCTGGGCTTGACGGCTTGCTGCCCGCATCGGCCCGAGCTGCCGTTTCCGCCGCGGCCAGCTTGTCGAGGCAGATCCGGTAGCCGAAGCGGGGCAGGTTGCGCAGCGCCGTCTCCATGCCGCCCTGGCGAAGAATGCTGCGGGCAAGGCTCGCCACGCGCTGCAGTGAAGCCTCGGTTACCGTCACGTCGGGCCACAGCATTTCGAGCAGCTCGTCCTTGCTCATTGCTCGGTCCTGATGCCGCAGCAGAATGGCGAGGAAATCGAACACCAAGGGCTGCGTCTCGATCTCACTTCCGGCGAGACGAAGGGCGCGTGTATCCTCGTTAAGCTCGAAGTCGCCGAAGCTATAAATTCCCATCGGCAGCAACCCCCATAACGACAATGGGCAAAGGATCAGAAGAAGATAAGGCCGGCGTAAGGACTGTCGGCCGCCTGTTCCGTAATTCTCCGTCTGCCTGGCGGGCCAAGCGAGAGTTTACCTCAGCCGCCCCAGGGATGTCACCGGCACCGATCTGATCGAGTGTCCGGCGGCATTTGAACCTCAGATCAAGGAGATTGCAAAATGCAGAAGTACATCATCGAGCGCGATATTCCCAAGGTCGGCACCTTCGAGCGCGCGCAGCTTCGCGACGCCTCCAAGGCCTCGAACGCCGTTCTGGCCGAACTCGGGCCGGACATTCAGTGGGTGGAATCCTTTGTGACGGACGACAAGACGTTCTGCGTCTACCTCGCCAAGGACGAGGCGATCATCCAGCGCCACGCCAAGATGAGCGGCTTCCCGGCGACCAAGGTCACCGAGGTGAAGCGCCTGTTCGATCCGACGACGGCTTACGCCGCCGCCTGACCGCGCGGACCGTGAAGCTTTGCGGCATCTGAGCTGCAAGCGCGACCGGTCCTGATCTCTTCAAGAAGCCTTCGGGAGGGCCATCGGTGCCCTCCCGAATTCATCGCTCAAACAAGGAGACACGACCATGACCATCTTTGGGCAGGAACTCGTCGCCGACGGGTCCACGCTCAGCCGCTTCTTCGCGGCCGTCGTTGCGATATCTCGTGCCACGGGACATGCCCTCGCGCGCATCGTGCGTATTCGTAGGGACCGGGCCAGACTGGACGAATTGCCTGACTACCTGCTGCACGACATCGGCGTCGGGCGCTCTGAAATACGTTGGATCACCAAGTACGGCCGCAGGGAACATGGCGAGGCCTGACTATGAGCAGGCCCCGCCATGGCGGCGAACACGCCTCCCGGCGAGCCGATCTGCCTGAAACTGTCGACATGCCGGGTAAGCGCTGCTAGAAGCCCGCGCCACAGACAGGATTCCATCAAATTGGCAGAAGACATCGAACAGGCGGTATCGCGCCGCCGCACCTTCGCGATCATCGCCCACCCGGACGCCGGCAAGACCACGCTCACTGAAAAGCTCCTGCTGTTCGGCGGCGCCATCCAGCTTGCCGGCGAGGTCAAGGCCAAGAAGGACCGCATCCAGACGCGGTCCGACTGGATGAAGATCGAGCGCGAGCGCGGCATCTCGGTCGTCACCTCGGTGATGACCTTCGAATATGACGACAATGTCTTCAATCTGCTCGACACGCCCGGCCACGAGGATTTCGCCGACGATACCTATCGCACGCTGTCGGCGGTGGATTCGGCCGTCATGGTCATCGACGCCGCCAAGGGCATCGAGCCGCGCACGCTGAAACTGTTCGAGGTCTGCCGGCTGCGCGACATCCCGATCATCACCTTCGTCAACAAGATGGATCGCGAGAGCCGCGATCCGTTCGAGATTTTGGATGAGATCGAGCAGAAGCTGGCGCTGGACACCGCTCCAGTCACCTGGCCGATCGGCCGCGGCAAGACGTTTTCGGGCACCTACCACCTGGCGCAGAACGCGGTGCGCCGCAGTGACGACGAGAAGGAGCGCACGCCGGTCAACGGCCCGGATTCCAACCGCGTCGCCGGCTTGCTGCCGGAGAACGAGCGCAACGACTTCATCGAGGAATTGGAGCTGGCGCGGGAAGCCTGCCGTCCGCTCGATGTCGACGCCTTCCGCGAGGGCCATCTGACGCCCGTCTATTTCGGCTCGGCGCTGCGCAACTACGGCGTGCGCGACCTGATCGAGGCGCTCGGCGCCTATGGACCGCCGCCGCGCGCCCAGGAAGCCGACGAACGTCTGGTCGAGGCGACGGAGGAGAAGATGACCTCCTTCGTCTTCAAGATCCAGGCCAACATGGACCCCAACCATCGCGACCGCATCGCTTTCGTCCGCGTCTGCTCCGGCAAGCTGGAGCGCGGCATGAAGGCCAAGCTGGTGCGCACCGGCAAGCCGATGAGCCTGTCTGCGCCGCAATTCTTCTTCGCCCGCACCCGCGTCACCGCCGACGAGGCTTTTGCCGGCGACGTCGTCGGCATCCCCAACCACGGCACGCTGCGCATCGGCGACACGCTGACCGAGGGCGAGGAGATCCTGTTCCGCGGCGTGCCGAACTTCGCCCCCGAAATCCTGCGTCGCGTGCGCCTCGGCGACGCCATGAAGGCCAAGAAGCTGAAGGAAGCCCTGCACCAGATGGCCGAGGAGGGCGTGGTGCAGCTGTTCTCGCCTGAGGACGGCTCGCCAGCGATAGTCGGCGTCGTCGGCGCCCTGCAACTCGACGTGCTGAAGGAACGGCTCAACATCGAATACACGCTACCGGTGGATTTCGAGATGTCGCGCTTCTCGGTCTGCCGCTGGATTTCTGCCGACGACAAGGCAGAGGTGCAGCGTTTCATCGAATCGCATCGCGGCGACATCGCCCGCGATCTCGACAACGATCCGGTCTTCCTTGCCCAGCACGCTTTCTCGCTGAACTACGAAGCCGAGCGCTGGAAAGCAATCCGCTTCACGGCGGTGAAAGACTATCAGGTCCGCGACAAGGCGGCGTAAAGCGCGGCTTTCCTTCTCCCCGTTTCACGGGGAGAAGGTGCCCGAAGGGCGGATGAGGGGCGGCGCCGGCGTTGAAGGCTTCACTCAACCTCGGGCCGCCGCTTCCAACTTGTCGATCTCGATCCTGCCCATCTTCATCATGGCGTCCATGACGCGTCCGGCCTTGCCCCGGTCGGGATCTTGAAGCAACCGCGGCAACTGCTCCGGCACCACTTGCCAGGAAACGCCGAACTTGTCCTTCAGCCACCCGCAAGGCCCCGGCTCGCCGCCGCCTTCGGTTAGCCTGGTCCAGAAATGATCGACCTCAGCTTGCGTCTTGCAGTCGATCGACAGTGAGATCGCTTCGGTGAACTTGTACTGCGGCCCGCCGTTGAGTGCCAGGAACTGAACGCCGTCGAGTTCGAATGAAGCGACCAGCACCTGGCCTTGCTGCGGATGGCCTTCAGGCCAGCGCGTCACGCTCAGCACCTTCGAATTGTTGAAGATGGAGATGTAGTGGTTCATGGCGTCTTCGGCCTGAGTGTCGAACCACAGGAAGGTGGTGATCTTCTGCATGTCGTGCTCCTCGGTTGCTTCCGGCTGTTACATTGGAACGGCTGACCCCGAGAATGGTGCCATCTCTTGCCGTCTGCCCAAGGACGGCCCGCATGCGCCCGATCCGACAGCGGTTTCAAATTTTCCTGAAGAATCCTGGCGCAGTGCAAAATTGTGGCAAGGCCGGATCATGGCCGCTATAACCGCTGCCGACTAAAATTCGAGCCGCCCGCCGCGCATCGGCGCGGCCAGCCAGCAAGGACAATCCAATGCCTGCCTATCGTTCCCGCACCACCACCCATGGCCGCAACATGGCCGGCGCCCGCGGCCTATGGCGCGCCACGGGCATGAAGGACAGTGATTTCGGCAAGCCGATCATCGCCGTGGTCAATTCCTTCACCCAGTTCGTGCCGGGGCACGTGCACCTGAAGGACCTCGGTCAGCTCGTCGCGCGCGAGATCGAGAAGGCCGGCGGCGTCGCCAAGGAGTTCAACACCATCGCCGTCGATGACGGCATCGCCATGGGGCACGACGGCATGCTCTATTCGCTGCCGTCGCGCGAGCTGATCGCCGATTCCGTCGAGTACATGGTCAACGCGCATTGCGCCGACGCCATGGTCTGCATCTCCAATTGCGACAAGATCACCCCCGGCATGCTGATGGCCTCACTGCGCCTCAACATCCCGACCGTCTTTGTCTCCGGCGGCCCTATGGAGGCCGGCAAGGTGGTGTTGGCCGGCAAGGCGCAGGCGCTTGACCTTGTCGACGCCATGGTCGCTGCCGCCGACGACAAGATATCCGACGAGGACGTCAAGGTCATCGAGCGCTCGGCCTGCCCGACCTGCGGCTCGTGCTCGGGCATGTTCACCGCCAATTCGATGAACTGCCTGACCGAGGCGCTCGGCCTGTCGCTGCCGGGCAACGGGTCGACCTTGGCCACCCATGCCGATCGCAAGCGCCTGTTCGTCGAGGCCGGCCATCTCGCCGTCGATCTCGCCCAGCGCTATTACGAGCAGGACGATGAAACGGCGCTGCCGCGCAGCATCGCCTCCAAGGGCGCTTTCGAGAACGCCATGGCTCTCGACATCGCCATGGGCGGCTCGACCAACACGGTGCTCCACATCCTCGCCGCCGCCCATGAGGGCGAGGTCGACTTCACCATGGAAGACATCGACCGGCTGTCGCGGAAAGTGCCGGTGCTCTGCAAGGTGGCGCCGGCCAAGTCCGACGTGCACATGGAGGACGTCCACCGCGCCGGCGGCATCATGGCGATCCTCGGCCAGCTCGACCAGGCCGGCCTGATCAACCGCGACCTGCCGACGGTGCATACCGCCACTCTTGGCGAGGCGCTCGACCATTGGGACATTGCCCGCACTTCGGCCGAGAATGTCCGCGACTTCTTCCGCGCCGCCCCCGGCGGCGTGCCGACCCAGGTCGCCTTCAGCCAGGACCGCCGCTGGGACGAGCTCGACCTCGACCGCGAGAAGGGCGTGATCCGCTCGGCCAAGACGCCGTTCTCCAAGGATGGCGGTCTTGCCGTGCTCAAGGGCAATCTGGCGCTCGACGGCTGTATCGTGAAGACCGCCGGCGTCGACGAGTCGATCCTGAAATTCACCGGCCCCGCCCGCGTCTTCGAAAGCCAGGACGCTTCCGTCAAGGCGATCCTCGGCAACGAGATCAAGGCCGGCGACATCGTCGTCATCCGCTATGAGGGGCCGCGCGGCGGCCCGGGCATGCAGGAGATGCTCTATCCGACCAGCTATCTGAAGTCGAAAGGGCTCGGCAAAGCCTGCGCGCTGATCACCGACGGCCGCTTCTCCGGCGGCACGTCCGGCCTGTCGATCGGCCATGTCTCGCCGGAAGCCGCCGAAGGGGGCGCGATCGGCCTGGTCCAGGAAGGCGACACGATCGAGATCGACATCCCCAACCGCACGATCCGGCTTGCCATCAGCGATGCCGAGCTCGACGCGCGCCGCGCGGCGATGAAGGCCAAGGGCGCCGACGCCTGGAAGCCGGCCGAGAAGCGCAAGCGGAAAGTGACGACGGCGCTGCGCGCCTACGCCGCCTTCGCCACCAGCGCCGACAAGGGCGCGGTGCGGAAAGTGCCGGAGTAGGGCAAGCTGCGACCCCTACCTCCCCCTTGTGGGAAGGTCGGACCGAAGGTCGGGGGGGGCGGCGCCGCCCCCTCCCCGCTGCTTTGCAGCGACCCTCCCCACAAGGGGGAGGGTAAAGGCCTACGGCATCAGCTGATACTCATAAAGCTTCTGATAGAGCCCCCCCTGCTTGAGCAGGGCCTTGTGCGGGCCGCTCTCCTGCACCTTGCCCTTTTCCAAAACCACGATGGTGTCGGCCTGATGCACGGTCGACAGCCGGTGCGCGATCACGATCGTCGTGCGTCCGACCGTCAGTTGCTGCAGCGCGTCGCGGAACAGCGCTTCCGATTCGGCGTCGAGCGCGCTGGTCGCTTCGTCGAGCAGCAGGATCTCGGCATTGCGCAGCATGGCGCGCGCGATCGAGATGCGCTGGCGCTGGCCGCCGGATAAGAGCGAGCCGTTCTCGCCGACTTCCGTCTCGTAGCCCTTGGCCATGGCGCTGATGAAGTCATGCGCGTTGGCGGCCTTGGCGGCGGCGATCACCTCTTCATCGGTCGCGTCCTCACGGCCGAGGCGGATATTGTGCATGACCGTGCCGGCAAACAGGAATGTGTCCTGGCTGACATAGGCGATCTTCTTCCTGAGCGAATCGAGCGTCGCGAAGGAGATGTCCTGGCCGTCGAACATCACTCTGCCGGTCTGCGGGTCGTACATGCGCATGATCAGGTTCAGGATCGTCGACTTGCCGCTGCCGGACGGCCCCACCAGCGCCGTCATCTTGCCGGCCTCGAGTGTCAGGTCGAAGCCCTCGAACACCGGCGGGCTTTCCGGATAGGCGAAGCTGACATTGTCGAAGCGGATTTCGCCCGGCCCCGCTCGCAGCGGCCTTGCGCCAGGTTTTTCCGCGAGCGTCAGCGGCCGGTCGGCGAGCTGGAACATCATGCGCACGCCGACGATGCCGGTCTCGAGCGAGATGCGAACGCGTGCCAGCCGTTTTGCCGGCTCGTAGGCGAGCAGCAGCGATGCGATGAAGGCCATGATGTTGCCCGGCATCTGCCCGCCCTGCAGCACCAGGAACCCGCTGATAAAGACCGCGCCGGCGATTGCCAGGCCGGCAATGGTTTCCATCACCGGGCTGGTGGCCGCCTCCAGCGTGGCGATGTTGTTGGCGCGGTTCTCGACGTCGGAGACGGCCTGGTACATGCGTTTGCGCATCGCGCCTTCAAGGTTGAAGGATTTGACGACGCGTACGCCGATCGCCGTTTCCTGCATGACGTGAACGATCTGCCCAAGCGAGCGGAACTCCAAGGCGGCGATGTTGCGGACGCGCTTCAGGATGCGGTTGACGCCGTAGATCGCCACCGGCCCGACGACGAAGCAGATCAGCGACAGCGCCGGCTGTTGCCAGACCATGACCCCGACCAGGACGATCAGCGTCACCAGGTCGCGCACATAGGACGTCACGACAAGGTCGAGCACGCTGCGCGCCGCCTGCGCGTTGTTGGTCATGCGGGCGATCAGATCGGCCGACGAGGTCGAATGGTAGAACTCGATGCCTTGCGCCAGGATGCGATCGTAGATCTTGCGCTGCCGGTCGGCGATGATGGCGTTGCCAACGCGGCTCATGAAATAGGCCTGTACGAAGGTGGCGAGACCCTTGAGCAGGAAGATCGCCGCGACCCCAGCCGCGATCAGGTTGACGCGGTCTAGCCTCTTGAAGACGACGAATTCGTTGGTGATCTCACGCAGGATCCAGGCACTGGCGCCGGTCATGGCAGCCACCACCAGCATCGACACGATGGCGGCGCCATAGCCGAATTTATGCTCGTGGAAGGATTCCCTCACCAGCCTCGCGATGAGGCGCTGGTTCTCCGTCGAGCGAAAGAAGCGAAACAACGGCCGATCCTGTGTCTGACTTGCAAAGAATTTCGGATTCGCCATGAGGGCGCGAGGCGGCTTATAGAGCGAGTTGCGGCGCGATGGAACCTTTCGGCTGCCGGGGGAAGAAAAGGCTGCGCGAGGCTGTCTTTTCGGCCACGATGATCGCCAGGTCTTGAGAGGGTGACGACAGATGGATTTCGACCTTATCGTGCGCGGCGGCACGCTGCCGGGCGGCAGAATTGCCGATATCGGCATTGCCGGCGAAACCATCCGGGCGGTCGAGCAGAAACTGCCGGGCTCCGCCCCGACCGAGATCGACGCGCGCGGCAATCTGGTCTCCCCGCCCTTCGTCGATCCGCATTTCCATATGGATGCGACGCTCTCTTACGGCATTCCGCGCATCAACGCGTCTGGCACGCTGCTCGAGGGCATTGCGCTCTGGGGCGAGCTGAAGCCGCTTCTGACGCATGAGGCCGTGCGCGAGCGTGCGCTCGCCTATTGCGACTGGGCCGTGTCGATGGGCCTGCTCGCCATCCGCAGCCATGTCGATGTCTGCGACGACCGACTGCTCGCGGTGGAAGCCCTGCTCGACGTCAAGAAAACCGTCGCGCCCTATATCGACCTGCAGCTGGTGGCGTTTCCGCAGGACGGCCTCTATCGCTCGCCGACGGCGCTCAAGAACACCGTCCGCGCGCTCGATATGGGCGTCGACATCGTCGGCGGCATTCCGCATTTCGAGCGCACCATGGCCGACGGCACCCGCTCGGTGACGGAGCTTTGCGAGATCGCCGCCAAGCGCGGCCTGATGGTCGACATGCACTGCGACGAGACCGACGATCCGCTGTCGCGCCATATCGAGCAGCTCGCTTATGAAACGCAGCGTCTCGGCCTGCAGGGCAGGGTGGCCGGCTCCCACCTCACCTCCATGCATTCGATGGACAACTACTATGTCTCGAAGCTGTTGCCGCTGATCGCCGAAGCCGGTGTCTCGGCCATCCCCAACCCGCTGATCAACATCATGCTGCAGGGACGCCATGATACTTTCCCGAAGCGGCGCGGCCTGACCCGGGTGAAGGAGATGCTGGCGCTCGGCATCCGCGTCGGCTGGGGCCAGGATTGCGTGCTCGACCCCTGGTATTCGCTGGGCACGGCCGACATGCTCGACGTCGCCTTCATGGGCCTGCATGTCGCGCAGATGTCGAGCCCGGCCGACATGGCGCGCTGCTTCGACATGGTCACCAACGTCAACGCCGCCATCATGGGGCTCGATCATCTCGGTCTTGCGGTCGGCAAGCGCGCCAGCCTTGTCGTGCTCGACGCCG
The DNA here is from genome assembly GCF_004010375.2 of Mesorhizobium sp. M2E.F.Ca.ET.209.01.1.1. NCBI lineage: Bacteria > Pseudomonadati > Pseudomonadota > Alphaproteobacteria > Hyphomicrobiales > Phyllobacteriaceae > Mesorhizobium > Mesorhizobium sp. M2E.F.Ca.ET.209.01.1.1. The sequence goes on along the minus strand of NZ_SADP02000009.1, from coordinate 78,050 downwards.
GCAATTCGATCGAGGCCGTTCGTTTGCGTCCCGAACGTCTCTGCGTCATCGCCAGGGGCAAGGTCGTCGCCGAGCGGACCAGGCAGGAAACCCGGCTGTCGATCGCTGGCCGGCCGGCGCGGGTGAACCGGCGGCACCAGACGGCGTAGGTCACGTACCCCGGCGGACAGCGCGCGCATCCGCCAATCTCCAAAGTCAGCGGACTCGCCTCGCCTAGGGCAAAGCATCATTAACCGTTCGCGATTGGCCGGAACGCTTCCAACTTCGTCATTCTATGGCCAAGCAAGGAGCGGAGCGACGCGCGCAGACCATAGAATCCATGCCATTACCTTTGAGCGTCGCGGCGGTTCAGAACGACCTTTATCTTGCGCCGCCTTGGTTCTTCGCGCGAGGTAACGGCATGGATCCTCGGGTCTGCGCGTCCGCTTCGCTCCCGCTCCGCCCGTGGATGACGAAGTGACGAGCGTTCCGGCCAGCCGATTTCCTCCGCTGGTCTCACCGATCGGCTGAATTTCCCTCGTCAAACCGGCCGCTTGCGGCTAGGGAGCGGCATGGCTTCGCTCGCCCGCAATTTCACGGTCAAAAACATGCTTCTTGCCGGCATCCTGTTGATGCTGGCCGGCGACTTCATGTTCGCGCTCAACGATGCGATGGGCAAATGGCTGGTCGCTTCCTTCTCGGTCGGACAGGTGGTGCTGATCCGCTCGATCGGCGCCTTCATCGTGCTCGGCCCGATGATCGCCAACCAGGGCACGGGGAAGCTCTTCCACATTGACCGGCCGCTCTTGCAGGTCCTGCGCGTCGTGGCCACCACCACCGACACCGGGCTCTTCTACGCCGCGGTCGTCTACCTTCCGCTCGCCGACGTGATGAGCTTCTACATGGCCGGGCCGATCTACGTTGCGGCGTTGTCGCACCTTTTGCTTGGCGAAAAGGTCGGCTGGCGGCGCTGGCTGGCGATCCTGGTCGGCTTCTGCGGCGTGCTGATCATCCTGAAACCGTCGTCCGCGGCTTTGTCCATGTCCTCCGGCTTCGCGCTGGTCGGCAGCATCGCCTTCGGCTTCGCCATCATCCTCGGCCGCCTGCTGCGCGGCACCAGCGACACGACTTTGGTAACCTGGCAGACCATCGGCACGCTGATTGTCGGCGGCCTGCTCACCATCGGCGCCTGGCGCACGCCGTCGGCGCTCGATTTCGGCGCCATGCTTCTGCTCGGCGTCGTCTCCTGCGCCGCGCATCTGATGATCACCAGGGCGCTGAAGCTGGCGCCGGCCTCGACGCTGGCGCCGCTCCATTACAGCCTGCTTCTGTGGGCCATTGTCTTTGGCCTGGTTTTCTTCGGCGATGTGCCGAGCCCGCGCATTCTGGCCGGCTCGGCTATCGTCGTGCTTGCCGGCATCTTCATCTTCCATCGCCAGAAGGTGGTGGAAACCGTGGTGCCTCCTGAGAACGTGCCGAAGGGCGTCAATTAGACTCGGGCCATCTCATCCTACCCTTCCATCCGGAAAGTATTTCCGGTGCAAATCGCCTATTGGGTGCAATCTGCGATTGATTCCGGCGGAGTAGGCAGGATATCCATAGCTCCCGAGATTGGGGTGTTGGGGGAAATCATGGGCAGTTTCTCGATATGGCATTGGCTGATAGTTCTAATCCTTCTCGGCTTGCCATTGTTGTTTGTCTTGAGGGCGCCGCCGGCCGGCGTCAATCGTTTCGGTGACACGCCGCCGTCAATGAACTTCGGTGAAGCGATTTCGAGCTTTTTCCGTAATTATGTGAACTTTTCCGGCAGAGCCAGCCGCTCGGAGTTCTGGTATTCCTACCTCTTCATCATCATCGTCGCCGTTCTTATGGGTATAGTCGATATCTTTGTGGGAAACGAAGCCGTCTCGTCGCTTTGGAATCTTGCCGTCCTTCTGCCGACACTTGCCATGACCGCGCGCCGGCTGCATGACATCAACAGAAGCGGCTGGCATCAGCTGCTTGCGGGATTCTTCCCCATCGGCACAATCGCGCTGCTTATCTGGTACTGCAAAAAGTCCGATGAAACAGGATCGCTGAACGAGATACAGAGAGTTTTCAGGTAGAGCGCCAGCTCTAGCCCTGGCGTACTGCCGCCAGATGGCTCGAAAACTCGGCCGTCTCCATCAGCGCCTTGCAGCGGGCGAAGCGCCCGTCGGCATAGGCGCGGAAATCGTCGGCCGGATTGTCGTTGGCAAGCTGGATCAGGCCCCAAAGCGTCCACAAAAGGTCGCACATCGCCTTGTAGATGACGACGCGGCCACGCTCCGCCGGCCGCGCCTCGCCGCCGAAATAAGCGCGCATCAATTCCTCGTCCTGGCCCGCATCGAACTTGCCCTCGACTGAGAGGTCGCCGAGATCCCACAGCGGATCGTTCATGCCGGAATATTCCCAGTCGACGATCCACATCCGCTCGCCCGTATCGAGAAAATTCTCGCACAGCGGATCGCAATGGCAGGCGGTGAGCTCGATCGGGTGCGCATCAAGGGCGGCGCGCACCGCGCCTGCCTCGCGCACCACGTCATGGTAGCCTGCGGGCAGCGCCACATCCTTGGTCGAAAGGACCTTGAGATAGTCGTCGATCATCGCGAACAGTTCGAAGCGGAAGGGAAACACCGCGCCGGAGGTGTGCAGCTTACGAAAGGCCTCGCCCGCTCGCGTCGGGCTGCCCGGCCTCGCCTTGAATTTCTCTGGTGACATCGTCTCGGCGCCGGCGATGAAGCGCGTCGCCATCCGGCCGGTTGCCGGATCGGCGTAGAGCACTTCGGGGCTGACGCCGGCCTTGGCTGCCTCGCACGCCGCCACCGCCTCATTGGCGCGGTTGATATATTCCTCCGTGCCTTTGCCGGGGATGCGCAGGCACACGTCGCCGGCCCTGTAGACCCTGTTGGTCAGGCCGCCGAGTCGCTCCAGCGGCCCATCGTAGTCGGTTAGCGCCGGTATGGCCGCCAGGGTAGCGCGCAATTCGTCGGTCATGTCGTGTCCCCGCTTCACGCCATTTGCTATGGCTCTGACGGTTCCACAATTTTGGCGGCTTGACTATGATCCTTTGCACATGAATCGGCTTGGAGGGGCGACGATGACGGACGGCAAGCACAGCGGCTCACTAAGCGCGGCCTATGCCGCGACCCGGCCGGACGAAGTTGCCGCGATCTATGACCGCTGGTCCGAGACTTACGATGCCGACATGTCGGCCGCCGGCTATCGCCATCCCACGATCTGCCTGGCGCTGCTTGCCCGCCACCTGCCGCGCGGCGCTGGGCCCTTGCTCGATGCCGGCGCCGGCACAGGCCTGATCGGCGAATGGCTGGCCATCACCGGCTATCCTAGGGTCGAGGCGCTCGACATCTCGCAAGGCATGCTGGACAAGGCAGGCGCCAAGGGCGTCTACACGGCGCTGCACCGCCTGGCGATGGGCGACACGCTGCCGTTCGCCGATGGCGTCTATGCCGGCATCATTTCGGCCGGCGTCTTCACCTCGGGCCATGTCGGGGTCGAGGGCCTGGACGAGCTGATCCGCATCTGCCGTCCAGGCGGCGTCATCGTGCTGACCGTCAAGAACACGCTGTGGGATGCCGGCTTTGCGGAGCGCATCGCCGGGCTGGAAGCGCGTGGTGCAATAAGCCGCCTCGAAGAAACACTGCCTTATGCCTCGATGCCAGGCGAAAGCGACACGGTGCCGAGCAGGGGGCTGGTGCTGCGCGTCAACTGACCGGCCCGGCGGTCAAGCCTTCACCTTCGCGCCGGCCGGGTCATACAGCGGCTCGAGATGGATCTTTGCCGGCGTCCGTTCCATCGCCACCACCAGTTCGTAGTCGCCGGAGGCGAGGAACTCGTCGCTGACGCCGTCGGCATTGCGCACATAACCGTAGCCGATGTTCTTCTCCACCGTGTAGCCATAGCCGCCGCTGGTGAGGTAGCCTACCGGCTCGCCATTGCGCACGATCGTCTCGCGGCCGACCAGCACGATCTCGGGGTCGTCCACCGTGAAGCCGGCAAAGCGTTTCGGCGGCGGCTTGCCGGCCGCCTTCTCCAGCGCCCTGCGCCCGACGAAATCCGTGTTCCTGCGAAGCTTCACCGCCCAGCCCAGCCCCGCCTCCAGCGGCGTGTCGTTCGGTGTGATGTCGGAGCCCCAGGCGCGGTAGCCTTTTTCTAGTCGCAGCGATTCCAGCGCCCGGTAGCCGACTGGGCGAATGTCATGCGCCTTGCCCGCCGCCATCAGCGCGTCGAAAACCTCGCCGGTGGCAGCGATGGGCACATGCAACTCCCAGCCGAGCTCGCCGACATAGGTGATGCGCAGCGCCTTCACGCTATGGCCGGCAATTGCGATCTCGCGCGCATGGCCAAAGGGGAAGGCGGCGTTCGAGACATCGGCATCGGTCACCGCCTGCAGCACGTTGCGCGCGTGCGGTCCCATCAGCGACAGCGTGCCATACTCCTCCGTGACGTCGGTGAGCCTGGCGTCGAGGCCGGAGCCGATATGGTCGCTTATCCAGGACAGGTCATGCGTGCGGAAGCCGGTGCCGGTGACGATGTAGAACCGCTCCTCGCCGAGCCGCGACACGGTGAGGTCGGCCTCGATGCCGCCGCGCGTGTTGAGAAGCTGCGTGTAGGTCAGCCGCCCGACCGGCTTGTTGATGTCGTTGGCGCAGATCCAGTCGAGCGCCTTCAGCGCGTCCGTGCCGGTCAGCTCGTATTTGGCGAAGGAGGATTGGTCGAAAATGCCGACCTTCTCGCGCACATGCCGGTGCTCGTCGCCGACCGGGCCGAACCAGTTCTGGCGGCCCATCGAATAGACGTCCTCGGCGGCTGCGCCATCCGGTGCGAACCAGTTCGGCCGCTCCCAGCCGAGCTTGGAGCCGAACACCGCGCGATGCGCCTTCAGCCGCTCATAGAGCGGCGAGACGATGCGCGGCCGTCCCGAGAGATACTCTTCATGCGGGAAGCCGATGGTGTAGTGCTTGCCATAGGCTTCCAGTGTGCGGTCGCGCACCCAGTCACGGTCGCGGTGCAGGCCGGAAAAACGTCTGATGTCGACCACCCACAGGTCGAGCGGCGCCTCGCCGTCGACCACCCATTGTGCCAGTACCCAGCCGGCGCCGCCGCCCGACGCGATGCCGAAGGCATTGAAGCCGGCGCCGACGAACATGTTCGAGCATTCCGGCGCCACGCCGAGGATGAAGTTGCCGTCCGGCGTGAAACTCTCCGGCCCGTTGATCATCTGCTTGACGCCGACATGAGCGAGGGCCGGCACGCGCGCGATCGCCTGGCTCATATGCTGTTCGAAATGATCGTAGTCGTCGTCGAACAGCCGGAACTCCCAGTCGTTGGGCACGTCGCCGTCGGGAAGCCCGGTTGCCCAGGCCTGCGGGTTGGGCTCATAGCCGCCCATCACGAGCCCGCCGACCTCCTCCTTGAAATAGGTGCGGCGGTCGGGGTCGCGGATCGTCGGTGCGTCGTTAGCCAGCCCTTCGATCCTCTCGGTGATGATATACTGGTGCTTGACCGGCTGTAGCGGCACGTTGATGCCTGCCATCGCGCCGACCTGGCGTGCCCATTGCCCGGCGCAGTTCACCACCTTGTCGCAGGCGATGTCGCCTTTTTCGGTCTTCACCGCAGTGATCCGGCCATCCTTCATCGCAAAGCCGGTGACGCGCACGTCCTCGAACAGTTTCGCGCCATGCATGCGCGCGCCCTTGGCGAGCGACTGGGCGATGTCGGAGGGGCTTGCCTGCCCGTCGGTCGGCAGCCAGGAAGCGCCGACCAGATCGCCGGTTTCCATCAACGGCCACATGCGCTTCACCTCGGCCGGCGATAAGAGCTGCATGTCCATGCCGAAGCTTTTGGCCGTCGTCGCCAGGCGCTTGAACTCGGTCCAGCGGTCGGCGTTGGTCGCCAATCGAAGGCACCCCGTCATTTTCCAGCCGGTCGCCAAACCCGTCTCGGCCTCGAGCCCTTTGTAGAGTTCGACCGAATATTTGAGCACGCGCGTGATCGAGGCCGACGAGCGCAACTGCCCGACCAGCCCGGCGGCGTGCCAGGTCGAGCCCGAAGTCAGCCTGCCCTGCTCGAGCAGCACCACATCGGCCTTGTGATCGCGCGCCAGATGATAGGCGGTGGAACAGCCGATGATGCCGCCGCCGATGACGACGATCCCGGCATGACTGGGCAAGGTCATGACTTTGGTCCGTATTTCGTCCGGTAGTTATCGAGCGCCGCATCGAGCCGCACGAGGTTCTCCTCGGTATAGGCGACGTAGTCGATACCGGGCGCGTCCAGATAGAGTTCGGAGACCATGCTCCACATCGCCTCGCGCAGCAGCGAGGCGCATTGCATGGCGGCATGCGAGCGGCGGATTTCGGTGTCCGGTTCCTTCATGAAATAGGCGGTCATGAAGGCAAAGGATTCGTCGTCGCTCATGCCGGCATTCGAGGCGACGCCGGCAAGGTCGAACATCGCCGTGTTGAAGCCGGCATATTCGAAATCGATCAGCCACAGCCGCTTGCCGTCGTCGAGGATATTGGCTGGCAAAAGATCGTTGTGGCCGAAGACGATCGGCAGCAGTTTTTGCGCCCGCTCGAGCTCGTCGGCCAGCGAAAGATAGCGCGGCAACTGATCCTTCTTGCGGCTGCCGCCTTCGTCCAGCGTGCGCGCATAGTCGCGGATGACATGGAACACCCAGAACATGAAGCCGGCGCCGGACACGTGGTTCGGCATCTCGCGATGGAAGCCGCGCAGCAGCGCCGCCACGCGGCCGAGATTGGCCCGCACATCCTCGCCGAGAAAGGTCTTCGCCCCGAGAAACGCCGTCACCAGAATGCCGGGCTCGGAATAGTGGACGGCCGGCGCGAATCCAGCCGCATGCGCGGCCCGCGCCGTCATCACCTCGCGCTCACGAAAGACATGGTGGAACGGGAAGTCCTGGCCCAAGCGCACGACATGGTGCCCGGCGGCGTCGGTGACGATATAGTTGGCATTGCTGAGGCCGCCCGGCAGCGGCGCGATCTCGATGCTGCCGTTCCAGCATGGCAAGGCGCGGATACGGTCCTCGGCACTCACGGCGTGGCTCCGGCCCAAGCCGGTGCTCCGGAAAACAGCGATGGGACAGAGCAAAAGAGCCTCGTCGGTGCGAGACGCCAGGATCGGTATCCCGCACCGCACCGACGAGCCCCTTGGCCAGGTTTAGGATCCCGGCATCCGCCCCCGCGGATTCGATAAAAGCCCGCGTCTGGCTGTTTCCAGACGATCTGGTCACTAGGTTGCGGCTCTGCCATTACCCTCCCGCTAGCAGTTCCGACCCTGTCACTTGCAACCACTCTCATGCCGTGGCGGCGGAACTGTCAATCAAAAGCTGTGACCTTTTTTGGGTGTTTTGCCCGAAAATATAAGCAACTCCTTTCAAAGCGTTGTCAAAGCCTTAAATTCGGGCAAAATCCCGGACATCCACATGATCCACTCGAAACGGCATGGCGAAATCCTGCGCATCCTCAAGGAGGAGGGCACGATCACCATAGCCAGCCTTGCCGAACGTCTCGGTGTCTCGCTTGAAACGGTGCGGCGCGACGTCAAGCCGCTTGCCGATGACGGCTCGGTGCTGAAGATGCACGGCGCAGTGGGTCTTGCCTCGATGGTGGGCGAGGCGCCGTTCGAGCGGCGCATGCGCGAGAACGCCGAAGCCAAGCGCCTGATCGCCAGGATGGTCGCGGCTACCATCCGCGATGGCGAGGCGATCATGCTCGACACAGGCACGACCACATCCTTCCTGGCGCGCGAGCTGCTGGGGCACCGCAGGCTGACGGTGGTCACCAATTCCTCCGACATTGCCCGCACGCTGGCGACGGTGAACGGCAACAAGGTCTATATGGCGGGCGGCGAGCTGCGCAGCGATTCAGGCGCGGCCTTCGGCATCTCGGCAATCGAATTCGTCAGCCGCTTTTCGGTCGACCATGCGGTGATCTCGATCGGCGCCGTCGACGCCGTCGCCGGCCTGACCGATTATGATCTGGACGAGGCGGAATTCGCCCGCATGGTGCTGTCGCGCGGCCAGCGCTCGCTGGTCGTCACCGATCACACCAAGTTCGGCCGCCAGGGCCTGGTCCGGGTCTGCGGCTTCGACGGCTTTTCCGAGCTAGCCACTGACCAGCCGCCGCCGCATGACGTCGCCACCGCGCTGAGCCAGGCCGGCGCGCGGCTCAGCATCGCGGCGGCCTAGCCGCCGCGAACAAAGCCCGCTTTCTTTCCCGCGTGCGCCGGTGTTTAGTCCGGCCATGGCCTTCACCATCCGCCAATTGCAGTTCTTCGTCGCCGTCGCCGAGCAGGGCACCGTCTCGGGCGCAGCGCAGAATCTCTCCATCTCCCAGTCTTCGGTCACCGAGGCAATCAAGGAACTGGAGAGCGATCTCGGCGTCGAGCTCTTCGAGCGCCATCCGCGCGGCCTCAACATCACTCACAAAGGCCACCAGTTCCTGCGCCACGCGACCAAGATCCTGGCCGATGTCTCGGATGCGCGCAGTTCTTTCTCCAGCGAGCAGGCTGTCGCCGGCGGCCGCCTGCAGCTTGGCGTCACCTCGCTGGTCGCCGGCTATGTTCTGTCGGATCTGCTCGCCCGCTACCGTCGCGCCTATCCCGGCGTCGAGGTCTCCGCCATCGAGGACAATGGCGACTATCTCGAGCATCTTCTGGTCGGCGGCAAGCTCGATATCGCCGTCATGGTCACGTCCAATTTGCGCGACCGCACCGCGCTGCAGTCGGAAATCCTGGAAGTCTCGGCCTATCGGCTGTGGATCCCGCTCAGCCACAGGCTCGCCAGCGCCGACATCATCTCGATCGGCGATATCGCCTCCGAGCCGTTGATCATGCTCACCGTCGACGAGATCGAGGAGAACACCGGCAAGCTGCTGTCGGCGATCGGCGCGAGACCCCATGTCGCCTTTCGCACGCGTTCGGTGGAAGCGGTGCGCAGCCTGGTCGCCACCGGCGCCGGCGTGGCGCTGCTGCCCGACCTCGTCTACCGGCCCTGGTCATTGGAAGGCGACCGCATCGAATCGCGCGATATTTCCGGCTCGCTGCCGGTCGTCCAGGTCGGCACCGTCTGGCGCCGCGGCTCCGGCCTGCCGCAGGCCGCGCGCGACTTCATCGGTCTTGCGCAGTCGCAGCGCATGGTGCGCCGCTGAGGCAATTCCAGGAAAAGCGTGAAACGGCCGGCTTGAACTCGTAGAGTGCCGGCAGCGATCGATGAGGGCAACTGAGAGCGAGGTCCGCCATGCCGCAATCCGCGCAGCCGAACACACAGCAAGCCGCTCTCTGGAACGACGCCAGCGGAAAGGCTTGGGTCGAGATGCAGCCGATCCTCGACGGCGTGCTGGCGCCGCTGGCGAGCCTGGTGGTGGATGCCGGCTATCCCGGGCAAGGAGGCAGCGTCCTGGACATCGGCTGCGGCGCCGGCGCCACGACCCTGGCGATGGCGCGCCGCGTCGGCAATGACGGCCGATGTGTCGGCCTCGACATCTCGCGGCCGCTTGTCGCCCTGGCCACGGAGCGCGCGCGGGCGGAAGAGGTGGCGAACGCAAGTTTTGAAGTCGGCGATGCCCAGGCATATGCGTTCGAATACGGCCGCTTCGATGCTGTGGTCTCACGCTTTGGCGTCATGTTCTTCGATGATCCCGTGGCGGCGTTCACCAACATACGACAGGCCGCAAGGCGCGGCGGCAAGCTCGCCTTTGTCGCGTGGCGCGGTCCGCGCGAGAATGATTTCATGACGACCGCCGCGCGGGCGGCCGCGCCCTTCCTGCCGCCCGCACCAGTGCCGGATCCCGACGCGCCGGGACAGTTTGCCTTCGCCGACGGCGCCAGGGTGAGGCGGATACTTGAAGCGAGCGGCTGGTCGTCGATCGAAGTCGAACGGGCGGACGTCCCGTGTCAGGTCGCCGAAAGCCATCTGATGACATATGCCACCCGGCTGGGGCCGGTCGGCGCTGCGTTGCGCGAGGTTGACCAGGCAACGGCCGAGAAAATCACCGCAGCCTTGCCTGCTGCATTTGCGCCCTTCGTAGCGGACAGCAAGGCTCATTTCATCGCCGCCTGCTGGCTGGTCACGGCGTTGGCCTGAAGCATTTTTGATATCGGAAAAACCGATATCGGCTTTCTGATAAATGAATTTGCGAAACCGGATTTTTCACAGCACTTTTTGCCCTGGGAACAAAGCCGCGCCCTGAGAGCGCTGGCTGACAGAGCAATGTGCCCTGTCGTTTTTGAGTCTGCGCATGATCCTTTCCGAAACCGGACCGGTTTCGGGGTCATGCGCCAAAATGGGAGATCGACGATGAATGCATTCCTGAAGTCGTGCACGGCGCTGACTGTCGCGCTGACTTTTTCCGGCCAGGTCATGGCCCAGGTCAAGGAAATCGGCAAGGGCGAGGGCGAGGTCAACATCGTCGCTTGGCCGGGCTATATCGAGCGCGGCGAGACCGACAAGGGTTATGACTGGGTGACGGCTTTCGAGAAGGAAAGCGGCTGCAAGGTCAACGTCAAGACCGCCAACACGTCGGACGAAATGGTCTCGCTGATGAACGAGGGCGGCTTCGACCTGGTCACCGCTTCGGGCGATGCATCGCTGCGCCTTGTCGCCGGCAAGCGCGTGCAGCCGATCAACACCGATCTCATCAAGAGCTGGAAGACAGTCGACGACCGCCTGAAGGACGCGCCCTGGTTCACCGTCGACAAGGTGCATTACGGCGTTCCCTACCAATGGGGCCCGAACATCCTGATGTACAACACCGACGTCTTCAAGGAAGCGCCCAAGAGCTGGAACGTCGTCTTCGAGGAAATGAAGCTGCCCGACGGCAAGTCGAACAAGGGTCGCGTCCAGGCTTATGACGGCCCGATCCACATCGCCGATGCCGCCAACTATCTGATGTTCCACAAGCCGGAGCTTGGCATCAAGGATCCATACGAGCTGAACGAAGACCAGTACAAGGCGGCCCTCGATCTGCTGCGCACGCAGCGCACGCTGGTCGGCCGCTACTGGCACGATGCCGCGATCCAGGTCGACGACTTCCAGAACGAAGGCGTGGTCGCTTCCGGCTCATGGCCCTATCAGGTGAACACGCTGGTCGCTGCCAAGAAGCCGGTCGCTTCCACCGTGCCGGAAGAAGGCGTCACCGGCTGGGCCGACACCACAATGATGGAAGCCGACGCCGCCCATCCGAACTGCGCCTATATGTGGCTCGAGCATTCGCTCTCGCCGAAGGTCCAGGGCGACGTCTCGGCCTGGTTCGGCTCGCTGCCGGTCGTGCCCGCCGCCTGCAAGGGCAATGAACTGCTTGGCGACGAAGGCTGCAAGACCAACGGCTACGACAATTTCGACAAGATCAAGTTCTGGAAGACGCCGGTGTCGAAATGCGCCAGCCAGAACGACCAGTGCGTGCCCTATTACCGCTGGGTGTCGGATTATATCGGCGTCATCGGCGGGCGGTAACGCTCTTTACCCTCCCCTTTGTGGGGGAGGGTCGACGCGTAGCGTCGGGGTGGGGCGTTTGATCGGTTCGCGCCAGTCACCCCCACCCGCGGCTTCGCCGCGACCTCCCCATCGAGGAGGAGGTAGGGCGTCGCGAACTTCTCAGACCCGGCAACGAAACGAACAGGCCCATGACCTCTGCCGTTTCCTTCAAACAAGTCTCGCGCCATTTCGGCAGCGTGCGGGCCGTCGACGCGGTGGATCTGGAGATCGCCGCGGGCGAGTTCTTCGCCATGCTGGGCCCGTCCGGGTCCGGCAAGACGACATGCCTTCGGCTGATCGCCGGTTTCGAGCAGCCGACGGCGGGCTCGATCTCGATCTTCGGCGAGCGCGCCGAAGGCGTCCCGCCCTATCGCCGCAACGTCAACACCGTCTTTCAGGACTATGCGCTGTTCCCGCATCTGAACGTCTCGGACAACGTCGCTTACGGCCTGATGGTCAAGGGCGTCGGCAAGGCCGAGCGGCTGAGGGCGGCGGAAGAGGCGCTGTCGCTGGTGCGTCTGCCGGGCTACGGCGCGCGCCGTCCGGGCCAGCTCTCGGGCGGCCAGCGCCAGCGCGTCGCGCTTGCCCGTGCGCTCGTCAACCAGCCCAAGGTGCTGCTGCTCGACGAACCGCTCGGCGCGCTCGACCTCAAGCTGCGCGAGAACATGCAGGAGGAATTGAAGTCGCTGCAGAAGGTGCTCGGCATCACCTTCGTCTTCGTCACCCACGACCAGGGCGAGGCGCTTTCGATGGCCGACCGCGTCGCCGTCTTCAACGACGGCAGGATCATGCAGGTCGGCACGCCGGAAGATATCTACCAGCGCCCGAACACCCGCTTCGTCGCCGATTTTGTCGGCTCGTCCAACGTGCTGCCGCCGGATTTCGTCCAGCGCTATGCCGGCCAGCATCGCTGGGGGAGCCTGCGCCCGGAGTCTATCCGCGTCTCCAGCGCCACCAGCGGCGACGGCGTCGCCGCCCGCCTGGTCGGCACCAATTATCTCGGCGCCACCACAAGGCTGGCGCTGGATGCCGATGGGCTGAGACTGCATGCGGTGGTGCCGGCGGGCACCGCGCTGCCGGCGGAAGGCGAAGCGGTGATGCTGACCTTCAATCGCGACAGCCTGCATCTGATGGATGAGCCGGCATGAAGAAGGTTTGCGCGAGGCCCCCCTCTCTGTCCTGCCGGACATCTCCCCCTCAAGGGGGGAGATTGGCTGTCCCTTCGGGTTTCGCCAATCTCCAATGTGGCAGAATGGGCGAGGCCGAGAAACTGCTGATCTCCCCCCTTGAGGGGGAGATGGCCGGCAGGCCAGAGAGGGGGGCGAAGGATCGCGGCTTCCGCCTGTACACGGTGGCGCCATGACCGTCGCCGCTGTTCAGTCCAACCCCACCCCCGCCATCCTGCCCGGCAGCGGCGGCCTGCGCGGCGCGCTCTCCGACCTCTTCTGGCGCCGGCCGAAATTCCTGCTCACACTGATGCTCGCCCCGCCGCTGCTTTGGCTCGGCATCGTATATATCGGCTCGCTGTTCGCGCTACTCCTGCAGAGCTTCTTCTCCATCGACGAGTTCTCCGGCCTCATCAATCGCGAGTTCACGCTGAAGACCTATGGCGACCTGTTCCAGGCCGCCAATCTCGACATCATCCTGCGCACAGTGACGATGGCGGCGCTGGTCACGCTCGCTTCGGCGGTCATCGCCTTCCCCATCGCCTATTACGCGGCTCGCTATGCGCGCGGCCGCTGGAAGGCGCTGTTCTATCTCGGAGTCATGCTGCCGCTGTGGTCGAGCTACCTGGTCAAGATCTATGCCTGGAAGCTGATCCTCGCCAAGGAAGGCATCCTCACCTGGCTGCTCGCCAAGCTGAACCTGCTCTGGCTGCTCGATGCCTGGCTGTCGCTGCGGGTCGTCGGCGGCAACTCGCTGTCGGTCTCCTTTACCGGCACCTTCATCGTCTTCGTCTATGTCTGGCTGCCCTTCATGATCCTTCCCGTTCAGGCCGCGCTCGAGCGGGTGCCCGGCAATCTGGTCGAGGCCTCGTCCGATCTCGGCGCCTCGCCTGGCCAGACCTTCCGCAACGTACTCTTCCCGCTGGCGCTGCCCGGCATCGTCGCCGGCTCGATCTTCACCTTCTCGCTGACTTTGGGAGACTACATCATCCCGCAGATTATCGGCACCTCGCGGCTCTTCATCGGCCAGGCCGTCTATTCGCAGCAGGGCACCGCCGGTAACATTCCTTTGGCCGCCGCCTTCACCGTGGTGCCTATCGTCATCATGGGCTTCTACCTCTGGGGCGCCAAGCGCATGGGGGCTTTCGATGCGCTCTGACCGTGGTCAACGTGCTCCGCTCGGCCTGAAGATCGCCGCCGCCTGCGGCCTGCTCTTCCTGCACCTGCCGATCCTGCTGATCTTCGTCTATGCCTTCACGACCGAAGAGAAGAGCTTCGTCTGGCCGCCGCCAGGCTTGACCACGCAGTGGTTTGCCGTCACCTGGAACCGGCCGGACGTCTGGGATGCGCTGTCGCTGTCGGTCCGCGTCGCCGCCATCTCCACGGCCATCGCGCTGGTGCTCGGCACGCTTTGCGCTGCCGCCGTGTCGCAGACGCGCTTCTTCGGCCGCGAGGCCATTTCGCTCTTGGTCATCCTGCCGATCGCGCTGCCCGGCATCATAACCGGCATTGCGCTGCGTTCGGCCTTCGCACTCGCCGACATCCCGTTCTCGTTCTGGACGATCGTGCTCGGCCACGCGACCTTCTGCGTGGTCGTCGTCTACAACAACGCCGTCGCCCGCTTCCGCCGCACCTCGGGATCGATGATCGAGGCCTCGATGGATCTCGGCGCCGACGGCTTCCAGACTTTCCGGCATGTCGTGCTGCCGAACATCGCGACCGCATTGCTGGCTGGCGGCATGCTTGCCTTCGCGCTGTCCTTCGACGAGGTCATCGTCACCACCTTCACCGCAGGCCAGCAGCAGACGGTGCCGATCTGGATGCTGGAGGAGCTGATCCGGCCGCGCCAGCGCCCGGTCACCAATGTCGTGGCCATGGTCGTCGTGCTGATGACGCTGCTGCCGATCCTCTTTGCCTATTACCTGACCCGCGACGGCGACCAGATCGCGGGGAGTGGAAAATGAAAAACAGCGAGTAGCGAATAGCGAGTAGCGAACAGGGTTCGGCTGTCGATCTCCCTATTCGCTATTCGCTACTCCCTATTCGCTCCTAATCAAGGAGAACCCCAATGGACACCCAGATGCTCATCGGCTCGAAATTCGAGAAGGGCACCGAAACCGAGGAGCCGATCCTCAATCCAAAGACCGGGGCAACGATCCTCAACCTGCCGGAAGCGAGTCCGGCGCAGATCGAAGCGGCTGTCAGTGCCGCCGAGAAGGCGTTCGTCAGTTGGTCGCGCACGACGCCGGCGCAGCGCTCCGGCTACCTGCTCAAGATCGCCGCTCGCATCGAGGCCGAGGCCAAGGAGTTCGCCGCGCTCGAGGCGCTGAATTGCGGCAAGCCGATCAATGCCGTGCTCAATGACGAGATCCCGGCGATCGTCGACTGCTACCGCTTCTTTGCCGGCGCGGTGCGCTCGATGCCCGGCCAGGTAGCCGGCGAATATATTGCCGGCCACACCTCGATGGTACGGCGCGACCCTATCGGCATCGTCGCCTCGATCGCGCCCTGGAACTATCCGCTGATGATGATGGCCTGGAAGCTGGCGCCGGCGATCGGCGGCGGCAACACGGTCGTCTTCAAGCCGTCCGAGCAGACGCCGCTGACGTCCCTGAAGCTGGCGAAGATCCTCGCCGAGGTGCTCCCAGAGGGCGTCGTCAACGTCGTGCTCGGCCGCGGCGACAGCGTCGGCAACACGCTGATCAACCACCCGAAGGTCAACATGATCTCGATCACCGGCGACGTCGCCACCGGCAAGAAGGTGCTGCAGGCGGCCGCCAAGTCGGTCAAGCGCACGCATCTGGAGCTCGGCGGCAAGGCGCCCGTCATCGTCTTCGACGACGCCGATCTCGGCGCCGTGGTCAACGGCTTGCGCGCCTTCGGCTACTACAATGCCGGCCAGGACTGCACCGCCGCCTGCCGCATCTATGCCGGCAAGAAGATCTATGACAAGCTCGTCGCCGACCTCTCCTCCGCCGTCTCGACCATCAAATACAACCAGCCGGACGACACCGAGAACGAGATCGGCCCGCTGATCTCGCGCCGCCAGCGCGACCGCGTCTCGAGCTTCGTCGAGCGCGCCTCGGAACTGAAGCACATCGAGATCACCACCGGCGGCAAGCCGGGCGAGGGCTCCGGCTTCTACTACCAGCCGACGGTCGTGGCCGGTGCGCTGCAGGAAGACGAGATCGTGCGCCGCGAGGTGTTCGGCCCCGTCGTCTCCATCACCCGCTTCTCGGATGTCGACGAAGCGGTGAACTGGGCGAACGACAGCGACTACGGCCTTGCCTCGTCGGTGTGGACCAAGGATGTCGCGCGCGCCATGGCGACCGCCGCCCGCCTGCAATATGGCTGCACCTGGATCAACACGCACTTCATGCTGACCAACGAGATGCCGCATGGCGGCCTGAAACAGTCCGGTTACGGCAAGGACATGTCGCTTTACGCGCTGGAAGACTACACCGCCGTCCGTCACGTGATGGTGGCGCACGGCTAAAGCAGGAAGGCAAGCATTCAACCGAGGGAGGAAGACAATGCAACGCCGTCAGTTTCTTGCATCCGCAGCCGTCGCCGCCACGCTTTTCACCGTGGCGCCGTCCTTCGCCGCCGACACCGCGCAGTCGGTGGTCGAAGCCTATGTCGCGGCCTGGAATGCGCATGACTCGACCAAGGCCGCCGGCTACTTCGCCGAAGACGTCACCTATTACGACGCGTCCGTCGGCAAGCCGGTCACCGGCAGGGACGCCGCCAAGACAGGGGTCATCGACAACTTCCTGAAAGCCGTTCCCGACGCCGTTTGGACGATGAAGGGCAAGCCGTTGGTCGACGGCGACCGCGTCTCCTTCGAATGGGAGTTCTCCGGCACCAACACCGGCGCCTGGGGAGACGGCACCGCCGCGACCGGCAAGAAATTCTCCTTCACCGGCGCCTCGATGTTCCAGGTCAAGGACGGCAAGATCGCGACCCAGAGCGACTATTACGACGCGCTCGGCTTCTACAAGCAGCTTGGCCTGATGTAGGGCGCCTTCCCTTCGCCCCGTTCACGGCATATGCGCTAAGATAGCTTTGGCATGGCTTGAAACTTGCGTTTTCGTGGTGGCTCGCGCCAGCGATGTCGCAAGGCATGAAGATTTCGGCGCAGGATCGCCAGGGGCGGCTGGGTAAAGATCGTTGCGATCAGGGAAGCGATCTGGCGGGTAGCACGCCACAGCAACGGGCGCTCGTCGCTCAAGGGGGAGAGACACCCAACTCCTGCGAGAGGAGTTCGGTCACAAGCGCGATGAGGAAGTGGGCAAGAATCCAAGGCTTTGCGATCCTTGGGTCTTTGGCGGGAGGCGCGCGCAGCCCGATCAGGCTCTTCAGGCGCTTGAAGGCGAGCTCGATGCGCCAGCGCATGCGATAGAGCTTGAGAACCGTGCCGGCGGGAAACTCCTCCCGGTCAAGCGAGGTCACAAGGATGACGAAGCCGGCCGCAATCAGCGTCTGCGGTTGAACCTTGTTGCCCTTGGCCTTGGCTTCCTTGTTGATTTTACGCCGTGCTTCTTGTGCAGCAGCCTCGGATTTGCGCAAGGCGATCAGGCGCATCTTCACAGGCTCGCCCTTCTTGAGGGCCAGCCGGACAGGCGTTTCGAAGACCTCGTCGCGGCAGCTCTCCAGGTGGCCGATGAGATCGAACGCCTCGCCGTTGGCGTCGAGCCATCGCGCATTCTTCCACGACGCGCGCACGACAACGTCGCCGCCTTGCGCCATGACCTTTGCGATCCGCTCGGCCTGCAGATAGACGCGGTCGCCGATGCGGATCTCGCCCGCCACCACCGGCACGCGGTCGATCAGCTCGGCCTCGCTCTGGTCGGTGATCTCGAGGAAATCGAACTGCTCGCGCTCAAGCTCGAAGGCGCAGTGCATGCGCCAAAGGCCATTGTTCTTCTTCTCATGCGCACCGGCCTTGGCAACCGCCGTCGCATCGAGGATACGGATCAGCCGGCCCTTGGCCAAGCCTGCCTCCTCGCGCTGCAAAAGATGCCCAATCAACTGCTGCAGCCATGGCCCTGCATTGCGCAGCCGGCCGAGCAAGGCCACGTCCGAGATGTCGGCAATCCCGCTCGCCGCCGCCCAGGCCACGACGCCCCGCATCCCTACCTTGCCAAGGCAGTAAGCCAGCGTCAGGCGCAACAGATCGCTCGCCGATCGGACGCCGCGCGGTCGCAGGAACGCCCTTGTCTCGCGCGCACTTTCTGCGATCAACTCTTCGCCGCCGAGAAGCTCAATCGTCTCGGCCCAGCCGTCATCAACAAGCGATTCGTGTGTCATCCCCAGCGTAGAATCACAACCGATTCCGCACTGCAATGCCTATCTTAGCGCCTATGCCGTTCACGGGGAGAAGGTGGCCCGAAAGGCCGGATGAAGGGCAGCGCCAACTTTGCGGAAGCCGGCTCTGCCCCTCATCTGCCTGCCGGCATCTTCTCCCCAGAAGAACGCAGACCACTACTCAACGATGCGGTAGATATTCCACAGGCTGGTGCCTGACACGACATAGGGCTCCAGCTCCTTGCCCCATTTGGCGTGCGCGTCGATCTTGGCGATTTTGGCGAAGAACGCCTCCAACTGGGCCAGGCTTTCGACCTGATGATGGGCCTCGATCGTCGCTTCGCGCGCGCCGACAGAACCGGTCATGAGCTGGAACTTCAGGTCGGCGAGCCCGACCTGCGAGCCGATCTCGCGCTCCCATTTCCGCATCAGCTCGAGCGCGGTCTGCTTGTGACCGAACCTGGCGTCGATCTGCCATCTGGCGCTGAACATCTTGGTTCCTCTCTGTTTCGCAGAAAACGTCCAATCTTGACCTACTCGTCCCAGGCCTGCACGACCGTCTGCCGTGAGATGCGGCCGTTCTTCAGCTCCAGCATCGCCGCGCAGAACACCTTCGTGCCGTCCGGATAGGCGCAGGCCTGGGTGAAGGCGAGGCTGTCGCCCTCGGCGATGGTGGTATCGACCTTGTGGATCATCGCCCGGCTGCAGATGTCGTCCCAGAAGGTGCTGATGGCCGCACGCCCGCGGATCTCGCGCGGCTTGCTCGGCGGATTGTTGCGGTCGATCACCCGCACGACCGCATCATCGTTGTAGAAGCTCGACAGCATCTTGCCGTCGCGACCTTCGATCGCTCTCTTGATCGCGGCGCCGTCCACTGTTTGCGTCTTGGTCAGCATTTCATCCTCCATGTGCCCGTTCTTCAGGCGATATATGGGCGAAGCCCTGCCCAGCGAACATCGCCGGGCAGGGAACTCCTCACTGCGACTTGGCCTTGACGGCGGCGAACAGGTCGTCGGTCTGCTTCTTGAAGGTGGCGAGATCGACCTGGCTGCCGTTGAGCATCGTCGACCAGTGGCGCACGATCGCCGCCATCGCGATGGCCTCCTTGATCTCCTCGTCGCTCGCGCCATTCGCCTTGGCCGCCAGCGTGTGGAAATAGATGCAGTATTGGCAGGGGATCTGCGAGGCGACCGCGAGGCCCAGCAGTTCCTTGGTCTTGCCGTTGAGGGCGGTATTCGGATTGAGCTGCACGCCCTTGATCTCGGCCCAGGCGCCGGCCACCGCGACATCCGGCAGCGTCTTGAACATATCCGGCACCGTGCCGAGCGTGGCCTGGATGTCCTTGTAGGCGGCGGTCGCCGAAGCGTCTTCGGCCCGCCCCGGGGTAGTGGCCAGCAATGCGCCCGCGGCAAATGCCAGCAATCCGATCTTGCGATTGAGTTTCAGCATTTCATCCTCCATTCGCAGCGCCTTCCTGGCTGCCTGCATGGGGAGAATTGATACCTCTTACGGCATCCCGACCGCTTCGCCCGAAAGCGCCATGGCTCTCATGGCCCGTCCGGGCCAGCGTGCCTGGCCGAGAACGCCGCCGCAGCCGCCCGCGACGGCAGGTCGAGCTTGAGCAATATGTTGGCGACGTGCCGCTTGACCGTATGCTCGCTGAGGTCGAGTTCGGCGGCGATCGCGGCGTTGCTCTTGCCGTCGGCGATCAGGCTCACCACCTCGCTCTCGCGAGCCGTCAGCGTTGCCGGTTCGGCCGGCTTGGGCTTGGGGCGGCAGGCCGGCTCCAGATGCTGTTCGGCCGTCACCTGCACCAGCGGCAGCGGCTCGTCCAGTTCGTCGAGGCTGATACGCCCGGCATCGATGAAATGCAGCCCAGAGCCCGCTGCCAGCTCGGCCACCAGCCTTGAGCAGAGGATGTTACCGCGCTCGGCATGGGCGGCAAGCTGCATGGCCAAACGCGCCGTCAGCCCCGTAGGTGGCCCGCGCATCTCGACCTCGCCGACATGCACCCCTTGCGCGCTCGCCACGCCGATCTCCTGCGCCGCCTCGCGCAGCAGCGCCGCGCAGCGTACGGCGCGGGCGGGGCCGTCGAAACGCGCGATCATCAGCTCGCCATGCGTTCCGGCGATGCGGCCGCCATGACGTCCCACCAGCATGCGCCAGTTCTCCTGGAAGCGCAGGCTGCGTTCGCTCCACAAGCGGTCGCCAAGCCGCGCGGTATCGTAGATGCGCGTCACCAGCAGCGCGGCAAGCACGCGCTCTACATCGGCCACCGCTGGCTCTCCGGTCAGGAATTCCTCGATCAGGTCGGCCACGCGGTCGACGTCTCCGGTCCAGATCGGGTGGTCGCGCCCCGAAATCTCGACCAGGCGGGCGCCGGGGATCTTCCTGGCCAGGAAACGGCTGGCGTCGGGGTCGACACGGGCGTCGTTGCGGCGATGGATCAGGTATGTCGGCACGTTGATCGTCCCGAGCATGTCGCGCACGTCTATGCCGGCATTCATCCGGGCAAGGGCGGTCGCGGCCGTCGGGCTGGCCGACAGCCGCTCGAACCGGGCCCACCATTGCGCAAAATGTGTGTCGTCGACCCGTCCCGGCGCGAAATTCGGCAAGGTGGCGCCGGTGCCCCAGGACGTCTCCGCCGTCTCGATGAAGGCTTCCAGCCGTTCCGGCGGCATCACCCATTTGTGGAAATGCGCATAGCCGCCGTAAAGCACCAGCGCGCGCGTCCGCTCGGGATAGGTGGCGGCGAACAGCATCGCCATCGGCGCGCCTTCCGAGGCACCGAGGATCGCGGCGCGGCCGCTGCCGGTGGCGTCCATCACGGCGCGCACGTCGTCCATGCGCGTCTCGAGGCTAGGCAAATGGTGGGTGTCGACGCGGTCGGAAAGCCCGGTGCCGCGCTTGTCGAACAGGATCAGCCGCGAGAAGGCGGAGAGCCGTTTCAACAGGCGGCTGTAGCCTTCGTCTTCCCAATGCAGGTCGAGATTGGAGATGAAACCCGGCACGAAGACGAGGTCGAAAGAGCCCTGGCCGATCACCTGATAGGCGATCCGCACATCCCCGCTACGGGCGTATCTGGTCTCGATCGGCCTCACGCAAACTACCCCGCCGGCCAGACGATTTCCTGTCGGCAACCATAGCAGAGCCGCGCCGATAGCGGCAGCTTAAACTTTATCGGAAAGGAATATAAGGCCGTCCAGTGGCTACATTATTCCTGCGAAGCGGCGATATCGGCTGGAAAGGCCGCGACCCCAAGCTTCCTGTCGGCCTCCGCGGGGGAGATCGGCCGCTTGATCTTGGCCGAGGCCGCGATCACGAGGTCGTCGAAATTCTCCGCGCCGCCATCCAGCATCTCGAACAACTGCCGCCGCATCCGCGGTTCCCAGAACTTGTTGATGTGCTCGGCAACGCCGGCAATGCCTTCCTCGCGCGGCTTCGAATGAAAGAAAGTGGCGATCTGGTTGGCCATGCGCACCAGCTTTTCCCTAGTGCCGGCGATGTGGTCTTCGTCATGCGACATGCTTGGCAACTCCGGAGGCCACCCGGTGCGGGTGGGTGAAAATATCGAAATCGTCGCCGCGCACCAGCGCGACCAGCGTCATGCCGGCGGCATCGGCCGTGCGGATGGCAAGCGCCGTCGGCGCCGAAACCGCCATGATGATCGCGGCGCCGATGGCGGCCGTCTTCTGCACCATCTCGACCGATACGCGCGAGGTCACCACGACGGCGCCGCTCGCGCCATCGATCCCGGCCTTGGC
Source organism: Mesorhizobium sp. M2E.F.Ca.ET.209.01.1.1 (assembly GCF_004010375.2). Taxonomy (NCBI): domain Bacteria; kingdom Pseudomonadati; phylum Pseudomonadota; class Alphaproteobacteria; order Hyphomicrobiales; family Phyllobacteriaceae; genus Mesorhizobium; species Mesorhizobium sp. M2E.F.Ca.ET.209.01.1.1. The sequence continues at coordinate 56,298 of NZ_SADP02000009.1, read as the reverse complement.
CAGCGCGCCGGCGAGCTTGTCCAGTGCATTGTGGCGGCCGACATCCTCGCGCGCCATAACGATGCCCTTGCCGGGCACGTAGAAGCCCGCGGCATGCACCGCGCCAGTCTCGGCGTGCAGCGGCTGCTGCTTCGACAACAAGCGGACGGCGCTTGTGACGTCCTTGGCCTGAAGCGTAAGCCGCGACGCACCAACCGCGTCGACCGAGCGCATCGCTTCCTCGATGGATTCGATGCCGCACAAGCCGCAGCCGACAGGCCCGGCCAGCCGGCGCCGCCGTGCCTGGAAACGCGTGTTGGCCTGGTCCTTCAGCCGGATCTGGATATCGATGCCGGCGCCGAGATCCTCGACCTCGATCGCCTCGATCTCTTTGGGGTCGGCAATGATGCCTTCGGTCAGCGAGAAGCCGAGCGCGAAATCCTCGAAATCGGCGGGACTTGCCATCATCACCGCATGCGTGGTGCCGGCAAAGGAGAACGCCACCGGCGTCTCTTCCGGCACCATGCGGTTCGCGGCAGCGGTGCCGCTGGCGCGATGCGCCAGCCGCGAGATTTGCGTCGTGGCTTTGCGCCGCGCGGTCAAGACTACTCCGCCGCCTGCAGCGGTGTGATGCGGCGGCTCTGGCGCGCCTGCTCGTTATAGTCCTTCTGCCAGTCGGTCGGGCCGTTGGACGGCGCCACCTGCACGGCGGTGACCTTGTATTCCGGGCAGTTGGTCGCCCAGTCCGAGAAGTCGGTGGTGATCACGTTGGCCTGCGTGTCCGGGTGGTGGAACGTCGTGTAGACGACGCCCGGCGACACGCGGTCGGTGATCAGCGCGCGCAGCGTGGTTTCGCCGGAGCGGCTGGCCAGCCGCACCCAGTCGCCTTCGCGCACGCCGCGGACTTCCGCGTCATGCGGATGGATCTCCAGCCGGTCCTCGGCATGCCACGTGACGTTTTCGGTGCGCCTGGTCTGCGCGCCGACATTGTATTGCGACAGGATACGGCCGGTGGTGAGCAGCAGCGGATAGCGCGGACCGGTCCGCTCGTCCGTCGCCACATATTCGGTGCGGATGAACTTGCCCTTGCCGCGCACAAAGCCGTCGACATGCATGATCGGCGTGCCGAGCGGCGCCTTCTCGTTGCAGGGCCACTGCACCGAGCCGACGCGGTCGAGCAGCTCGAACGAGACGCCGGCGAAGCTCGGCGTCGTCTTGGCGATCTCGTCCATGATCTGCGAGGGATGGGTATAGTTCCAGTCGAGGCCGATTGCGCGGGCAAGCTCCTGCGTCGCCTCCCAGTCGGCATAGCGCGCCTTCGGCTCGATGACCTTGCGCACCATATTGATGCGGCGCTCGGCATTGGTGAAGGTGCCGTCCTTTTCGAGGAAGGTCGAGCCCGGCAGGAAGACATGCGCGTAGTTGGCCGTCTCGTTGAGGAAGAGGTCGTGCACGACCACGCATTCCATCGCGGCGAGACCGCCCGCGACGTGCTTGGTGTCGGGATCGGACTGCAGGATGTCCTCGCCCTGGATGTAGATGCCCTTGAACGAGCCGTCGACAGCGGCGTCCAGCATGTTGGGGATGCGCAGGCCAGGCTCGTCGTCCAGCTTCACGCCCCACAGGCTCTCATAGATGTCGCGCACGGCTTCGCCCGAGATGTGGCGGTAGCCCGGCAGCTCATGCGGGAAGGAGCCCATGTCGCACGAGCCCTGCACGTTGTTCTGGCCGCGCAGCGGGTTCACGCCGACGCCCGGACGGCCGATATTGCCCGTGGCCATGGCCAGGTTGGCGATCGCCATCACCGTGGTCGAGCCCTGGCTGTGCTCGGTGACGCCGAGGCCGTAATAGATCGCGCCATTGCCGCCCTTGGCGTACATGCGCGCGGCTCCACGGATCAGTTCGGGGTCGACACCGGACAACTTGCCGACAACCTCGGGGCTGTTCTCCGGCAGGGCGACGAAGGAGGCCCAGTCCTGGAACTCGGCCCAGTCGCAGCGCTCGCGGATAAAGGCTTCGTTGAACAGGCCCTCGGTGACGATGACATGCGCCAGCGCTGTCAGCACCGCCACATTGGTGCCGGGCTTCAGCGGCAGGTGATAGTCGGCCTCGATATGCGCGGACTTGACCATCTCCGTGCGGCGCGGATCGAGAACGATCAGCTTGGCACCCTGGCGCAGCCGTTTCTTCAGCCGCGAGGCGAACACCGGGTGCGCCGAAACCGGATTGGCGCCGATGATGACGGCGACATCGGTGAACTCGACCGAGTCGAAATCCTGCGTGCCGGCCGAGGTGCCGTAGGTCTGGCCGAGGCCATAGCCCGTCGGCGAATGGCAAACTCGCGCGCAGGTGTCGACATTGTTGTTGCGGAAGCCCTGCCGCACCAGCTTCTGGACGAGATAGGTCTCCTCGTTGGTGCAGCGCGAGGAGGTGATGCCGCCGATGGCGGTGCGTCCATACTGATACTGGATGCGGCGGAATTCCTTCGCCGTATGGGCGATCGCCTCTTCCCAGCTCACTTCGCGCCAGGGATCGGAGATCTTCTCGCGGATCATCGGCGACAGGATGCGGTCCTTGTGGGTGGCATAGCCATAGGCGAAACGGCCCTTCACGCAGCTATGGCCGTGGTTCGCCTTGCCGTCCTTGTAGGGCATCATGCGGATGACCTCGTCATCCTTGACTTCGGCCTTGAACGAGCAGCCGACGCCGCAATAGGCGCAGGTGGTGACGGCCGAGCGCTCCGGCATGCCCTTTTCCAGCACGGTCTTTTCGCGCAGCGCGTCGGTCGGGCATGCCTGCACGCAGGCGCCGCAGGACACGCATTCGGAAGCGATGAAGTCCTCATGCATGCCGGCAACCATGCGCGATTCGAAGCCGCGGCCCTCGATGGTCAGCGCGAAGGTGCCCTGCACCTCTTCGCAGGCGCGCACGCAGCGCGAGCAGACGATGCACTGCGCCGGGTCATAGGTGAAATAGGGGTTGGATTCGTCGCGGGCGATGTAGTCGACGGCCAGCGAGCCATGGCCGGGCGCGACGCCGCCTTCGTCCTTGACGTGGTTGCGGCCTTCGACGCCGTAGCGGTTCTCGGTCAGACCGACCGACTTCGCCACCGCGTCGAATTCGCTGGCGCCGGTGCCGGCCTTCTCGTTCCAGCCGCTCGGGTGGTCGGAGACGTAGAGCTCCATGACGCCGCGGCGGATGGCGTCGAGCCGGTCCGACTGCGTGCGCACCACCATGCCTTCTCCGACCGGCGTCGTGCAGGAGGCCGGCGTGCCGCCGCGGCCTTCGATCTCGACCAGGCAGACGCGGCAGGAGCCGAAGGAGTCCAGCATGTCGGTGGCGCAAAGCTTCGGGATCTCGACCCCGCCTTCCATCGCCGCGCGCATGATCGAGGTGCCTTCCGGCACCGTGATGCTCTGCCCGTCGACGGTGAGCGTGACCTGCTTCGTCGCTTTCGACTCCGGCGTTCCGTAGTCGATCTCTTCGATGAGTGTCGGGAAGTCGGCCTTGATGTTCATCTGCCAGCTCCTATTCAGCCGCCACGCGCGCCGGCGCGGGCTTGAAATCCTCGGGGAAATGCGTGATCGAGCTCATCACTGGGTAGGGCGTGAAGCCACCCAGCGCGCAGAGCGATCCGAACTTCATCGTGTTGCAGAGGTCGGTGACCAGAGCGAGGTTCTTCTCCGCCTCGATGCCCGCGGCAACCTTGTCCAGAACCTCCACGCCGCGCGTCGAGCCGATGCGGCAGGGCGTGCACTTGCCGCAGCTTTCGATGGCGCAGAACTCCATGGCGAAGCGCGCCTGCTTCAGCATGTCGGCCGTGTCGTCGAAGACAGTGATGCCGGCATGGCCGATCAGTCCGTCGCGCTTGGCGAATTCCTCATAGTCGAAGGGGGTGTCGAACAAGGCGCGCGGGAAATAGGCGCCGAGCGGCCCGCCGACCTGCACAGCCTTCACCGGGCGCCCCGAAGCCGTTCCGCCGCCGATGTCGTCGACGATTTCGCCCAGCGTCAGGCCGAAGGCCGTCTCGAACAGGCCGCCCTGCTTGACGTTGCCGGCGATCTGGATCGGGATCGTGCCGCGCGAGCGGCCCATGCCGAAATCCTTGTAGTAGGCGGCGCCCTTGTCCATGATGATCGGCACCGAGGCCAGGCTGATCACATTGTTGATCACCGTCGGCTTCCCGAACAGGCCCTGGATCGCCGGCAGCGGCGGCTTGGCGCGCACCACGCCGCGCTTGCCCTCGAGGCTGTTCAAGAGCGAGGTTTCCTCGCCGCAGACATAGGCGCCGGCGCCGACGCGGATTTCCATGTCGAAGGCGTTGGGCGAGCCCAGCACATTGAGCCCGAGCACGCCCGCCTTGCGGGCGATCGCGACGGCCTTGTTCATCGTCGCCACCGCATGCGGATATTCCGAGCGGATATAGACGAAACCCTTGGTCGCGCCGGTGGCGATGCCGGCGATCGCCATGCCTTCGATCAGCACGAAGGGATCGCCTTCCATGATCATGCGGTCGGCGAAAGTGGCGCTGTCGCCTTCGTCGGCATTGCAGACGATGTATTTCTGGTCGCCCGCCGTATCCAGCACCGTCTTCCACTTGATGCCGGTCGGGAAGCCGGCGCCGCCGCGGCCGCGCAGGCCGGACTCGGTCACTTGGCTGACGACATCGGCCGGCGCCATGGCGACCGCGTTCTGCAGGCCGCGCAGGCCGCCAAGCGACTTGTAGGCATCGAGCGACAGCGGGTCATTGATGCCGCAGCGCGCGAAGGTCAGCCGCGTCTGCTTGGCGAAGAAAGGGATCTTGTCGGGCGCGCCCAGCCAGCGCTTGTGGTGGCCGCCGGTGAGAAAACCGCTGTCGAACAGGCTCTTGACGTCGGAAGGCTTGACCGGCCCGTAGGCGACGCGGCCCTTGTCGGTTGCCACCTCGACCATCGGCTCCAGGAAATAGGCGCCGCGCGAGCCGTTGCGCACGATCTTGGCCTCGACGCCGCGCTCCTTGAGCTCCTTCTCGATCGCCCTGGCGACCTTCTCGGCGCCGAGCGCCAGCGCGCCGGAATCTGCGGGGACATAGATGCGCGGGATCATGAACGCACCTCCGCGACGATCTCTTCGATCTTCTCGTCATCGAGCCGGCCGATGACTTCGCCGTCGAGCATCGCCGACGGCGAGCAGGCGCAAAGCCCGAGGCAGTAGACCGGCTCCAGTGTAACCGATCCGTCGCGCGCGGTCTCGTGGAAATCGATGCCCAGCAGTTGCTTGACCTTGGCCGCGACGGCGTCCGAGCCCATCGACTGGCAGGCTTCCGCCTGGCAGAGCTTCAGCACATGCCGCCCGGCCGGCTTGGCGCGGAAATCGTGATAGAAGCTGACCACGCCGTGCACTTCGGCCCGCGACAGGTTCAGCCCGTCGGCGATGACCGGCAGCGCATCCTTCGGAACGTATCCGAACTCTTTCTGTATGCTGTGCAGGATCGGCAGCAGCGGACCCTCGAGGCCCTTCATCTCGTCAATGATCGCCGCCGTGCGCGACGCGATCTCGGTACTTGCGGCCTGCATGGTCACGCAGCGCCCTCCCTGGTCGTAGCGGCCAATGTATGTCACCCCAGGATATAGAGCGGTTTCGGGGCAACGACATGCATAGGACGCAATATCGCTAAGTCCTTACGAAATCAGAGGAAACCTCCGAAATCAATAAAGCGCTCCCGTCGATCGATAGAAATTTTCTATCAAAAAGCGGCGGCTCGCATTCTCTAGCCTAGCGATGACGACGGAAATCGTCTGCCAGCGCCATCGCCTCGTCCAGCAGCGCCTGTACCAGCGGCGTGTGCGGCTCGCGCGGCGCCGCCACCAGGCCGACCGTGTGGCTGGCGTCCGGCTCGACGATCGGAATGGCCCGGATCGGCTCGGAAAAACCGAACGTTTCCGCGAGGTTGAGCGGCATGATCGACGACCATTTGCCTGTACGGATATGCGAGAACAGCACGATCATCGAGTTGGATTCCAGCGTCGGCCGCACCTGCACGCCGGCTTCCGCCAGATGCTGGTCGATGATGCGCCGGTTCTGCATATCCGGCGTCAAAAGGCAGAGCGGCAGCTGGCTGATCTCGGCCCATGTCACTTTGTCGCGATCGGAATAGGGGTTCCCGACCGCCGTGATCAACTGGTAGCGCTCGTCATAGAGGGGCACGCTGATGACGCGCCCAAGCGGCTCGTTGTCCAGATAGGTGATGCCGGCATCGACGTCGAAATTACCGAGCAGCGACAGCACCTCGATCGAGGTGCGCGACAGGATGGAGAAGGTGACGCCCGGATGCTTTTCGCGGAACGGCGTCGTCAGCCGCGCCACCATCGCAAGGGCGGTTGGGACGGCGGCGATGCGGATGCGGCCGGAGAGGCCGCGGCGCGCCGCCCGCATCTCCTCGCGCATCGTCCTTGTGTCGCCGACGATGCGGCGCGCCCAGCCCAGCACCTGCGTTCCTTCCGGCGTCAGCCCCTGGAACCGCGAGCCGCGCAGCACCAGCATGACCCCGAGCTGCTCCTCGAGCTGCTTGATGCCGGCCGACAAGGTCGGCTGGGTGACGCCGCACACCACCGCCGCCCGGCCGAAATGCTCTTCCTTGGCCAGCGCGATGAAGAATTCCAGCTTGTCGATCATGCCATCCGATCCACCACCGTTTAGCCCAAGGTCAGGGAAATCGCCTTGCCGCGCAAGACGCGCACGCAATCGGGCCTCGTCCACATTTTTGAGCCGGCTATCTGTTTTCCCGCGCCACGCATGGCGCTATGTGGGATAAGCGAAGGCAAGGAGGACGAGATGCTGGGCTGGTTTCGCAAGCTGTTGCCACGCGAGGATCGCTTCTTCGATCTGTTCGAGCGGCATTCGCGCACCGTGGTTGGCGGCGCCGAAGCCCTTCAGCAGCTTCTCGGCGGCAATGACATTGACCGCTGGTGCCAGAAGATCGTCGATCTCGAAAACGAGGCTGACGGCATCACCGCCGAGGTCCTGCTCGCGGTCAGGCGGTCCTTCATCACCCCTTTCGATCGCGGCGACATCAAGGATTTGATCCAGTCGATGGATGACGCCATCGACATGATGCACAAGACCGTCAAGACGGTGAAACTGTTCGAGGTGAGGGAGTTCGATCCGCTGATGCGGGAAATGGGCGGCGTCATCGTCCAGGCTGCCCGGCTGGTCGCCGAGGCGATTCCGCTGCTGAGCAAGGTGGGCGCCAACGCAGCGCGCCTCAACGCCATTGCCGAGGAGGTCATGCGCGTCGAAGGCCGCGCCGACGACCTGCACGAGCAGGGCCTCAAGGATCTGTTCAGGCATCACGGCCGCAGCGACCCGATGGCTTACCTGATCGGCTCGGAGATCTACGGCCAGCTGGAAAAGGTGGTCGACCGCTTTGAGGACGTCGCCAACGAGATCAGCGGCATCGTGATCGAGAACGTTTAGGCGATGGACGCGACGATCGCTTTTCCGCTGCTGATCGGCCTCGTTGCCGTGGCCCTGTTCTTCGATTTCCTCAACGGCCTGCACGACGCCGCCAATTCGATCGCCACCATCGTCTCCACCCGGGTGCTCAGGCCGCATTACGCGGTGTTCTGGGCCGCCTTCTTCAATTTCATCGCTTTCCTGTTCTTCGGCCTGCATGTCGCCGAGACGGTGGGGAAAGGCATTGTCGACGCCAGCATCGTCACGCCGGCGGTGATCTTCTCGGCACTTGTCGGCGCCATCGTCTGGAACATCGTCACCTGGGTCGCCGGCATTCCGTCGAGCAGCTCGCACGCGCTGATCGGCGGGCTGGTCGGCGCCGGCGTCGCCAAGGCCGGAACCGGTGCCATTGTCTGGTCCGGGCTCGGCAAGACGGTCGCGGCCATCGTGCTCTCGCCGGCGACGGGATTCGTGCTCGCGCTGGTCCTGGTTCTCATCGTCTCCTGGCTGTTCGTGCGCCAGACGCCGTTCGCCGTCGACAATACGTTTCGCGTGCTGCAGTTCTTTTCCGCCTCGCTCTACTCGCTGGGACATGGCGGCAACGACGCGCAGAAGACCATGGGCATCATCGCCGTGCTGCTCTATTCGCAAGGCATGCTCGGCCAGAGCTTCTACGTGCCGCTGTGGGTGGTCCTCACCTGCCAGTCGGCGCTGGCTCTGGGCACGCTGCTCGGCGGCTGGCGCATCGTGCACACGATGGGATCGAAGATCACGCGGCTGAACCCGATGCAGGGTTTTTGCGCCGAGACCGGCGGCGCCATCACGCTTTTCGCCGCCACCTGGCTCGGTGTTCCGGTCTCGACCACCCACACCATCACCGGCGCCATTATCGGTGTGGGCGCCGCCCGCCGCGTCTCCGCCGTGCGCTGGGGCATCGCCGGCAACATCGTCGTCGCCTGGGTGATCACCCTGCCGGCGACGGCGGCGATTTCAGCGCTCACCTACCTTGCCACCAGGCTGGCCGCTTAGCTTCGCGGCGAGGCTATTTGTCGACCAGATTCAGGATGTTGCCGTCGGGATCCTTGAACCAGGCGACCTTCATGCCTTGGCCGACATGAATGTCGCCTTCGAGCGTCAAGCCGGGCATGTCATAATGCTCGAAAGTGACGCCCTTCGACTTCAGCGACTTGACGATCGGCTCGATCCGGTCGCCGACTGCCCAGGTTACGGCCGTGGCCTTGTTGGTGCCAGCGAACTGCGAATGATAGACATTGATGAGCGTGTCGCCGCTCTTGTAGACGATCAGCTCGCCGCCCATCTCGTCCACCTGGCGGAGACCCAGCGTTCCCTCATAGAAAGCCTTGGCTTTCTCCAGATCCTTCACCGCGAGATTGGCTGTCGCATTGCTGTTTTCGAGCATGACGATCTCCTTCACAGCTTGTCGTGATGGCAAGGCAGATAGCGCGGGCGGCCCGTTTGGCCATGACAAGGTTCGAACGCCGATTGGCAAATTCGACGTCCTCCGTCGCTTTCGGGGGCACACTGGGCGAGCCATTGCGCCACGGCTTGGTTCTGGCGGGAAACTGCACTATCTGGAACGCCAAAGCCCCGAGGAAAGATCATGACCGTCACCAAGGAATCCGTCATCGAGCGCCTGAAGACGGTGAACGGGCCGGACTTCACCGGCAACATCGTCGACCTGGGCATGGTCTCGGAGATCTTCATCGCCGATTCCAAAGTGTTCTTCTCCATCACCGTTCCCGCCGCCCGTGCCCAGGAGCTGGAGCCGCTGCGCGCCGCGGCCGAGCGCGCGGTGAAGGCCATTCCCGGCGTCGCCAGCGCGGTCGTTGCGCTCACGGCCGAGAAGAAGGGCGGCGGCATGGAAGCGCCTGTGCCGCCGCGTCCGGCAGCACCGAGACCCGCGACCCCGCAGCCGGCGCAGCGTCCCGCGCCGCAGGCGCCCGCATCGCACAGCCATGGCAGGCGCGGCGTGCCCGGCATCGATGCCATCATCGCGGTCGCCTCGGGCAAGGGCGGCGTCGGCAAGTCGACCACCGCGGTCAACCTCGCGCTCGGCCTCGCCGCCAACGGCTTGAAGGTCGGCGTGCTCGACGCCGACATCTACGGGCCGTCGATGCCCAGATTGCTCAACATCCATGGCCGGCCGCAGACCGTCGACGGCAAGATCCTGAAGCCGATGCAGAACTATGGGCTGAAGGTCATGTCCATGGGCTTCCTTGTCGATGAAGAGACGCCGATGATCTGGCGCGGCCCGATGGTGATGTCGGCGCTGACGCAGATGCTGCGTGAGGTCGAATGGGGCGCGCTCGACGTGCTGGTGGTCGATATGCCGCCCGGCACCGGCGACGCCCAGCTCACCATGGCGCAGCAGGTGCCGCTCGCGGGTGCCGTCATCGTCTCGACGCCGCAGGACCTGGCGCTGATCGATGCCCGCAAGGGCCTCAACATGTTCAAGAAGGTCGACGTGCCGCTGCTCGGCATCGTCGAGAACATGAGCTACTTCCTCGCGCCCGACACCGGCAAGCGCTACGACATTTTCGGCCATGGCGGCGCGCGCCGCGAGGCCGAGCGCCTTGGCGTCACCTTCCTCGGCGAGGTGCCGCTGGAGATGGGCATTCGCGAAAGCTCGGACGCCGGCGCGCCGGTCGTCGCCTCCAAGCCGGAGGGCGCCGAGGCGAAGATCTATCGCGACATCGCCTTGAAGGTCTGGGATCGGGTCCGGGAAGAGCGCGGCGCGGCCGAAGCCGCGGTGCCCAGCATCGTGTTCGAATAACCCCTTTTCCCTAAGGGGTCAGGCGCCGACCTTCTCCCCGAATGTCGAGAAGAACTGCCCCGCCAATTTCTTCGATGTCGACTGGATCAGCCGGCTGCCGAGCTGCGCGATCTTGCCGCCGACCTCGGCCTTGGCGGCGTATTTGAGCACCGTCGCATCCGGCCCGTCCTCGGTCAGCGTCACATCGGCGCCGCCCTTGGCAAAGCCGGCAATGCCGCCCTTGCCTTCGCCCTGGATGGTGTAGGAATGCGGCGGCTTGAGGTTCTTGAGCGTCACTTCGCCGTTGAAGGTCGCCTTGATCGGCCCGATCTTCAGCACCACGGTCGCCGCCATCTCGGTGTCTGAGCGCTTTTCCAGGCTCTGGCAGCCCGGAATGGCTTCCTTCAGGATCTCCGGGTCATTGAGGGCTTCCCATACTTTCTTGACGGGTGCGGCGATCCGCTCCTCGCCTTCGATCACCAAAGCCATCAAAACCTCCCCGATTTACTGATGCCGATTGGTCGTAGCGCGCGGGCCGCGACAAGTCTATCGCACCAAAGTCCGGGTCCGGGCAGCGTCTGCCTCTTGCTTGCGCTCGCGCGTTGTCCTATCGATTTGTCATACAAATACGGAGACCACCATGGCAGGCGCCCCCACTAAGAAAAAGAAGTTTCGCTCGCAGGAGTGGTTCGACAACCCCGACAATCCGGGCATGACGGCGCTCTATCTCGAGCGTTATCTGAACTATGGCCTGACCCGCGCCGAGCTGATGTCGGGCAAGCCGCTGATCGGCATCGCGCAGACCGGGTCCGATCTCTCGCCCTGCAACCGCCACCACCTCGAGCTCGCCAAGCGCGTGCGCGAGGGCATTGTCTCGATGGGCGGCATCCCCTTCGAGTTCCCGTGCCATCCGATCCAGGAGACTGGCAAGCGCCCCACGGCCGCGCTCGACCGCAACCTTGCCTATCTGAGCCTCGTCGAGGTGCTTTACGGCTATCCGCTCGACGGCGTCGTGCTCACCATCGGCTGCGACAAGACCACGCCGGCGCTGCTGATGGCGGCGGCCACCGTCAACATTCCGGCCATCGCATTGTCGGTTGGCCCGATGCTCAATGGCTGGCACAAGGGCAAGCGCACCGGCTCCGGCACCATCGTCTGGGAATCGCGCCAGCGCCTGTCGGCCGGTGAGATCGACTATGACGAGTTCATGGATATCGTCGCCTCCTCGGCGCCGTCGACCGGTTATTGCAACACCATGGGCACCGCCACCACGATGAACTCGCTGGCCGAGGCGCTCGGCATGCAACTCCCCGGTTCGGCCGCCATCCCCGCCCCTTATCGCGAGCGCGGCCAGATCGCCTACGAGACGGGCAAGCGCATCGTCGACATGGTGCATGAGGACCTGAAGCCGTCCGACATCATGACGCGCCAGGCCTTCGAGAACGCCATCGTCGTCAATTCGGCGATCGGCGGCTCCACCAATGCGCCGATCCACCTGAACGCGATTGCCCGCCATCTCGGCGTGCCGCTCGACAATGACGACTGGCAGAAGATCGGCCTCAACGTGCCGCTGCTCGTCAACCTGCAGCCGACCGGCGAATATCTCGGCGAAGACTATCACCACGCCGGCGGCGTGCCGGCGGTCGTCGCCGAACTGATGAAGGGCGGCCTGCTGCCCCATCCCGACGCCATCACCGTCAACGGCAAGTCGATGGGCGATAATTGCCGGGATGCCCTCAACGAGAACCACGAGGTCATCCGCAGCGCCGACAAGCCGCTCAAGGCCAATGCCGGCTTCATCAATCTCAAGGGCAATCTGTTCGATTCCGCCATCATGAAGACCAGCGGCATCTCGCCCGAGTTCCGTGAGCGTTATCTCTCTAATCCGAACGATCCGGAGGCTTTCGAGGGCAACGCCATGGTCTTCGATGGGCCGGAGGATTATCACGCCCGTATCGACGATCCGGCGCAGGGTATCGACGAGCATACGATCCTGTTCATGCGCGGCGCCGGCCCGGTCGGCTATCCGGGCGGTGCCGAGGTGGTCAACATGCAGCCGCCGGCCTACCTCATCAAGAAGGGCATCCATTCGCTGGCCTGCATCGGCGACGGCCGCCAGTCCGGCACGTCCGGCTCGCCGTCGATCCTCAACGCTTCGCCGGAGGCTGCGATCGGCGGCGGCCTTGCGCTGCTCAAGACCGGCGACCGCGTCCGCATCGACCTGAAGAAGGGCACGGCCAACATTCTCGTCAGCGACGAGGAGATCGCCAAGCGGCGCGCCGCGCTGCAAGGCAATGGCGGCTATCACTATCCCAAGCACCAGACGCCGTGGCAGGAGATTCAGCGCGGCATGGTCGACCAGTTCTCGGCCGGCATGGTGCTGAAGCCGGCTGTGAAGTACCAGGACGTCGCGCATACCAGCGGCGTGCCGCGCGACAATCACTGAACTTTTAGTCGGCTAAATCTTGAGGGCGGCCTCGCCATCGGCGGGCCGCCCTTTTTCGTGCCCTTGTCTCGGCCACGCTCAGCCCACAGATAAGGTCGAACTCGGCAGCCTCGCGAAGGGGAGATCATCTGTGGCGAAACGGCGCTCTTCCCTTGGGTTCCTCGGCATGTTTGGCCGCTCGAGCGACCTGCGCCAGCTCGACGACGCGTTGCGCAAGGCCGACCTGCATCCGGCCCTGGTCCCGGAAGGCGTGAAACTCACCATCGTCAATCTGATGAACGACCGCTGGCCGGACGAGCCGCCGCCTGACGCGTATACCTCGGTGGCGCAGCTTTGCGGCTATTGCGTCGCCGGGCCGGACGTGTTCGAGCAGGCCAATGGTCCTGAACTGACCTTGGCGGTCGAGCGCCGCATCGAGGCGGCGCTGGAGGCCGGCGACAGTTTCGACGCGCGGATCGTGCTGATGACGCTGCACGCCAAGCTGATCAACGCCGAGGTGGTCGTGCGTTATGCGCTGAGCGTCGAGTAGATCAACCACCCATGCCGCTGCGCGGCAACTTGATCATCTCGCCGAAGCGGGCGCGCAATTTGTCGTCGAGCAGGCGCGAGACATGGCGCGGGAAACGCTCGGCAAGCACGCGCTTCTTCTCCGCAATTGCCCGCGACAGGATATCGGGCCGGCCCTTTTCGTTCCATTCCTTGGGCGAGAAACGGTCGCCGACGGCGGGATAGAAATACTCGGTCTGCATCAGTTTCAGCGTCTGGTCGTTGCCGAGATAGTGGCCGGGGCCCTTGAGGCAGACCTCGGCTATGGTGTCGATCGACAGTGCGTCGTCGGTCACCTCGATGCCGCGCACGCAGCGCAGGCAGTGGCCAAGCATGTCGTTGTCGATGATCAGGCTTTCCAGGCAGAAGCCGAGCAGTGAGGCATGCATGCCGGCCGATTCATAGACCAGGTTCAAGCCGGACAGTCCCGCCATGACATTGGTGATGCCCTTCTCGTAACCGGCCTGGATGTCGGGCAGCTTGGAGTCCGACATGCCGGCGGCCGAGCCGCCGGGCAGGTCGTAATATTGCGCCATCTGCGCGCAGGCCGCGGTCAGCACCGCCTGCTCGGCCGAGCCGCCGGACATGGCGCCGGTCCTGAGATCGGAGACGAACGGCCAGGTGCCGAAGATCGCCGGATGTCCGGGCTTGATTGCGTTGACATAGACCAGGCCCATCAGCACTTCCGCCACCGCCTGCACGACCGCGCCGGCAATCGCCGCGGGTGCCGTGGCGCCGGCCTGGCCGGCGGAGAGCAGCAGGATCGGAATGCCGCCTTCGACGCAGGCTTCGAGCACGCCGCAGGCGTCCTCGGCGAACTTCATCGGCGGCACGACGAAGCAGTTCGAGTTTGAGACGAACGGCCGCGCCCGGAAATTCTCCTCGCCGCCGGCGATCGCATAGAGCATCTCCAGCGCCGGCTTGACGTTCTCACGCACGGTGAACGAGGTGCCGACATGCTTCGACGTCCCCATCACACAGGCGTAGAGCGTGTTGAAATCCATATCGAGCGGGTCGGGAATGTCGCGCGGCACCATGGTGCGCTGGAAGAAATGGATGTTGTCCAGCCCGTCGACGAGACGGGCGGCGTCATAGAGATCCTGCAGCAGCGATTCGCGGTATTCGCGCTTCTCGACATCGACCAGATGCACCGCCGCGCCCGCCGTGCCGTAATGCACGCGTTTGCCCTGGATCACCATGTCGTGCTTGGGATCCTGGCCGTAGAGGGTGAAGTTGCGCGCCGCCCTTTTGATCGTGTCCAGCACCAGCGCGCGCGGCAGCCGGATGCGGCCGTCGTCGCCATAGATGCCGCCGACCCGGGTCAGCGCTTCGATGCAGGACGGGATGGCATTGGCGAAGCCGACCGTCTCCAGGAGCGTCAGCACCGCTTCGTGGATGCGTTCCTGGTCGGCCTGGCTCAATGGCCCGTAGCTGCCGCCTTCAAGCCCCGCCCGCACCGGGCGGATGTCGTCGGCCAAGGGTGCTGCCCGCATCGCGCGGCGCGCTTCGCGCCCGCCGGAACGCCGCGAACGCTGGTCCGACGACGTTTCCTGCTTCTCGAGAGCCACTGACATGGAAGCACTCCACTTTTTGTCTTTATCCGCGAGGCGGGACACGGGTGGTTGGTCCACCATCGGCCTGCCTCGTCCCCTTCTGGCCCCGACTATGCTGCCGGCATTGGCACAGCATATGGGCCAGCCGATTCCGTCGAATATGCCAGGGTTCTAAAACGACAAGGATGCGCCAAAACAAAAAGAGCCGGCGCGGCGCCGGCTCTTTTTTAAAGTCCATGGCAATCAGGCGGCCGCGGGCCTGCGGCCGGCGGCGGTGGCAAGCTCGCGGATGCCCGGCTCGATATGCTGCAGCGAGATCGAGGAGATGCCCAAGCGCATGAAACGCGAAGGCTTTTCGCTGCGGTCGAAGAACCGGTCGCCAGGTTCTATGATGACGCTGCGCGAAGCAGCGGCTTCGGCCAGGCCGCGGGAATCGGTGCCGCGCGGCCCTTCCAGCCAGAGCGACGTGCCGCCCGCCGAGTCGGTCGAGCGCCATTCTGGCAGGAAAGCGGAAATCGCATGGACCAGCCGCTTGCGCCGCTCGTCGAAGGCGGCGGAAAGCCTGCGCACCAGCGCTTCGTGATGGCCGAGCGACAGGAACAGCGCGACGGCGCGCTGGTTGTTCGCCGGCGGGTGCCTGAGCATGAAGCGGCGCAGCGCACGAAGCTCGGCGATCAGCCCCGCCGAGGCGACGATGTAGCCGAGCCTCAGCCCCGGAGCCAGCGTCTTCGACATCGAGCCGACATAGATGACGCGGCCAGAGCGGTCGAGGCTCTTCAGCGCCTGCTGCGGCGCCTCGTCGAGCAGCTGGCTGTCATAGCCGTCCTCGATGATGATCTGGTTGTTGCGGTTGGCGCGCGCCAGAAGGTCCTGCCGGCGTTCCGCCGACAGCGGCACCATGGTCGGGCAATGGTGGCTCGGCGTGACGAAGACGAAGCCCGAATCGCTGGGGATCGACGAGGTGACGATGCCCTGCTGGTCGACCGGAACCGGCTGGATATCGGCGCCGGCCAGCCGGAAGATCGAGCGTGCATCCGGATAACCTGGATCCTCCATCGCCACTTTCGAGCCCTTGGTCATCAAGAGCGAGGCGAGCATATAGAGCGCGTTCTGCGCCCCCAGCGTCACGATGATCTCGTCCGGATTGGCGAAGATGCCGCGGCGCGGCAGGAGCCTGGCCTGGATCTGCTCGATCAACAGCGGATCGTCGCGATCCACCATGTCGGACGCCCAGTTGCGGATCTCGAGCACGGCCAGCGCCATGCGGTTGCACTCGCGCCATTCGGCGGTCGGGAACAGCGCCGGGTCGAACTGGCCGTAGACGAACGGGTAGGAGGACTTGATCCAGTTGTCGTGCTTGGCCGGCGGCGGCATGTCGCTGGCGGCGATCTGCCGGCGCGCCTTCCAGTCGATCTCGTTCTGCTGGTCGGGCGCCTTCTGGTGTGGCTTGGCCGGGGTGGCCAGCACATCCGGATTGACGAAATGGCCGCGCCGTTCGCGCGCCACCAGAAAGCCCTGGTCGACCAGCTGCTGGAAGGCGAGCACCACCGTTCCGCGGGCAACGCCAAGTTTTTCCGCCAGAATCCGGCAGGACGGCAGTGGCATCGAGGCGGCGATCTGTCGGTCGAGAATAGCCGCGACGATCGCCTGGCGTATCTGCGCCTGGAGGGTTTGGCCGGATTCAGCCGAAATCCGGAAGAGGCCGGACCATATGGCCGTGTCATTGCGCTGTGGCATGGGGAATCTTCCTCGGATGGCCAGCTGTTTTCACTTGGCTGGACCAGTGGAGTGTATGGGTGGCATAAGGGGTTGCGCCAATCAATTTTTCTGATCGCTGGGATTTATGCCAGTGATCTATTGGCCGCGCAGGCGGTCCATCTACCGGTCGGTAAAAACAATGCTGCAATGCATCATAAAAGCGTGATGCACTGCGGCAAAGCCGCGCTTGAATGAAATGGAAATAGGCTCAATAGAATGATGCGAAAATGACGCGACGACACGCGCCGGAAACATCCGGCCTGTTAAGATAAATCTAAAAACCCGCCAGGAGCCCGTCAGTGGATCAGTCATCTTTCGACAAGCAACTTGCCGCCCTGCGTGATCAGCGCGCGGCGGCCAAGGGTACGATGCGCGAGGCCTTCGCCGCCGATCCCAAGCGCTTCGAGACGTTCTCCGCCACCGACGGCGACCTCCTCCTCGACTGGTCGAAATGCGCGGTCGACGCAAATACCATGACGATGCTGGAGAAGCTCGCCGGCGCCGCCGATCTCGCGGGACGACGCGCCGCGATGTTCGAAGGCAAGAAGATCAACATTACCGAGAATCGCGCCGTGCTGCACACCGCGCTGCGCAACTTGACCGGCAAGAGCGTCGTGGTCGACGGCCAGGACACCAAGGCCGATGTGATTGCCGTGCTCGACGCCATGGGCGCCTTCGCCGACGCCATCCGCTCCGGCAAGGCCGCGGGCGCCACCGGCAAGAAGATCACCGACATCGTCAACATCGGCATCGGCGGTTCGGACCTCGGCCCGGCGATGGTGACGCTGGCGCTGGCGCCCTACCATGACGGGCCGCGCGCGCACTACGTCTCCAATGTCGACGGCGCCCATATCCATGACACGCTGAAGGGCCTTTCCGCCGAGACGACCCTGTTCATCGTCGCCTCCAAGACCTTCACCACCGTCGAGACGATGACGAATGCTGAGACTGCGCGCCAATGGGTGGAGAAGGCGCTGGGCGAGCAAGCGATCGGCAAGCATTTCGCCGCCGTCTCGACCGCGCTCGACCTGGTGGCGAAGTTCGGCATCGAACAGGACCGTGTCTTCGGCTTCTGGGACTGGGTCGGCGGCCGCTACTCGGTCTGGAGCGCCATCGGCCTGCCGGTGATGATCGCCGTCGGCCCGCGCAACTTCCGCGCCTTCCTCGACGGCGCGCATGAGATGGACGAGCATTTCCGTACCGCGCCGATGCAAAAGAACCTGCCGGTGCTGCTGGGGCTGATCGGCTGGTGGCACCGGGTCGTCTGCAAATATCCGGCCCGCGCCGTCATCCCCTACGACCAGCGCCTGTCGCGCCTGCCGGCCTATCTGCAGCAGCTCGACATGGAATCGAACGGCAAGAGCGTCACGCTGGACGGCACCGCGGTCGCCACGCCGACCGGCCCGCTGGTCTGGGGCGAACCCGGCACCAACGGCCAGCACGCCTTCTTCCAGCTGCTGCATCAGGGCACCGACTTCATACCGGTCGAATTCCTCGCCGCGGCGATAGGTCATGAGCCCGAGTTGAAGCACCAGCACGACCTTCTGCTAGCCAATGTCTTGGCGCAGTCGGAGGCCTTGATGAAGGGTCGCACGCTGGAAGAGGCGCGCGCGCAGATGCTGGCCAAGGGCATGAAGCCGGCCGATGTCGACCGCATCGCGCCGCACCGCGTCTTCTCGGGCAACCGCCCCTCTCTGACCATTCTTTACAGGAAACTCGATCCGCGCACGCTGGGGCGGCTTATCGCACTTTATGAACATCGCGTCTTCGTCGAGGGCACGCTGTTCAACATCAATTCCTTTGACCAATGGGGGGTCGAGCTCGGCAAGGAACTGGCGACGGGCCTGCTGCCTGTCGTTGAGGGCAAGGAGACTGCCGCAAACCGCGACGCCTCGACTGCCGGTCTGGTGGGACACATCCACCAATTGCGCGGCGCGGAGTAACAGGATTGGCAGACATCAAGGGAATTCTCTTCGACAAGGACGGCACGCTTGTCGATTTCAACGCAACCTGGCTCGGCATCGCCGACTTCATGGCCATGGACGCTGCCGAGGGCGACCGCTGGAAGGCCGACAGGCTGCTCGCCGCCGCCGGCTTCGACTTCGCCACCAAGCGCTTCAAGCCCGATTCGATCTTTGCGTCCGGCTCGAACATGGATGTCGTTGAGCTCTGGTTCCCGCGCCTGTCTAACGAGGATCAGCTGCTCGCCGTTTCCCGCTTCAACGAGATCACCTCGGTGCAGGGCTCCTCGATGGCGGTGGCGCTTCCCGGCGTTATCGATTCGCTGCGGGCGCTGCACAACCGATCCTACCGCATGGGCGTCGCCACCAATGACTCCACCAGCGGCGCCGAGAAGACGCTCGCCACGCTCGGTGTCGCGCAGCTCTTCGACGCCGCCTTCGGCTATGATGCGGTGGCCAACCCGAAGCCAGCGCCGGACACCGTCATTGCCTTCTGCGATCTGACCGGGCTGAGACCCGGCGAGATCGCCATGGTCGGCGACAACCGCCACGACCTCGAAATGGCGCGCGCCGGCGGCTGCGGCCTGGCGGTGGGCGTCCTTTCCGGCACCGGCACGCGCGACTCGCTGGCGCCGATGGCCGATGTCATCCTGGACTCGGTCGCCGACTTGCCGGATTTTCTTGCCGCGCGGGTGAACGTGCCGGCCGGCTAACCGGGTTCGGCCACAAGCGCGAACACCGCGCTCGGCTTCGGCTCGCCGCCGCCGTTTCCGCCGACGTCTGGCACCTGGTATTCGCCGAGCAGGCAGAGCCGCGACCTCGGCAGCCATGCGCGGCCGGGATCGCCGACCAGCACATCGATGCCGGCGGCCAGGCAGCGGTCGAGGAAAGGCATCATCCGCTGTCCCACATCCTGCGCGTAAAAGACATCGCCCGCGAGCACCAGCTCGACCTCCGGCGGCGGACCGCCGGTGACATCCCCCTCGAATATCTGGATGGCGACGCCATTGGCTTGCGCGTTGAGGCCCAGCGCCACGATCCCGTTGCGGTCGACCTCCGCCGCGATCACAGCGCGCGCTCCGGCTCTCGCCGCCGCGATACCGACCAGCCCCGAGCCGGCGCCGAGATCGAGCACGCGTTTGCCGGCCACGATCGACGGACGGTCCAGCACATAGCGGGCCAGCACCGCGCCGCCGGCCCAGGCATAGGCCCAGTAGGGCGGCTGTGGCTCCGTCTCGCCTTCGCCGCCATCGTCCGGTTCGAGCAGCCGCCGCAGGCCGCTGCCGGGATGCGCCATATAGAGACGGACCTCCGGCAGCGCGGGTACCGGCGCCAGCCGCATGTTCGCCTTGATGAATTCCGCCGGATCGAGCGCTTTCGCGGGCTCTCGCCTCAGGTTGGCCGTGCTATCGCTCAAGCCTGGTCCCGCAGCGCGCGACGCAGGATCTTGCCGACCGGCGTCTTCGGCAGTTCGGTGCGGAACTCGATGTATCTCGGCCGCTTGTAGCCGGTCAGGTTCTCGCGGCAATAAGCCATCAGCGCCTCGACGGTGAGCGCCGGATCCTTCCTGACCACGAACAATTTAGGCACTTCGCCGGAATGCTCGTCCGGCACGCCGACCGCTGCCGCTTCCATCACGCCGGGGTGATGCGCCACCACTTCTTCCAGTTCGTTGGGATAGACGTTGAAGCCGGAGACCAGGATCATGTCCTTCTTGCGGTCGACGATCTTGGTGTAGCCGCGTTCGTCCATGAAGCCCATGTCGCCGGATTTGAAGAAGCCGTCCTTGGTCATCACCTTGGCGGTCTCGTCGGGCCGGTTCCAGTAGCCGGCCATCACCTGCGGACCGCGGATGCAGATCTCGCCCACCTCGCCGAGCGGCACGTTGTTGCCGTCATCGTCGCGGATGGCGATCTCGGTCGAGGGCAGCGGCAAGCCGATCGTGCCGGTGAAGTCGCTGGAGCTGAATTTGTTGGCGGTGGCCACCGGCGATGTTTCGGAAAGCCCGTAGCCTTCGCTGACCGGGCAGCCGGTCAGCGCCTTCCAGCGTTCGGCGACGCCCTTCTGCACCGCCATGCCGCCGCCCAGCGTCAGGATCAGCGGCTTGAAGTCCAGCTGGCGGAACTCCTCATTGTTGAGCAGCGCGTTGAACAGCGTGTTGAGGCCGGGGAAGATGTGCATCGGGTATTTCGCCAGCTCCTTGACGAAGCCCGGAATGTCGCGCGGGTTGGGGATCAGCACGTTCTGCGCGCCCTGTTGCATGCCCATCAGCGCGTTCACCGTCAGCGCGAAGATATGGTAGAGCGGCAGCGCGCAGATGAAGTTGAGATGCGCCGGCTTGGGCTTCACCGCATAGGCGTCCTCCACCCACAGCGAATTCTGCGCCACGTTCGAAAGCACGTTGCGATGCAGCAGCACAGCGCCCTTCGAGACGCCGGTGGTTCCCCCCGTATATTGCAGGAAGGCGATGTCGTCGCTGGAGACCGTCGGCGGCTTGAAGGCGATGGTCGCGCCGGTCTTGAGCACGGCGTTGAACTTGACATGGCCGGGCAGCGACCATGCCGGCACCATCTTCTTCACCCGCCGCACGACGAGGTTGACGATGGCGCCCTTGAGGCCGCCGAGCATGTCGCCCATCGACGCGACGATGACATGCTTGACCGGCGTCCTGGCGATGACCGCCTGCAGCGTGCCGGCGAAGTTCTCGAGGATGACGATCGCCTGCGCACCGGAATCCTTCAACTGGTGTTCCAGTTCGCGCGGCGTGTAGAGCGGGTTGATATTCACCACCGTGTAGCCGGCGCGAAGCACCGCCATCATCGCGACCGGATATTGCAGCACATTCGGCATCATGAGCGCCACGCGCGCGCCCTTCTCCAGGCCTCTCGCCTGCAGATAGGCGCCGAACGCGGCCGACAGCCGCTCGAGCTCGGCGTAGGTGATCGACTTGCCCATGCACACGAAGGCCGGCCGCCCGGCGAATTGCTTGCAGGCGCCGACCAGGAACTCGCCGATGGACTTGTAGGGCAGGGCGCCGATCTCGGCCGGCATGTTCTTCGGATAGCTTTTCAGCCACGGTTTTTCCGGCAGGCCGGCCGTGAGTTCGGTGATCGCCTTCGGCAAGCCCTTCGAGGCAGGCTTGGCGGTGGCCGGCTTGTCAACTTTCGCGGCTGCGGCCTTGGTCTTTGCGGCTGCGGGTTTGGCGGCGGCAGGCTTTGCTGCTTTGGCGGGCGCTGCCTTGGCGGCCGTCTTCGGCTTCGATGCGGCGGCAGACTTGGCAGCCTTGGGCGTATTGCTTTCCGCGGCGGCCTTATCTCTTTTTTTCGCCGGGGCTGTCGTCTTGGCTGCTTTTGCCACCTGTCTCTCCCTGTCGCGTTCGATCTGGGCGCCCGCTTCCGCAAGAAGCGTCCTCCACGCCGGTCCGGATTTTCCGGGAAATCCCGCCCACCATCTATGTATTGCCTCTATCCGCGACCGTGCAAGCCTTGCCCCAGCGGCAATGCGAGGAAAGATTTGCCGTCGAATCCAGCTCTCCACGGCCTTCCTGGAGGGCAGGCGGACATCCAGCAGCGCCTCTCACAGGCTCGTTTCCCGGGACAGCCGATCAATAAAAAAATCCCGTCGTTAATAATGTTGTGAGGAGAAAATAATGCTCATTCTTTCTATCGCCGGAGCATAATCCGGATTCTTTTCCTGCTTCCCGTGGGGTACGCATACGAGGTGTTCCAAAGGCGAAGAAACGGTGCTTATATGCGCCCTTCGCGAGCCTGATAGAGGGGCTTGAGAGAACATCAGGGAGTGCTCAATGAAAAAGACAATGACTTTTGCAGCCGCGTTGCTGGCTGCAAGCGTCCTCGGCGGCGTGGCCAGTGCCAAGACGCTCGTTTATTGCTCGGAAGCGTCGCCGGCCAATTTCGATCCGGGTACGACGACCGGCGGCAACGACTTCGACGCGTCCTCGCGCACCGTCTATTCGCGACTGGTCGAATTCAAGCATGGCGGCACCGAAGTCGAGCCGGGTCTTGCCGACAAGTGGGAAATTTCCGACGATGGCCTGGTCTACACTTTCCACCTGCATCCGGGTGTGAAGTTCCAGACCACCGACTATTTCAAGCCGACGCGCGACCTCAACGCCGATGACGTCGTCTTCTCCTTCGATCGCCAGTTCAACAAGGAGAATCCTTGGAACGGCGACAAGTATCTGCCGAACCTCACCTGGGACTACTACACCGGCATGGACATGCCGAAATATGTCGCCAAGTGGGAGAAGGTCGACGACCTCACCGTCAAGCTGACGCTGACCGAGCCGAATGCGCCGATGCTGGCCAATCTCGGCATGGATTTCGCCTCGATCGTGTCGAAGGAATATGCCGACCAGCTGCAGAAGGACGGCAAGATGGCCGACTTCTCGACCAAGCCGATCGGCACCGGTCCGTTCCAGTTCGTCGACTACCAGCTGGATTCGGTCATCCGCTACGCGGCCAACCCGGATTACTTCAAGGGCAAGGAAAAGATCGACGATCTCGTCTTCGCCATCACGCCTGACGCCACCGCCCGCATCCAGAAGGTGCTGGCTGGCGAATGCGACGTTGCGCCCTATCCGAACCCGGCCGACATCGGCACCATCAAGGCCAACAAGGACGTGACCTTGATGGATCAGGCCGGCCTGAACATCGGCTATATGAGCTACAACACCACGATCCCGCCGCTCGACAAGCCGGAGGTGCGCCATGCGCTCAACCAGGCGATCGACCGGGAAGCGCTGATCAAGTCGCTGTTCCAGGATGCCGGCGCCACGCCCGCCGAAAACCTGATCCCGCCGACCATGTGGTCGTGGAACAAGGATGTGAAGACCGACGCCTACAATCCGGATGAGGCCAAGAAGGTGCTCGAGGCTGCCGGGCTGAAGGAAATCCAGCTCTGGGCTTCCGACCGCGTCCGCCCGTATAACCCGAACTTCCAGCGCGCCGCGGAGCTGATCCAGGCCGACTGGGCCAAGGTCGGCGTCAAGGCTGAAATCGTCAACTACGAGTGGACCAAGTATCGCGCCGAAGGCAAGAAGAAGGACCGTCCCGGTGCCTTCCAGATCGGCTGGACCGGCGACAATGGCGATCCGGACAATTTCTTCGCCACCCTGTTCGCCTGCTCGGCCATCGGCGTCTCGAACTACTCCAGCTGGTGCGACAAGGACTTCGAGGACCTGATCCAGAAGGCCAAGAAGACCAGCGACCAGGCCGAGCGCACCAAGCTCTACGAGCAGGCGCAGGTGATCTTCGCCAAGGAGGCTCCGGCTTTCCTGCTCGCCCACAGCCAGGTCTACGCGGTTGTTCGTAATAATGTCAGCGGCTTCAAGATGGACCCGCTCGGCATTCATCGCTTCGACGGCGTTGACAAGGCCGAATAATATTGCGAACGGGGCGGCGCAACTTTGGCGCCGCCCCCTTCAATTCGACGATGCTCCGATATCTTCTCAACAAAATCGCCCTCCTGATCCCGACCCTCGTCGGCATCACCATCTGCGCCTTCGCCTTCGTCCGGCTGCTGCCCGGCGATCCGATCCTGGCCATGGCCGGCGAGCATGGCGTCGCCCCCGCCCGCTACGAAGAGCTCAAGCAACAGTTCGGCTTCGATCTGCCGATCTGGGAGCAGTACGCGCGCTATGTCGGTGAGGTCGCCACCGGCGATTTCGGTGTCTCCATCTCGTCCAAGCGCCCGGTGCTCGAGGAGTTCAAGACGCTCTTCCCGGCAACGCTGGAACTGTCCTTCTTCGCCATGATCTTCGCCATGGTGCTCGGCATTCCGGCCGGCATCTTCGCGGCCGTCAAGCGTGGCTCGTGGTTCGATCAATCGCTGATGGGCACGGCGCTCGTCGGCTATTCCATGCCGATTTTCTGGTGGGGCCTGCTGCTGATCATCTTTTTCTCCGGTTATCTTGGCTGGACACCAGTCAACGGCCGCATCGACCTGCAGTACTTCTTCAAGCCGATCACCGGCTTCATGACCATCGACACTTTGATCTACGGCAAGTGGGCTGCATTCCGCTCGGTATTGCGCCATCTGGTGCTGCCGACAATTGTGCTCGGCACCATTCCGCTGGCTGTGATAGCGCGCCAAACGCGCTCGGCCATGCTCGAGGTGCTGAGCGAGGACTATGTACGGACTGCCCGCGCCAAAGGCCTCTCGTCGGCCCGGGTTATCGGTGTGCATGCGCTGCGCAATGCACTCATCCCGGTGGTCACCACTATCGGCCTGCAGGTTAGTACGCTGCTCGCCGGCGCCATCCTTACCGAAACGATCTTCTCGTGGCCCGGCATCGGCAGGTGGATGGTCGAATCCATATCCAAGCGCGACTATGTCGTCGTGCAGTCAGGTCTGCTTTTGATCGCGCTGATCGTCATGGCGGTGAACCTCATCGTCGATGTGCTCTATGCCGTCATCAACCCACGCATCAGGGCGGCGTAAATGAGCCAGACCGAAATCGCCCCGATGGCCGCCGGCAGCCCGGATCGCCTCACCGGCCTCAAGACCTTCTGGCACTATTTCTCGGTGAACCGCGGCGCGGTCATCGGCCTGTTCGTCTTCATCCTCTTGGTGCTGGCCGCGCTGTTCGCGCCACTGCTCGCGCCCTATGCGCCCGACATCCAGGACAAGACCGCGTTTCTGCGGCCGCCGGCATGGCAGGAGGGCGGCTCGACGCAATATCTGCTCGGCACCGATCCGGTTGGCCGCGACATCCTCTCGCGCCTGCTCTATGGCGCGCGCTTCTCGCTGCTGATCGGCGCGGTCGTCGTCACGCTGGCGCTCATCGGCGGCATCACGCTCGGCCTGCTCGCGGGCTATTTCCGCGGCTGGGTCGACGTGGCGATCATGCGCGTCATGGACCTGATCCTGGCCTTCCCGTCGTTGCTGCTGGCGCTGGTTCTGGTCACCATCCTCGGCCCCGGCCTATTCAACGCCATGCTGGCGATCGCGCTGGTGCTGCAGCCGCATTTCGCCCGCCTGGTGCGCGCCGCCGTCATGGCCGAGAAAAGCCGCGAATATGTCGTTGCGGCGAAGGTCGCCGGCGCTGGCCATCTCAGGCTGATGCTCGGCACCATCCTGCCCAACTGCCTGGCGCCGCTGATCGTCCAGGGCACGCTATCCTTCTCCAATGCCATCCTGGAGGCCGCCGCGCTCGGCTTCCTCGGCCTCGGCGCCCAGCCGCCGACGCCGGAATGGGGCACCATGCTCGCCTCGGCGCGCGAGTTCATCCTGCGCGCCTGGTGGGTGGTCACCTTCCCGGGTCTCGCCATCCTCATCACCGTGCTTGCCATCAACCTGATCGGCGACGGCCTGCGCGATGCGCTCGATCCCAAGCTCAGGAGGTCGTGATGGCGCTGCTCGACATCCAGAACCTCGTCGTCGAATTCCAGACCGCTTCCGGCCCGTTCCGCGCCGTCGACGGCGTCTCGCTCCATGTCGACGAGCGCGAGGTGCTCGCCATCGTCGGCGAATCCGGCTCCGGCAAATCGGTGTCGATGCTGGCCGTGATGGGGCTCCTGCCATGGACAGCCACCGTCACCGCCGACCGCATGACCTTCAACGGCCGCGACCTGTTGAAGATCAGCCCGGCCGACCGCCGCAAGATCATCGGCAAGGACATCGCCATGATCTTCCAGGAGCCGATCGCCAGCCTCAATCCCTGCTTCACCGTCGGCTTCCAGATCGAGGAAGTGCTGCGCTTCCACATGGGCATGGACAAGGCCCAGCGCCGGGCGCGCGCCATCGAGCTTTTCAAGCAGGTCGGCATCCCCGATCCGGCCGACCGGCTCAACTCCTTCCCGCATCAGATGTCGGGCGGCCAATGCCAGCGCGTCATGATCGCCATGGCAATCGCCTGCAATCCGAAGCTCTTGATCGCCGACGAGCCGACCACCGCGCTCGACGTCACCATCCAGAAGCAGATCCTCGATCTGCTGGTCTCGCTGCAGGCCAAATACGGCATGGGCCTGATCATGATCACCCACAATATGGGCGTGGTGGCCGAGACCGCCGACCGCGTCATCGTCCAGTACAAGGGCCGCAAGATGGAAGAGGCCGACGTGCTGTCGCTCTTTGAATCGCCGAAGAGCAACTACACGCGCGCGCTGCTTTCGGCGCTGCCGGAAAACGCCGTCGGCGACCGGCTGCCGACCGTGACCGACATGCTGTTCGAGGCCGCACCCTCCGGAGCCGGCGCATGACCAATGTCGTCGAGGGCAAGGACATCAAGCGCGACTACCATGTCGGCGGCGGCCTGTTCCGCGGCGCGCGCACCGTGCATGCGGTGAAGGGCGTTTCCTTCAGCGTCGAGAAGGGCAAGACGCTGGCGATCGTCGGCGAGTCCGGCTGCGGCAAGTCCACGCTCGCTCGCATCATCACGCTGATCGATCCGGCCACCTCCGGCGAGCTCTTCATCGATGGCAACAAGGTCGATATCGCCAGGGACGGGCTCACCAAGGAAATGCGCCGCAAGGTGCAGATCGTCTTCCAGAACCCTTATGGCTCGCTCAACCCGCGCCAGAAGATCGGCGACGTTCTCGGCGAGCCGCTCTTGATCAACACGGACAAGCCGGCCGAGGAACGGCGCGACCTGGCGATGAAGATGCTGAAGAAGGTTGGGCTGGGACCTGAGCATTACAACCGCTACCCGCACATGTTCTCGGGTGGCCAGCGCCAGCGCATCGCCATTGCCCGCGCGCTGATGCTGAACCCGAGCCTGTTGGTGCTGGACGAGCCGGTCTCGGCGCTCGACCTGTCCGTGCAGGCGCAGGTGCTCAACCTGCTGGCCGACCTGCAGGACGAGTTCCAACTGACCTATGTCTTCATCAGCCATGACCTCTCGGTGGTGCGCTACATCGCCGACGACGTGATGGTCATGTATTTCGGCGAAGCCGTCGAATACGGTCCGCGCGACGAGGTCTTCTCCAACCCCAAGCATGCCTACACCAAGACGCTGTTCGCCGCGACCCCGCGCGCCGACATCGCGAGCATCAAGGCGAGATTGGCGAAGAAGAAGGCGGCCTGACCGGGAACGTCGCGCCCCTACCTCCCCCTTGTGGGGAGGTCGGACTGAAGGTCCGGGTGGGGGTAAGCGCCGGACTTACCGCAACTTCACTACGACAACTTCGAGATGATCGCGCGCAGCGCCTCGCCGAATTTGTGCACTTCTTCCACCGTGTTGTAATGCACGAGCGAGGCGCGGATCGCGCCGCTGTCCATCGACAGGTTGAGCCGCTTCATCAGCCGCGGCGCGTACATGTGGCCGTCGCGGATGCCGATCTGCATCGCGGCCATTTCCTCGACGATCCGTTGCGGTGACAGCTTGCCGATGTTGAAGCAGAAGGTCGGCACGCGCTCGTTGATGCGCGCCTCGTCGGCAACGCCGTAGATGGTCGCGCCGCAATCCTTCAACACCTTCATCATCTCGCGCGCCAGCATCAGCTCGTAGCCGCGGATGGCGTTCATGCCGGCCACGATGTTGTCGCGGCGCGAGCGGTTGTTCTCGGGCAGCAAGTTGCGGCCGATCGATTCCAGGTAGCGCACCGCCGCGTCCATGCCCGACACGTTCTCGTAGATGAAGGTGCCCGCCTCGACCTTGTAGGGCGGTTCGTCCGGAATGAAATCCTCGCGGAAGGTCGGCAGCCGCTTCAGCGTGTCGAAGCGGCCCCAGAGAAAACCCATATGCGGCGAGAAATTCTTGTAGCCGGAGCAGACGAGGTAGTCGCAGTCCCAGGCCTGCACGTCCATCAGGCCGTGCGGTCCGTAATGCACGCAGTCAAGGAACACTTCGGCGCCTGCCGCATGCGCGATCCTGGCCACCGAAGCGACATCAACGATCGAGCCGATCGAATGCGCCGTCACCGTGCAGGCGACGAGGCGGGTGCGCTCCGAGACCAGCGGCTCGAGGTCGTCGACATGCAGGTTACCGTCCTCGCGCATGCGCCACCATTTGAACTTGGCGCCGGCTGATTCCAGCGCCAGCCAGGTGGCTATGTTGGCATCGTGATCCATGTCGGTGACGATGATCTCGTCGCGTTCTGAAAGCATCTGGCCGATGCCGAGGCTGACCAGGCGGATGAACGAGGTGGCGTTCATGCCGAAGCAGATTTCGGACGGGCTGTAGGCGTTGATCAGGAGCGCCACGCTCTCGCGCGCCGTCGCGACCGATTGGTCGACGGTGACGCTGCGCCCATAGCGGCCGCCGCGCTGCACATTGTGCGCCACCAGATGGTTGGTCACCGCATCGAGCACGCTTTGCGGGATCTGAGCGCCCGCGGCATTGTCCATGAAGATGAAGTCGCCGGCCCGCTGCAAGGCGGGGAACATGGCCCGGATCTTGTCAACCGGGAACGCGGCGGCGTTGGTGGTGTCGGTTTGGTGCTTATTCACGGGACGCTCCTGCGAAGGGCTTGGACGGGGACGGTATCGATGGCGGTCAGCGCGCTTTCTCATCCTTGAAGCGGCGCTCGAGCAGGCTGACGAGGCGGACCATCGGCCAGAGGAAGATGAGATAAACAAGCGCGGCGCCGATCAGCGGCGAGGGGTTGGCGTAGAGCGATTGCGCGTTGGTCGCTTCCTTCAGAAGTTCCGGCAGCGCCACCGTCGAGGCAAGCGAGGTATCCTTGAACATCGAGACGCAGTTGCTGGTCATCGGCGGGATGACGACGCGGATCGCCTGCGGCAGCACCACTTTGCGCAAGGTGAGCATGAAGGGCAGGCCGAGCGCCTGCGCCGCCTCGAACTGGCCCTTGGGAATGCTTTCGATGCCGGAGCGGAACACCTCGGCCGAATAGGCCGACATGATGATGGCGAATGCGGTCACGGCCGACGCCCATGACGACAGGCGGATGCCTAGGAAGGGCAGCGCGTAGTAGATCAGGATCAGCACCACCAGCACCGGCAGGGCGCGGAAGATGTCGGTGTAGCCGATGGCCAGCCACCGCAGCGGCTTTGGTGCGTAGAGCCGCACCAGGCTGATCGCCAGCCCCACCGCGATGCCGATGACGATGCTCATGATCCCGAGCAGCAGCGTGTTGAGGAAGCCTCGCAGCAGCGCCGGCAGGCTCGACGCAATGACCTCGGGATTGAAGAAAGTGTCGATCAGCGACATGGGAGCATTCCCGGACCGTGTTGCGTCATGCGATGCCCTGACAGGACCCGGACGATCGAAATCGGATTGGCCGAAAGCATGGTGTTCCGGGGACGTCACGCATCAAACAAGACGTGCCGGCCTTTGGAGCCGGCACGTCGCTCGTTTTGCCGGTGGCCGCTCAGGCCTTGGGCAGCGGCATTTCCTTGACCGTGGAGGAATCTGCCGGCGCGTCGCTGCCGAACCACTTCTTATGGATCGCGGCCAGCGTCCCGTCCTTCTTCATCGCCGTCAGCGCGTCGTTGAGCTTGCCGAGCAGCGGATGATCCTTGCTCATCATCAAGCCGTACTGCTCGCCGGTCTTGATGCGTTCCTTGACCACGAGGTCCTTCATCTTCTGGAACGAGTACTGCATGCCAGGGATGTCGCTGACGGCGGCATCGACGCGGCCGGCGCTGAGATCGAGCAACAGGTTCTGCTGCGTGTCGTAACCCTTCACGTCGCTGAAGCCGTCGGCTGCCTGATGGTCCTTGACCCAGGTTTCGCCGGTCGAGCCGGAGAGCACGCCGACAACCTTGCCCTTGAGATCGGCTTCCTTGCTGATCGCGCTGTCGGTCTTGGTGGCGATGCCCATGTCGGAGTCATAGTAGGGCTGGCTGAAGGAAAGCGTTTTCAACCGCTCCGGTGTGATGGTGATCGAGGAGATCGCGACATCGATGCGGTTGGAACTGACAGCCGCGAACAGCGCCTGGAAACCGAGATCGGCGATATCGGTGGTCATGCCGATACGCTTGGCCGCTTCGTTGACGATGTCGACCTCGAAACCCTCGAAAGTGCCGCTCTCGTTCTTGTATTCGAAAGGCGGATTGGTCGGATAGGCGCCGACATTGAGCACATCGGCGGCATAGGCGGTGGCGGGGCCGGCGGCGATGCCGATGGCGGCGGCCATGAGAAGCAGGTTGCGACGCGTAAAGCTCATTTGGTTTTCCCTCTGGGTCTTCCCTCTGTTGTCGATCGGGCGGGGCTCGCCCCGCACGGTTTGTTGCCGTCCCACCTCCCAGCGGGGCGTCAATTCATGGCGGCGACCATGCGCTCCAGCGCAGTCGCAATCTGGTCGCGGTCCCGGCAGACACACATGCGCAGGAATGCTGCCGCCGAATTTCCAAACAGGTGACCGGGCGCCAGTCCGACGCGCGCGGTCTCCAGGATCCTGGCGCAGACCTGTCGCGCATCGGCTTCGCCTTCCATGGCGAAGAATGCGTACATGCCGCCGCGCGGCTTGGTCGGCAGGATGATGCCTGGAATTTGCGCCAGCCTGTCATAGGCGAGGTCGAGGCCAGTCCTGATCCTCTGCCTGATTTCTTCGACCAGCGGCTCGCCCTGGCGGATCGCCGCCACGGCGCCGGCTTGGATCGGCGCGGCCGTGCCGCTGTTGATATATTGCGTCATGGCGCCGAGCTGGTCGGCCACGCCCGATGGATGCGTCAGCCAGCCGATGCGCCAACCGGTCATCGCCCAGGCTTTCGAAAAACTGTTGACCGACAGCACCCGGTCGCCGTCCTCGGCGATCTGCAGGATCGAGGGCGCGACGTCGCCGTCGAAATAGAGCCGGCCATAGACCTCGTCGGAAATGATCCAGATGCCGGTGCGCCGGCTGAAATCGAGCAGCGCCTGCATCTCCTCGCGCGACGCGGTCCAGCCGGTGGGGTTGGACGGTGTCGACAGGAAGATGGCGCGGGTGCGCGCGTCGCAAGTGGCGAACAGCCGATCGAGATCGAGCCGCCAGTCATCCTTGAAGTCGAGCGAGAACGGCCGCGGCTCGCCGCCGATCAGGTGAATGGCGTTGTGGATGCTGGGCCATTGCGGCGCGACATAGACGACATTGGTGCCGGTATCGACCAGCAGTTCCAGGGCAAGATACAGCGCCTGCATGCCGCCCGGCGTTACCGTGGTGCGTGCGATCGGGATCGGGCGGCCATGGATGCGCGTCTGGTATTCCGACAGCGCTTCATTCAGCGGGCCATGCCCGCGCATGTTGGGCACGTAGAAGGTCAGGCCTTCGTCGAAGGCCGCCTTTGCCGCGTCGCGGATGAAGGCCGGCGTCACCACGTCGCCTTCGCCGTACCAGAGCGCAATGACATCGCCGAGTTCCCGCGCGCGGACCGCGAGGTTGGCGATGTTTTCCGTGTGCAGGTCACGTATCTGGGCACGCACGCCGTCGAAGGCGTAGCGCGCGCTGGACGATGTCTGGGGCAACACAAACGACAAGGACTGAAACCCCTCCCACCCGGAGCACGACGGTGGACTGACTGGAAAGTCCCTCTGCCACCGCAGCCGCTATCAAGGATGCTATCCAAAGCGCCGCGTATTTCAAGGCAAAAGTTTTAAGCTTAAAAAGTTTGGCGCCCCTGTTGCCCCACCGATACGCCTCGGATCGCGCCCGTTTTACGCCAGTTCATCGCGCGTGGCGGCAAAATTGGCCGCCGCGCCGGCGCCAAGAAACATCGTGTCGCTGGCCAGCACGAAGAAGCTCGCGCCGAGGGCGGCCCATCGGCCGACATTCTGCGGGCTGGCGCAGAATATGCCGGCGGTCCTGCCATGCCGAACCGTCGCGCGGATGATCGTCCCGATGGCTTCGGACAGCCTGTCCGCGCCTGCCGGGCCGATCGCGTCGATCGATACCGAAAGATCGCCGGGGCCGACGAAGATCAGGTCGACACCGTCGACGGCCGCGATTGCTTCGATGTTGGCGAGACCTTCCGCTGTCTCAACCTGGACCGCGACGACGATCCGCTCATTGGCGGCGGCCAGATATTCGGGAATGCGATAGCCATATCCGGCGGCCCGTCCCGGACCGACGCCGCGTTCGCCCAGCGGCGGATAGCGCGAGGCCTTGACGGCCATCGCTGCCTGCTCTGCGGTCGAGACACGCGGCACGAGCACGCCCTGCGCGCCGCTGTCCAGCGCCGCCTGGATGGCTTCAGGCGCATGGCCGGGAACGCGCACCATGGCCGGCACGCGATGCATGTCGGCCGCCCGCACCATGGCTTCGATCGTCTCGCGGGAGATCTGCGCGTGCTCCCAGTCGATGCAGAGGAAATCGAGCCCGGAGGATGCCATCACCTCGACGGCGACCGGATGCGGAATGGCGGCAAAGGACCCGACGAGGTTGGTCTTGCCGATGCATTTCTGGCGGAACTCGCTCATGCCGATCCCCTTTTCATGTTGCCCAATCCATATCCGCAAAAGGCGGCGAGGCGAAGCTATTTCAGGCTTGAAATATTTTCACGCCGGCCTAGCGTGTGGCGTCCCGCCCGGGAGTTTCCAAGATGATCAAAGCGCATCCCCTGCATGGCCCGAACAGACTGAAGCTTGGCGTCTTCTCGACCAATGCGGATGGCGGGCTTGCCATCACCGATGTGCCGGAGCGCTGGACGGCGAGCTGGCAGGACAATCTGACGGCGGCCCAGATCGCCGACCGCGCAGGGCTGGAGTTCATGCTGCCGATCGCGCGCTGGCGCGGCTTCGGCGGCCGCAACAAGGTGCGCGAATTCTCCTTCGAGACCTTTACCTGGGCGGCAGCCCTTGCCGCGTCGACCGAACAGATCGGCCTCTTCATGACCGTGCACGTGCCGCTGGTTCATCCGCTCTACGCCGCCAAGGCGCTGGCGACGGTCGACCATATCAGCCGGGGTCGCGCGGGGCTCAACATCGTCTGCGGCTGGAACCCGAAGGAATTCGGCATGTTCGGCACACCGCTGGTCGAGAAGGGCTACGACCAGGCGGCCGAATGGATCGAGATCCT
The DNA here is from genome assembly GCF_004010375.2 of Mesorhizobium sp. M2E.F.Ca.ET.209.01.1.1. Lineage (NCBI taxonomy): Bacteria > Pseudomonadati > Pseudomonadota > Alphaproteobacteria > Hyphomicrobiales > Phyllobacteriaceae > Mesorhizobium > Mesorhizobium sp. M2E.F.Ca.ET.209.01.1.1. The sequence goes on along the minus strand of NZ_SADP02000009.1, from coordinate 22,933 downwards.
GGAGCGGCTTTACGCTTCGAGCGAGCCGCTCGATTATGAGGGCGCCTACTATCGCCTGAAGGAGGCGGTGAGCCGGCCGGCCAGTCTGCAGCTGCCGCGCCCGGTGACCATGAACGCCGCTTTCGGCGGCCCGGGCCGCGATTTCGCCGCCGCCCGATGCGACTACCTGTTCACGACCTTTTCGGAAATGGCCGATGCCGGCAAGCATGTCGCCGATATCGGCGAACGCGCCGCGAAGGCGGGCCGCGATGTCGGTGTCTATACGGTGGCGCATGTCGTCTGCAGGCCGACCATGGAGGAGGCGCAAGCCTATTACACGCGCTACGCCGTCGACATGGCCGACCACGAAGCGGTCGACGCCCACATGGCCGGCAAGAAGGAATTCTCGCAGTCGCACGACCCGCACGCCTATGACCGCTACCGCCAGCGCTTCGCCGGTGGCGCTGGTACTTACCCGCTGGTTGGAACGCCGGAAACGATCGCCGCCGACATGGCGGCAATCGCCGCGCACGGCTATCAGGGCATCGCGCTGTCCTTCGTCAACTACACGCAGGAACTGCCCTATTTCTGCGACCACGTTCTGCCGCTGCTGAAGCAGGCCGGGCTGCGTCAGTAGTCAGTCAGGAATGACCGCGGTCGCCTGGATCTCGACCTTGGCGCGGTCCTCGACCAGCGCCACCACCTGCATGGCCGCCATCGCCGGAAAATGCCGGCCGATCACGGCGCGATAGGCTTCGCCGATGCCTTTGAGGTTGCCGACATATTCGGTCTTGTCGGTGAAATACCAGGTCATCGAGGTGATGTGCCGCGGCTCGCCGCCGGCCTCGGCCAGCACAGCGACAATGTTGGCGAGCGTCTGGCGCACCTGGCCGACGAAATCGTCGGTCTCGAATTTGCACGCGGCGTTCCAGCCGACCTGGCCGCCGATAAAGACAAGCCGGCCACGCGCGGCCACGCCATTGGCATAGCCGATCGGCTTGGCCCAGCCCTCAGGCTGCAGGATGGTGTGCATGTCTAGCCTCCCCAAAAACAGACAACGCCTGCAATGGCGGCGTTCGAAAAACTCACAGGACCCACCGGCAGCTCAAGCCGCTCCCATCACCTGCCGGGCAATGACCACCTTCTGCACGTCGGAGGCGCCCTCATAAATGCGCAGCGCCCGGATCTCGCGATAGAGGCTCTCGATGATATGGCCCTTGCGCACGCCGTCGCCGCCATGCAACTGCACCGCCTTGTCAATAACCTCTTGCGCCTTGTCGGTCGCGAACAGCTTCGCCATGGCCGCTTCGCGCGTCACCCGCGCGGCGCCCATGTCCTTGGTCCAGGCGGCCCGGTAGATAAGCAGCGCGGCCGCGTCGACATCGAGCGCCATGTCGGCGATGTGGCCCTGCACCATCTGCAGATCCGCCATCGGCGCCCCGAACAGTTTGCGCTCGGCGGCTCTGCTGACGCTCTCGTCCAGCGCGCGCCGCGCGAAACCGAGCGCCGCCGCGCCCACGGTCGAGCGGAAGACGTCGAGCACCGACATGGCGATGCGGAAACCGTCGCCGGGCTTGCCGACAATGGCGGAAGCCGGAATGCGGACATTGTCGAAGGACAGCCGCGCCAGCGGGTGAGGGGCAATGACCTCGAGCCGTTCGGCGATGCCGAGACCCTTCGCGTCGCCAGGCACGATGAAAGCGGAAATCCCCTTGGCGCCCGGCGCCTCGCCGGTGCGGGCGAACACGACATAGAGGTCGGCGATCCCGCCATTGGAGATCCAGGTCTTTTCGCCGGAAAGCAGATAGTCGTCGCCGTCGCGGACAGCCGTCATTTCCATGTTGGCGACGTCCGATCCCGAGCGCGGCTCCGACAGCGCAAAGGCCGAGATCGCCTCGCCGGCTCGCGTCCTTTCCAGCCAGCGCTGCTGCTCCGGCGTGCCGAACAGCGAGATCGCGCCGGTGCCAAGCCCCTGCATGGCGAAGGCGAAATCGGCGAGGCCGTCGTGGCGGGCCAGCGTCTCGCGCGTGATGCACAGCGTGCGTACGTCGAGCGGCGCGGGGTGGGCCGGGTCGAGCGCTGTCGGCTTCAGCCAGCCGTCGCGGCCGAGCTTGGCGACGAGGTCGCGGCATGCGGCGTCGACATCGTGGTGATCAACGGGGAGGTTTTTCGCGCACCAGGCGTCGAGGCGCTCCGCGAGTTCGTGGTGGCGGTCTTCGAAGAAGGGCCAGTTGAGGAAGGAGCGGTCAGGCATGGAGAAAGTCTCCTGCGTCGCGTTCCTTCACACCCCCCTCTGTCCTGCCGGACATCTCCCCCGCAAGGGGGGAGATTGGCCGTTGCATCGGCGGCGCACTTCCCGCCACGTTGATGATTGACGAAAGCGGTCGCGACATCTGATCTCCCCCCTTGCGGGGGAGATGGCCGGCAGGCCAGAGGGGGGTGCCTGGGCGAAAACCGATCATATTTAGTTCCCCTCGAACACCGGCTTTTCCTTCGCCACGAACGCCTTGTAGGCGCGCTCGAAATCGCCGGTCTGCATGCAGATTGCCTGCGCCTGCGCTTCCGCCTCGATCGCCTGGTCGAGGCCCATCGACCATTCCTGGTTGAGCTGCGTCTTGGTGATGCCATGCGCGAAGGTTGGGCCTGAAACGATCCGCGCCGCCATGTCGAGCGCGTCGGCTTCGAGCGCTGCCGCGTCGACCAGCCGGTTGTAGAATCCCCAGCGCTCGCCTTCGGCGGCGCTCATCGTGCGGCCGGTGTAGAGCAGCTCGGCGGCGCGGCCCTGGCCGATGATGCGCGGCAGGATCGCGCAGGCGCCCATGTCGCAGCCGGCGAGGCCGACGCGGGTGAACAGGAACGCGGTTTTCGCTTCCGGTGTCGCGATACGGATGTCCGAGGCCATTGCGATGATCGCGCCGGCGCCGACTGCCACGCCATCGACGGCGGAAATGATCGGCTTGCCGCAGTTGAGCATCGCCTTGACGAAATCGCCGGTCATGCGCGTGAAGGCGAGCAACTGCTTCATGTCCATCCTGACCAGCGGTCCGATGATGTCGTGGACATCGCCGCCCGAGCAGAAATTACCGCCATTGGGCAAGAACACGACGGCATCGACATCGTCGGCATAGACGAGGTCGCGGAACGTGTCGCGCAGCTCGGCATAGCTGTCGAAGGTCAGCGGGTTCTTGCGCTCCGGCCGGTCGAGCCGGATCTTCGCGACCCGGCCTTCGACCTCCCAGAGAAAATGCTTCGGCTTGAGTCTGGCCATGGCGCTCATTCGCGTCCCTCCCAATTACTGCGGAACGATTTCAGCATGCCGGCGAGCTGCCGCGCTTCGTCGTCGCTGACACCGCCGAGCAACTCGCCGACCCAGCCCTCATGCACGGCCGCGATCGTCGCGAAAGATCTGGTGCCTTCCTCGGTCAGCCGCACCATCGAGGTGCGGCGGTCGCCGTTGCGGCGCGCCCGTGTCACCAGCCCTTCCGAAACCAGGCGGTCGACGATGCCGGTGACATTGCCGTTCGACACCAGAAGGAAGCGCGACAGGTCGCTCATCAGCATCCCTTCCGGCACACGATAGAGCGCCGCCATCACGTCGAAGCGCGGCAGTGTGGTGTCGAATTCCTTCTTCAGCCGCTCGCGCAGTTCGGCCTCGATGGTGCGCGAGGCGCGCAGCAGCCTGATCCACAGCCGCAACCTCTCCTTGCCCGGCCCGGTGGATGTCGGTCCCGCTACCATGTCTCGCCTCCGGAGATGGAGATTGCCTGTCCGGTGATCGATCGCGCCGCATCGCTGCACAGCCACAGCACCGCGTCCGCGACCTCGTCCGGCTGGATGAAACGCCCTTGCGGATTCGTCGCCGACAGGCTCTGCCTTGCTTCCGCTGCCGACCGCCCGGTCTTTTCGACGATGCGTTGGACGGATTCTTCCAGCATGTCGGTTTCGACAAAACCGGGACAGACGGCGTTGACCGTCATGCCCGACTTGGCGGTCTCGGCGGCCAAGGCGCGCATCAGTCCGACCACACCATGCTTGGCGGCGACATAGGGCGCGACATAGGCGTAGCCTTTTAGCCCAGCGGTCGATGCGACGAAGACGATGCGCCCCTGCTTGCGCGCGAGCATGCCCGCCAGCGCCGGCTTCACCGTCAGGAACGCGCCGGTGAGGTTGACGTCGAGCGTGCGTTGCCAGTCGGCCAAAGCCGTTTTGTGCACCGGCGCGCTGCCGGCCATGCCGGCATTGGCGACGACGATGTCGAACGGTCCACGCGCCGCCTCGGCTCGTTGATAAAGGGCCGCCATCGACGCCTCATCGGTGACGTCGGCGGCAATGCCGATGATGCGGTCGCTTGCGCGAGCCACCCTGCCAAGCTCCGCCTCGCGCCGCCCGCAGATGGTGACGTTTACCCCAGCCTCCGCCAGCGCCAGCGCGATGGCCTTGCCGACGCCGGAGCCACCGCCGGTGACCAGCGCATGCTTGCCGACAATTCCCCGCGCGGCGCTCATACTTTCAGCCCCGCGGCTGCTTCGCGCTCTGCCAGCCGGTAGATCTGGTCGCGTCCCGGCAGATAGGGATCCGGCCATTTGACGCCGCGGTCGCCGAGCGTCACCGCCGCATGCAGCGTCCAGTAGGGGTCGGCAAGATGCGGCCTCGCCAGCGCCACCAGATCGGCGCGGCCGGCCATCAGGATCGAATTGGCATGGTCGGGCTCGTAGATGTTGCCAACGGCCATCGTCGCCATGCCAACCTCATTGCGGATGCGGTCGGAGAACGGCGTCTGGAACATGCGGCCATAGACCGGTTTGGCGGCGATCGAGGTCTGTCCGGCCGAGACGTCGCAGAGATCGACGCCGGCCTCGCGCAGCAGTCTGGCGATCTCGACCGCGTCTGCCGGCGTCACGCCTTCGATGCCGACCCAGTCATTGGCCGAGATGCGCATCGAGATCGGCTTTTCCGCCGGCCACACCGCGCGCACCGCATGGAAGATCTCCAGCGGATAGCGCATGCGGTTTTCCAGCGAGCCGCCATAGTCGTCGGTGCGGCGATTGGTCAGCGGCGTGATGAAGGCCGACAGCAGATAGCCATGCGCGGCATGGATCTCCAGCATGTCGAAGCCGCAGCGCTTTGCCATCTCGGCCGAGGCGACGAACTGGTCGCGGACCATGTCCATGTCGGCGCGGTTCATCGCCTTGGGCACCTGGTTCTGCGGCGACCATGCCACGGCCGACGGCGCCATCACCGGCCAGTTGCCGTCCGGCAACGGCACATCCGTTCCCTCCCAGCCGACGCGGGTCGAACCCTTGGCGCCGGAATGGCCGATCTGGGCGCAGATCTTGGCCTCGGTCTCGGCATGGACGAAGTCGACCAGGCGCTTCCACGCGACCTCGTGCTCAGGCTTGTAGAAGCCGGGGCATCCGGGCGTGATGCGCCCTTCCGGGCTGACGCAGGTCATCTCGATATAGAGCAGCCCTGCGCCGCCCTTGGCGCGCTCGGCATAGTGCGAAAAATGCCAGTCGGTCGGGCAGCCGTCGACCGCCTTGTACTGCGCCATCGGCGAAACGACGATGCGGTTGTTGAGCGTCATGTCGCGCAGCTTGAACGGCGCGAACATCGGCGCGCGGCGCAGCATGTTGCCGCCGGCGCCGGCCTTGCGCTGGAACCACTCCTCGGCGCCCGCCAGCCATTCGGCATCGCGCAGACGCAGGTTCTCATGGCTGATGCGCTGCGAGCGGGTGAGCAGCGAATAGTTGAACTGAACTGGATCAAGTCCGAGATATCGTTCGACTTCCTCGAACCATTCAAGCGAATTTCGCGCCGCCGATTGCAGCTTCAGCACTTCGGTGCGCCGCGCATCCTCATATTTGCGGAAGGCCGCTTCGAGGTCGGGCTCGGATTCGACATAGTCGGCCAGCGCCACAGCACTCTCCAGCGCCAGCTTGGTGCCGGAGCCGATTGAGAAATGCGCCGATGCCGCCGCATCTCCCATCAGCGCCAGGTTCTTGTAAGACCAGCGCTCGCACAGCACGCGCGGGAAGTTGATCCAGGCCGAACCGCGAATGTGATTGGCGTTGGTCATCAGCGCATGGCCGCCAAGGTGCTTGGCGAAGATGCGTTCGCAGACCGCGATCGATTCCTGCTGCGTCATCTGGCCGAAGCCGAAGGCGTTCCAGGTCTGCTCGCTGCATTCGACAATGAAGGTCGCGGTCTCGCTGTCGAACTGGTAGGCATGCGCCCACACCCAGCCATGCTCCGTCTTCTCGAAGATGAAGGTGAAGGCGTCGTCGAATTTCTGCGTCGTGCCGAGCCACACGAACTTGCATTTGCGGGTGTCGATGTCCGGCTTGAACACCTCGGCAAAGGTGGCGCGGGATTTCGAGTTGAGCCCATCCGAAGCAACCACCAGGTCATGCGTTTCCATGAAGGGTCGCGGATCGGAAATCTCGGTCTCGAACTGCAGCTTGATGCCGAGCTCGCGGGCGCGGCGCTGCAAGAGGATCAGCAGCCGCTTGCGGCCGATGCCGCAGAAGCCGTGGCCGGAAGACACGGTGCGCACGCCGTCATGAATGACCGCGATGTCGTCCCAATAGGCAAAATGCTTCTTGATCCAGACCGCGCTGACCGGATCGTTTTTCGTCAGATTATCCAGCGTCTCCGCCGACAGCACCACGCCCCAGCCGAACGTATCGTCCGGGCGGTTGCGCTCATAGACCGTCACCTCATGCGCGGCGTCGCGCAGCTTCAGCGAGATGGCAAAGTAGAGGCCGGCTGGTCCGCCGCCGAGAACCGCAACCTTCATGTCTTGCGATCTCCTCTTCGCTCAGGAGTCGCCGGCAAAGCCGGCGATCTCCAACGGTCAGTATCGCGCCCAAGGGAAATTATTTCAAGCTTAAAGTTTTATAATTGAACGATGGTTTGGCGCGGACGGTTGAGGTCATTTGGTCGGATCCTTCGGGCTCCACAACACGGTCTCCGCGCCCTTCTCATAAGCCATGCCTTGCGGGTAGCTGATCGCCTCGAGCTGCAAGCCCCAGGGCGCCTGGAAATAGAGGATAGTCTGGCCGGCCGCGGGTCCTTCCTTCACCGGCAGCGGTCCCAGCCTAGTCTTCACGCCCTTGGCGTCCAGATAAGCCTTCGCCGCGGCGACGTCGTCGACATAGAAGGCAATATGGAAGCCGCCGATATCGCTGTTCTTCGGCGTCAGATCCTTCTGGTCGGGCGCGGTGTATTTGAACAGCTCGATGTTGGAACCGTTGCCGCAGCGGACTAGCGTGATCTCCTGGATCACCGCCTTCGGATCGACGCCGAGCAGGTCCTGCATGAAGGTGCCTTTGTCGTCGGCGAACGGGCCGAACGACATCGCCTTCTTGCAGCCGACGACGTTGGTGAAGAAATCGATGGCCTGCTTCATGTCGGGCACGGTGATGCCGGTATGGTCGTGCCCGCGCATGCCGGGGATCGAATCCGCCGATGCCGCTCCCATTGCGCCGAACAAGGAGGTCGCGAGGACCGCCGCCTGGATTGCGTATTTCATGTCACCCTCCGTTGGCGGGCTGACTTGTCCTTTGCGCACATCCGAGGCCCGCTGGTCGGCGTGCGGATATCGAAGCTCAATTCATGCCGGCGCCTTGGGCCGCAGCCAGTCCGCGTCGATCTCCGGCAGCGGAATGGCGGCGAGAAGGTCGCGCGTGTAGATCTCCTGCGGATTGTCGAACAGTGCATCCGTTGCGCTGGCTTCGACGATCCTGCCTTCGCGCATGACGATGACCTGCTGGCAGAGCCGCCGGATCACCGACAAATCGTGGCTGATGAAGGCAACCGTCAGCCCCATCTCGGCCGCCAGCTTTTCCAGCAGCGTCAGGATCTGCGCCTGCGTCGAGACGTCGAGGCCGGAGACGATCTCGTCGGCCAGCACGAATTTCGGCGCCAGCGTCAGCGCGCGGGCAATACCGACGCGCTGCCTCTGGCCGCCCGACAGCTCGTGCCGGTAGCGGCTGGCGAAGCTCTGCGGCAGGCCGACGCGCTGCAAGGCTTCCGCGACACGCTCCTTCAGCCTGTCGCCGAGTCCGTTCTGCCTGAGCGGCGCGGCGATGATGCTGAAGATCGTGTGTCGGGGATTGAGCGACGACATCGGATCCTGGAAGATCATCTGCAGATCGCGGCGCAACGGTCGCAGTTCGGCTTCCGAAAGGTGGCTGATGTCGCGCCCCTCGAAGCTGATCGAGCCGGCGCTCGGCTCGAGCAGCCGCACCAGGGCGCGGCCGAGCGTCGACTTGCCGGAGCCGGATTCGCCGACAATGCCGGTGACCGAGCCCTTGGGCAGGTCGAAGTCGAGCCCTTTCAGGATTTCAGCCAGCGGCGCGCGGCCGATCAGCGGCTTGCGCGTCATGTCGGGCAGCGCCACTTTCAGCCCCCGCACGGAAAACAGCGGCTCAGCCATGGCCGGGGCTCCAATCCTTGTCGGCGGCCGCGATCTCGGCCGTGAGTCCGGCAAGCACGCTCTCGTCCACCGGTTTAAGTGAGGCGTAGGGATCGGTGTAGCGCGGCGTCGCCGCCATCAGCGCCCGCGTGTAGGCGTGCTGCGGAGCGGCGAAGAGCTGCGCGGTCTCGGCCTCCTCGACCACCTTGCCGGCATAGAGCACCGACACTTTCTGGCTGATCTTGGCGACGACACCGAGATCGTGGGTCACGAACAGGATCGCCGTGCCGTGGTCACGCTGCAACTGCGCGATCAGCCGCAGGATCTGTTTCTGCACGGTGACGTCGAGCGCCGTCGTCGGCTCGTCGGCGACGATCAGCCTGGGCTCCGCCGCGAAGGCCGCCGCGATCAGCACGCGTTGGCGCATGCCGCCTGACAATTCATGCGGATAGCTTTTCAGCACGCGCTCGGGATCGCGGATCTGCACCTCGTCGAGCAATTGCCGGATGCGTTTGTCCGCCCGCTCGCCGCTCCAGCCAAGGATGCGCACCAGCCGGTCGGTCATCTGGGACGCGATGCGGCGCGACGGGTTGAGCGCGGTCAGCGGATCCTGCGGGATCAGCGCCGTGCGCGCGCCGATCAGGGTCCGTCGCGCCTTGGCATCGAGGCGGCCGAGATCTTCGCTTTCGATCAGCATCTCACCCTCGACGACGCGCACGCTTTTCGGCAGCACGCCGAGCACTGCCTTGCCGATCATCGTCTTGCCGGCGCCGCTCTCGCCGACCAGCGCGCGCACCTCGCCCGGCTGGACGCTGAGCGACACCGAGCGCAGCACGCGCTGGCCGTTGGGCAGCACAGCGCTAAGTGAGCGGATGTCGAGACATGGTTCCATATTGGCGCTCATCGCAGCACCGGATCGAAGCGCGCCTTCAGCGCTTCGCCGAACTGGCTGAACGAGAGCACCGTGAGGATCAGCGTGATCAGCGGGAACACCAGTACCCACCAGGCCTGGTGGATCGACAGCCGGCCTTCGGCGATGATGCTGCCCCAGGTCGGATCGTCGGTCGAGATCGACAGGTTGACGAAGGACAGGATCGCCTCGACGATGACGGCAATGCCCATTTCGAGCGACAGCAGCGCCACCACCGACGGCAGCACGTTGGGCAGCACCTCGCGCAGCATGATGCCGATGCGGCCATAGCCGGCGATGCGCGCGCTCTCGACATAGTCCATGCGCGCCTGGCTCATCGCTTCGGCGCGGATCACCCGGCAGAAGCGCGTCCAGTCGATGATGGCAATCGCAAGGATGACGGAGCTCAGGCCCGTGCCCAGCACGGCGACCAGCAGGATCGCGAACAGCACTGGCGGGAACGCCATCCAGACATCGACGACGCGCGAGATGATGCGGTCGGCCCAGCCGCCGAAATAGCCGGCGATCAGCCCCAGCGCCGAGCCGATGAGACAGGCGGACGTCGCCGCTGCGAAAGCGACGATGAAGGCGATGCGGCCGCCGAAGATCAGGCGTGACAGCAGGTCCCGGCCGAGGCTGTCGGTGCCCAGCCAATAGCCGGGCTCGGCGCCGTCCAGCCAGAACGGTGGCAGCCGCTCCAGCATCAGATCCTGCGCCAGCGGATCCTGCGGCGCAACCAGCGGCGCGAAGATCGCCGCCAGCAGCGCCAGCAGCAGCCAGCCGCCGGCCAGCCAAAGCCGCGGGCTCAGACTGCGTCGGGAGATGCGTGCCTCATCCATGCCGCAGCCTCGGATTGAGCAGCGCATACATCATGTCGACGGCAAGGTTGATCAGCACGAAGAGCAGCGCGAACACCAGCACGATGCCCTGGATCAGCGGCAGGTCTCGGTTGATGACGGCGTCGATCGCCATGTTGCCGAGCCCCTCATAGGAAAACAGCCGCTCGACGATCACGGTGCCGCCGATGAGGAAGGTGAACTGCACGCCGACCAGCGTCAGCGTCGGCAGCGCCGCGTTCTTCAGCGCCTCGCGCAGGATCACCTGCGTCTCGGAAAAACCCTTCACCCGGGCGAGCACGACATAGTCGAGATCGAGCACCTCCTTCAGCGACTGTTTGAGCAGCTGCGCGATGATCGCGGCCAGCGGCAGCGCCAGCGCAATCGCAGGCATCAGCATATGCTTGAGCAGGTCCCAGGTAAGATCGAAGCGCAGCCTGAGGATGCTTTCGACCAGGTAGAACTGAGTGACGAAGGGTAAATCGAGTTCGGGCGACACGCGGCCGGAAATTTCGAAGACAGGCACCAGCACGCCGAACAAAAGGATCAGCACCAGGCCCCACAGGAAGTCGGGGATGGAGAGCGTCGCGCCGCTGGCGATATCGATGCCGGCCTCGATCGCCGTGCCGCGCGACCGGGCGCCGAGGATCGCGGCGGTGGCGCCGATGGCGATCGCCATCAGCAGCGCCACAGTCGCCAGCTCCAGCGTCGCCGGCAGCCGGTTGAACACCAGGCCGAGCACGTCCTGGCGCAACGAGATCGAGGTGCCGAAATCGCCATGCAGCATGCCGCCGAGCCAGATGAAGAACTGCTGCACGATTGACTTGTCCAACCCGTAGAGCGCGCGCAGCCGCGCGATGTCGTCATCGCTGGCGCCGGGCGGCAGCATCATGGCGATCGGGTCGCCTGGGGCGACGCGGATGACGACGAAGACGACGATGGCGACGCCAAACAGCGTCACCAGCATCGTCAACAGACGAACGAGGAATCTCTGCAGCAGCATGCGTGCGTAATCACTCTGAACGGACTCCCCCTCATCCGGCCGCTTCGCGGCCACCTTCTCCCCGGTGGGGAGAAGAGGCTGGCTCAGCCGTCGGCGACCTCTTCTCCCCTCGGGGAGAAGGTGGCCCGAAGGGCCGGATGAGGGGGCTGCGTCGTTGAAGGAGACACGCTACCGGTGCCTCCTCATCTCGATCAGGCCGGGGTCATCAGCGCCGGCAGCAGCGCGCCGGACACGTGCTGCACGACATTGACCTTCTTCGAATGCACGATCGGCTGTGCATACTGGATCAGCGGCAGCACATAAGCCTGTTCGGCGATATATTTGTCGACGGCTTTCCAGCCGGCGATGCGCTTGGCCTCGTCCTTTTCGCCCCACAGCGGGTTGATCATGTCGACAAGGTCCTTGCTGTCCCACACCGAATGCGGGCTCGGGCCGTACATGGCGAAACCGGTCGAGGTGGTCGGGTCGCCGATGGAGTTGCCCCAATTGTAGAAGGCGGCCGGCGCCAGCTTGTCGGCGGCGCGCAGCTCGTAATGCTTGGCGATCTCATAGACCTCGATATTGGCCTCGATGCCGACCTTGCGCCACATGCCGACGATCGCCTGGATCATCTCATAGTCCTTGGGCTTGAAGCCCTTGGTGGTCTGGATGGTGAACTTGACCGGCTTCTTGGTCGAATAGCCGGAAGCGGCAAGCAATTCCTTGGCTTTCTCCGGGTTGTGCTCGACCTTGATCGATGGGTCGAAGGCCGTGTATTCCGGCGTCTCCAGCGTTGCGATCGGCTGCCCGTAGCCGCGCAGCAGGCGCTTGACCAGGAGCTCCTTGTCCACCGCCATCACGGCCGCCTGGCGGACGTTCTTGTCCAGCATCGCCTCGATGTCGTTGAAGAAGATCATGCCGATGTCGGAGACATTCTTGATCGAGCCGGCGAGCCCGCTCTTCTTGATGAGGCGGTCATATTCCTCATAGGGGATTTCAAGCGTCACCTGCGAAGAACCGGACTCGATCTCGGCGACACGGCTCGCCGCATCGGTGACGAACTTGATCGTCACATTCTCGAAGGCCGGCTTCGTGCCCCAATAATGCGGATTGGCCTTGAGCCGCAGGAAGGCGTTGCGCTCGAACTTGTCGACCATATAGGGACCGGTGCCGATCGGCGCCTTTTCGAAGCCGTCCGCGCCGACTTTCTCGTAGTATGCCTTTGGCAGGATGTAGCCGGTCAGGAACGACATCCACTTGAAATAGACCGGGTCGAACTGCACGACGTCGCCGGTGATCTTGTTGCCGTCGATCTTGAAGTTGTTGACGTTCTTCCAGACGAACTGGATCGGGTTGCCGGTCTTCTCGTCGCCCGCCCGCTGCAGCGACCACACGACGTCTTCCGGTGTGAAGGGCGAGCCGTCATGCCATTTGACGCCCTCGCGCACCGTCATCGTTACCTTGGTGCGGTCGTCGTTCCAGCCCCATTCGGTGAGCAGGCCGGGCGTGAAGGAGAGGTCCGGCTTCTGGCCGATGATCTGATCGAACACCGACTGATAGAGGCCCTGGATGGTCGGGTTCACTGCCGAGGGGCCGGTGGTCGGATCCCAGGAGGGCAGGTTGACATTGTAGGCGATGGTGAGCTCGCCCGCCGCCTTGGCCGCCCTCGGCAGGCCGAGCGTCGCGGCACCCAGCGCCGCGGCGCCATATCCAAGCAAGTCACGTCTGTTGATGGTCATGGTCGTTCCCCTTGTTGGTTGTCATTGTACGCGCGGCGTTTTCATTCGGTGGTGGGCAACCGCGCCTTGTCCATCCCGGAATTCTTCGGCTCAACTTCCTCCCAGCTGTTGGGCGAGCATGAAGCCGGAGCCCGCGCCCGTGCCGGCGCCCGGCCATGTCGCCGCGCCGGTGAGGTAGAGGTTCGAGACCGGCGTGTTCCAGCGTGCGAAGGACCGCGCCGGGCGGAAGAGGAAATTCTGAGCCAGGTGGTGGCTGCCGCAGATCTGGTCGCCGCCGACCAGGTTCGGGTTTTCGCGCTCGAGGTCGAGCGGCGAGAAGATCGCGCGGCCAAGGATTTTTTGGCGTAGGCCCGGCGCGTAGCCCTCGATGATGTCGAGCACGCGATCGACATAGGCGTCCTTGACCGCATCCCAATTCGCAGGCGCGATCTTGCCCGCGGCATCGCCGAGGATCTCCGCCGGCAGCATGCGCACCTGAACCCACAGCACATGCTTGCCCTGCGGCGCGCGCGACGGGTCGACGGCCGTCGGTTGGCCGACGACCAGCACGGGCTGATCGGGCAGCAGCCCGGCGATCGCCTGCTGGTAGGTGCGCGACATGGCGTCGAGTGAGGGTGCCAGATGCACATAGGCGAACCGGCGAAGCTCGGCGCCGGCGCTCCACTCCGGCAGGTCGTCCAGCGCCAGATGGATCATCATCGTGCCCGGCGCGTGACGGAATCTTTTCATCGCCGCATCGAAGCCGGCGTCGCCCGAGCCGTTGGGCAGCAGCTTGCCCGTCAGCGCTTTCGGCGCGACGCCGGCGATCACGGCCTTGGTCGCGGTATGGGTTTCGCCGGATGCCAGCCGCACGCCAGTGGCCTTGCCGCCGGAAACCGTGATCTCGACGACATCCGCGCCGGTCGTGATCTGGCCGCCGGCCGTCTTCACCATGCCGGTCAGCGCGCGGATGATCGTATCGGCGCCGCCTTTGCCCAGCACCATGCCGAAACTCTGGTTGGCCATCGATTCCAGATAGGGGAATACAGCGCCGCCGGCGATGTCGGGCGCGAAGTCGAGATGCATGCCCCAGGCGGCGAGCGTGGTGCGGACATGCGGCGTCTCGAAATTTTCCTCAAGCCACGCACGCGGTGATGACAGCAGCAATCGAGCCGTATCGAGCGCGCCGGCGAGACCCTTCTTGCGCCAGAGATTCCAGCCCGTGCTCGCCAGCGCCTTCGCGCTCATCGGCGATCCAAGCAGCCGGAACAGATGCTCGGCTTCGCCGGGGAAGGCGCCCACCAGCCGGCGCCATGTGGCCGCGTCCGCCGCGGAGAAGGCGGCCAGCCGAGACGCGGTCTTTTCGAGGTCGTTGCTGACGCCGAACCATTTCCCATCCGGGAAGGCGCTGGCGAAACAATCGGCCACTGGCGCGAACTCCAGCCCGTGGCCTTTCAATTCATTTGCATATTTCCGGTGAAAGGCGGAGCCGGCAAAGAGGCTCAAATTCATCGCGCCGAAATCGTGGCGGAAGCCGGGAAGCGTGTATTCGGCAGTCCGCACCGCACCGCCGATCGCATGGCTGCGCTCGAAAACCGCTATTTTCCAGCCTTTAAGCGCCAAATGCGCGGCGCATGCCAGACTGTTGTGGCCCGCCCCGACAAAGATGGCGTCGAACTCGCTCACGCCCCGCCCCAAAATGCTTTATGCTTAAAGATAATTGCAGATGCATATGTTTTCGTCTAGTAGGTATATTAAGGGCCGCAACGAGCCTTGATCATCAGAGACAAGAGGGAACAAAGACCATGGACACGCAGAAACTCCTCGGCGAGGTCGCCGGCCAGCTGCTTTCGGGCGCCATCAAGGTGGTCGACCTGACGGCGCCGCTCGGACCGAACACGCCGCTGATCAAGCTGCCGCCGGAACTCGCCGTCGACACGCCGAAGGTCGAGATCCATGAGATTTCCAAATACGACAAGAACGGTCCGTGGTGGGCCTGGAACTGGCTGAAGCTCGGCGAGCATTCGGGCACGCATTTCGATGCGCCGCAGCACTGGATCACCGGCAAGGACTATCCGGATGGCGCCACCGACACCATCCCGGCGCAGAATTTCATCGGCCCGGTCAACGTCATCGATTGCTCGAAAGAGGCCGCCGCCGATCACGACTTCCTGCTCACCGTCGACCACATCAAGGCATGGGAGGCCAAGCACGGCGCCATCAACCCCGGCGAGTGGGTGGTGATGCGCACCGACTGGTACAAGCGCAACGGCTCCGAAGCCGAATTCCTCAACGCCAACGAGACCGGCCCGCATACGCCCGGCCCGACGGCGGAAGCCATCCAGTTTCTGATAGCCAAGGACATCAAGGGCTGGGGCTCGGAGACGATCGGCACCGATGCCGGCAAGGCCGGCGGCATGGAGCCGCCATTCCCGGCGCACACGCTGATGCACAAAGCCAACCGCTATGGGCTGGCCAGCCTCTGCAATCTCGACCAGCTGCCGCCGAAGGGCGCGATCCTGATCGCCGCCCCGCTCAAGATCGAGCGCGGCACCGGCAGCCCGATCCGCGCGCTGGCGCTGGTGCCGGGCAAGTAAGGCGAGGCGGCGGTCTTCGGGAGAAGATCATGCTCGAGGGCAATGGAGTGATGGAGTCGAGGCGGTCGTCTTGGAGCGTCAGCGCTCTACGGCGCCCCCCTCTGTCCTGCCGGACATCTCCCCCACAAGGGGGGAGATTGGCAGCTTTGGCGCCCCGCTCGATCCTGCAACATGGACAATTGGCGAAAGCCGCGATGACAGCTGATCTCCCCCCTTGCGGGGGAGATGTCCGGCAGGACAGAGGGGGGCGCCGTAGAGCACTATCCGGCGCGATTGAGTTCTACCTCCCGAAGGCAGAGGCCGGCCAATGACTGCCCCCGATCACATCATCGTCGGCAGCGGCATCAACGCCCTGGTCTGCGCGGCGATGCTTGGCGCAAAGGGCGCCAAGGTGCTCGTGCTCGAGCGCAACGACCGCATCGGCGGCTGCATGCGCACCGAGGAGATCACCGCGCCCGGCTTCGTCCATGACGTGATGGCGACGACCTTCGTGCTGTTCATCACCTCGCCGGCCTTTGCCGCGCTCGGCAAGGACCTTGCGCGGCACGGGCTGGAATTCTGCCACACCGCCACACCGACCGGCGTGCTTCGGCCCGACGGCAGCCATGCCGTGCTCACCACCGACCGCGCCGCCAACATCGCGGCGCTGAACCGGATCGTCTCCGGCGACGGCGACCGTCACGGCACCGATGTCGGCGACATCGACCGCAATGCGGGGCTGCTGTTCGGCCTGCTCGGCGGCGCGCTGTGGTCCTACCCGACGACGAAGCTCATCGCCGGCGAGGCCTGGCGGCGCGGTCCGCGCAACCTCGCCGCCTTCATGGGCGAGGCGCTGGTGCCGGCGCGCGGCTGGCTGGAAACGACTTACAATTCCGATACCGTCCGCGCGCTTTGGGCGCCCTGGGTGCTGCATGCCGGACTTGGGCCGGAGGACGCCTTCTCCGGCCAGATCGCCAAGGTCATCGCCTTCGCGCTGGAGGCCGCAGGCGCGCCGATCGTCAAAGGCGGCGCCAGGAACCTGCTGGCCGCCTTCGAGGCGCTGATCAAGGAACGCGGCGGCGAAATCCGCGTCAACGCCGACGTTGCCTCGGTCGTCCAGAGCGGCGGCCGCGCCTCCGGTGTGCGGCTCGCGTCCGACGAAACGCTGAGCGCTACGAAGAGCGTCATCTGCTCGGTCACGCCGACACAGCTCTATGGCCGCCTGCTTGGCAGGGATGCGCCGGAGGCGGCGGCGAAGGCCACGCAGTCCTATCGCTACGGCAAAGGCAATTTCCAGATCCACTATGCGCTGAACAAGCCGCCCGCATGGCGCGGCGAGGGCCTCGACAAGGTCGCGCTGCTGCATCTGACGCCGGGCTTGGACGGCGTTTCGAAAGCCTGCAACGAGGCTGTGCGCGGCCTGCTGCCGGAAGTGCCGACCATCTGTGTCGGCCAGCCGCATGCGCTCGATCCCTCGCGCTGTCCCGAAGGCAAGGCGATCCTCTGGCTGCAGCTTCCGGAAGCGCCGCGCCACATCAAGGGCGATGCCGCCGGCAAGCTCGAAGCTCCCGTCGACGGAAGCTGGAGCGAGGCGCTACGCGAGGCCTATGCCGACCGCGCCGAGGCGATCCTTGCCAACCATATCGAGGGTTTTCGCGAGACCATCATCGCGCGCCGCGCCTATTCGCCGGCCGACCTCGAGGCGATGAACATCAACCTGGTCGGCGGCGATCCCTATGGCGGCTCGTCGACCATCGACCAGTCCTTCCTGTGGCGGCCCTTCAAGGCGAGCCGCAACCACGAGACCGGCATCAAGGGCCTCTACCACATCGGCGCCTCGACCCATCCAGGCGCCGGTCTCGGCGGCGGCTCCGGCTTCCTTTTGGCCGGGAGGCTGTGATGGAACAGAAGCTTCCGGAAAAGCGCCAACGCATCTCGACCCTCGGCCAGATCGGCCTGCAGCAATTCGCGCCCTATCTGATGAACCGCATCATGGGCCGCTACAACGCCACTTTGCGCGACGATTTCCGTAAGCAGGGTCTTACCATTCCGCAGGTGCGGACGCTCGCCGTGCTCTCGGTCACCGACGGCGTCACCGTCAACGACCTCTCGGTCTACACGGTGATCGAGCAGTCGACCTTGAGCCGCACCCTCGACGCGCTGGAAGGCCAGGGCCTGGTGCGGCGCGAGCAGGGCGTCACCGACAGCCGCATCCGCCATGTGTTCCTGACCGATGAAGGACGCGCTCTCTTCACGCGCGCCTGGCCGGCCATGCATGACGCTTTCGAGGCGATGTTCGACGGTGTCGACGATGCCGAATATGCCGCGCTGATCGCGATCCTGCAGAAGATGCTGAAGAACATCCGCAAGCACGACATCTGAGTTGACATACGCGCCGCTGATTGCGGCAACGGAAGGAGGCAGACATGGCCGAACGGTCTTTTGCCAAGGAAGTCGAAAAGCTGAGGCTGGGCGCAGGCGAGGAATTCGCGGGCGAGGGCATCCTCGCCATCACCAAGGCGCTGCTGCAATGCGGCGTCGGCTATGTCGGCGGCTATCAGGGCGCGCCGATCAGTCATCTGATGGATGTGCTGGCCGACGCGCAGGATATCCTGGGCGAGCTCGGCGTGCATTTCGAGGCGAGCGCTTCCGAAGCGACCGCCACCGCCATGCTCGCCGCCTCCGTGCATTATCCGATCCGGGGCGCGGCCACCTTCAAGTCGACGGTCGGCACCAACGTCGCGTCCGATGCGCTCGCCAATCTGGCGTCCGGCGGCGTCACCGGCGGCGCGCTGATCATCGTCGGCGAGGATTATGGCGAGGGTTCCTCCATCATGCAGGAGCGCAGCCATGCCTTCGCCATGAAGAGCCAGGTATGGCTGCTCGACCCGCGCCCGAACTTGCCCTCGATCGTCAAGGCGGTGGAGGACGGCTTCGAACTGTCCGAGGCGTCGAACACACCCGTGATGCTGCAGGTGCGCATCCGTTGCTGCCACGTGCATGGCCACTTCATCGCCAAGGACAACAAGCGCCCGCCAATGTCGGTCGCCGACGCGCTGTCGGCGCCGCGCCGCGACACCGGCCGCATCGTGCTGCCGCCCGCCTCCTTCCTGCATGAGAAGGAGAAGGTCGCCAAGCGTTGGCCGGCGGCGGTCGACTTCATCAAGAGCCGCAAGATCAACGAGATGTTCGGGCCGGACCACGGCTCGGTCGGCATCGTCATGCAGGGCGGCATGTACAACTCCGTCATCCGCGCGCTGCAGCGGCTCGGCCTTGCCGACACCTATGGCGACACCGACGTGCCCCTCTACGTGCTGAACGCCGTCTATCCGCTGGTGGACGACGAGTTCCTGTCCTTCTGCGAAGGCAAGCAGGCCGTGCTGGTCGTCGAGGAAGGCCAGCCCAACTATATCGAGCAGGCTTTCGCAGCCATGCTGCACAAGGCCGGGCGCGGCACCAAGCTGGTCGGCAAGGAGCATCTGCCGATGGCCGGCGAATACACCGGCCAGGTCATGCTCGACGGCATCGGCTCCTTCCTGCGCGCCAACGCTCCGCATCTCTTGCCGGGCGAGGTGCGCGCGCCGAACAAGCTGGGCGAGGGCGTCGACACCGCCGATCTCATCAATGTCGTTCCCGGCCGGCCGCCGGGCTTCTGCATCGGCTGCCCGGAGCGGCCGATCTTCGCCGCGACCAAGCTGGTCGAGCAGGAACTCGGCAAGCACCACATCGCTTCCGACATCGGTTGCCACCTGTTCTCGATCATGCCGCCCTTCGAGCTCGGCGCCACCACCATGGGCTACGGGCTGGGGCCGGCCTCGGCCTCCGCCTTCAACTCGCCGGAAGCAAAACGCCGGTCGATCTCTTTCGTCGGCGACGGCGGCTTCTGGCACAATGGCCTGACCTCCTCGATCGGCAATGCCGTCTTCAACAAGAATGACGGCGTCATCGTCATCGTCGACAACTTTTACTCGGCAGCCACCGGCGGGCAGGACATCCTGTCGTCGCGCGCCAACAACCGCACCAAGTCGACAAAACATCCCATCGATGAAGCGGTGAAGGGCATGGGCGTCAAATGGCTGCGTCACATCGACCGCACCTATGATGTCGGCAAGATGCGCGCCGCGCTGCGCGATGCGCTGACCACCGAGGAGAAGGGGCCGAAGGTCATCGTCGCCTCGTCCGAATGCATGCTCAACCGCCAGCGCCGCGAGAAGCCGCTGGTCGACAAGGCGATCAAGGGCGGCGAGCGCGTGGTGAAGCCGAAATTCGGCGTCGATGAGGACATCTGCACCGGCGACCACGCCTGCATGCGCCTCTCCGGCTGTCCGTCGCTGTCGGTCAAGTCGCTCGACGATCCGCTGCGCGACGATCCTGTCGCCTCGATCGACCAGAACTGCGTCGGCTGCGGCAATTGCGGCGAGGTGGCGGATGCCGCCGTGCTCTGCCCGTCCTTCTACCGCGCCGATGTCGTCCACAATCCCGGCCGCTGGGACCGTTTCCTCGAAGGCGCCCGCCGCGCCGTGATCGGCCTGCTGCAGCGCCGCCGCGAGAGCCGCCGTTTGATGTTCGCCGATGCTTGACCACAACGCAGTGCTGCGCCCCAAGGCGGGCGCTTCAGATGACGAGCGGGTGATAAAGCTCGCCGTGCTGGCCGTCGGCGGCCAGGGCGGCGGCGTGCTCGCCGACTGGATCACCGACGTCGCCGAGCGCAACGGCTACATCGCGCAGTCGACCTCCGTCGCCGGCGTCGCCCAGCGCACCGGCGCAACGATCTATTACATCGAGATGGCCCGCGACACCGGCCGGCTGCCGGTTTTCGCGCTGTCGCCGTCGCAGGGCGACGTCGACATCCTGATCGCCGCCGAACTGATGGAAGCCGGCCGCGCCATCATCCGCGGCTTCGTCACGCCCGAGCGCACGACGCTGATCACCTCTTCGCATCGCATCGCCGCCGTCTCGGAAAAGATCGAACCGGGCGATGGCCGCGCCTCGTCGGAAAAGGTGCACGCAACCGCGCAAGCGGCGGCGAAGCGCTTCATCGCCTTCGACATGGAAAAGATCGCCGCCGACAACGGCACCATGATCTCGGCCAGCCTGCTCGGCGCGCTGGCTGGGTCCGACGCGTTGCCCTTCACCCGCGAAAGCTACGAGCAGGCGATCGGCGCCGGCGGTCGTGGCGTCAAGGCAAGCCTTGCCGCCTTCGGCGCCGCCTGTGATCGCGCGCGCGGCATCGCGGCCGTGCCGGCCGGCGAGAAGGCGGCGGAACCTGCCGCTGCCGAACCCAGGTCGACGGCGAAGGTCAGCGGCCCTGAAACGCTGTTGAAGGGTTGGCAAGGGCTTGCCGCCCGCGTCGCGGCGTTGCCGGAGCCGCTCCGCGACGTGGCCGAACGCGGCCTGAAAAAGGTCGTCGACTTCCAGGACATCGCCTATGGCGGCGAGTATCTCGACCGGCTGGACAAGGCTGTCGCGCTGGACGATGCGGAGCAGGGCTATGCGCTGTCGATCGCCGCGGCGAAGCATCTCGCCAACGCCATGTGCTATGACGACATGATCCGCGTCGCCGATCTCAAGACGCGCTCGACCCGCGACAAGCGCGTGCGCAAGGAGGTCGGCGTCAAGGAAGGCTCGGTCCTGCAGGTCACCGAATATTTCCACCCGCGCATCGAGGAATTCTGCGGCACCATGCCGGCAGGCCTTGGCAGCTATATCGAGAGCCGGCCGAAACTTGCCGCCTTCCTCGACCGCCGCATCAATCGCGGCCGCCACATCCGCACCGACAGCTTTACCGGCTTCGCCATGCTCTGGTTCATCGGCGGCCTGCGCCGCTGGCGCCGCCGCCTGCTGCGCCACAAGGTCGAAGTCGAGCATCTCGAGCGCTGGTACGAATTGGCGCTCGGCCATGCGCGGCAGGACTACGCTTTGGCCACCGAGATCCTGAACTGCCGCCGCCTGATCAAGGGCTACAGCGACACCCATGCCCGCGCCAAGTCGAAATTCGACCGCGTGCTCTCGGCGCTGCCGATGCTCAAGGGCCGCGACGACGCCGCCGACTGGATCCGCCGCCTGCGCGAGGCGGCGCTGAAGGATGAAAAGGGCGACATGCTGGACGGCGCGCTGAAGACGGTGGCGACGCTTGGCGAATAGTCCGGTTAGACGCTCGGGTTGCCGTCGCGGACCTGGCTATTCAGTCGCCTCCCGTCCCGAAATCTGCTCGACAAGAATCCGGAAAAAGATATGCGGCATGCTGCTCGAGGCGGGAGGCGTGACGGGCTTGAGCGCGCCGGGCTCCCACCAGTCGGTATGCTTGCTCAACACTGACCACGCATGGTCGCACTGAACCTTATGGCCGATCCGGTCCGGCAGTTCCTCATAGCGGCCGTCGACGACCACGCTTTTCCACCCGCGGCCTTGTGTGTGTTCCGCCACTTGTACGCACACCAGGGGATTGGCCCGCATCCAGTCGACTTTCTTGCCGACTAGGGAGAAGGCGTAGAGGTGACTGTCGGCATAGGCGTAGTTGAGGGGCACGACATAGGGTTGTCCGTCCTTAACGCATGCCAGGTGTCCGGTGCGGTTTGCCGCCAGCAATTTCGTGCATTCCAAAGTGGAGAGCGTGCGGATCATCATCGCCATGAACTCCCGTCTTCAACCGGCCTTCAGCCGGTCTCCGCCGATCGGCCACTATCAACCTAGAGCGGGGCACGTTCTTGCTCCTTGATATGGATCAATTTGGTGCCGGCGACGGCCGCGACATGCTGTTTCAACGGCGCAATCGCAAGGCGCCGCGCGCCGAACCGCCGCGAGAGCGGAACCGTCGAACGTGGCTAACGAAGATGTGATCCGCACCGCTCCGACGGAATTCAGCCTTTCCTCCGTTTCACGGCGGTAGGGATGAATTACGGAGACAACGCATGTTCACAAGATACTTTCTGCCTATCGCTCTGGCCGCCGGCACATTGATGCTGGCCGCCGCCGACTCCCAGGCCATGCCGCTTGTCAAGCCGAGTGCTGCACAGCTGCCGGTCGAGAGCGTCGGCTGGCGCTGCGGTCCCGGCTGGCACATGAACCGCTGGGGCAGATGCGTGCCGAACGGCCGGGCGATCATTCGCCCGATGCATGTGCGCCACTGGCACCCGGGCTTCTGGCATCACGGCCGTTGGCATCCTGGTTTTTGGAGCTGATGATAGCTCCCGGATCGCCGTCGACGCCCGCGCCGGCAACGTCGCGGGCGGTTTGGCTAAGGTCCCCACGCACAGGTTCGAAACCTCCGCGCCAGCGTTCGTGATTGGCCGAGGCCCCTCAGCCTCGTCATCCACGGGCGGAGCAAGGAGCGAAGCGACGCAGCGCAGACCCGAGGATCCTGTGTGTTGGTTTCGGTGTATGGTTGAAGTGGGAAGGAGACCGAGTGGATCCTGGTCGTCCTTTCGGACAGGCCGTGGCATGGCCCGGTCCCTTCCCACCGGTGAACCATCAACCTGAACAGTTGCACGGGGCTGTTCGAAGCAGACCCCGCACC
>NZ_SADP02000097.1:0-570 GCF_004010375.2 Mesorhizobium sp. M2E.F.Ca.ET.209.01.1.1 | reverse complement strand
TATAAATCGAATAGTCCTGTGGATGTGGCTCGGCGCACTGTTATTGAGTATTTCCGATGAGGGCAGTCTGATCCAATGGACGCCATCGTTTGTCAATGGCGACGGTCATCCTTGCGATCCGCCGTGGCTTGTGCAGCCCAACGACAGGCTAGTATTCCGAGCAGCTGTAGTTCAGTTAGCCATACAGCGCGCTTCGGCTATGTTCTTGAATCGCTGCCCGTCAGCGTCTGCGAAGGCCAGTCGGCTGTTGGCGACGTCATAGATCGCGAACCTTTTCCGACCGTGCAGCGCTCCCCCTAAGAACATCTTTTGCATCGCCTGGAATTGCATGTTCTCGTCGTCGCTCAAGCCCATTGAGGCACCGGTCGCATCCTTGGAACCGGCGAGCAGATAGTCTTCCACCGAGATCATCGATAAGGTGATTGCCCCGCCATTCCGAACGACATCGACCGCAGCAATCTGTTTCCCTTCGACAATGAAGTCACCGGCGGAGGTAAGCCCAACTTCCACCTCGTTCTCGGGGTCCTCTGACCCCATGTTCGGCACACCAAGAACGGCGGTGCCCCTCAC
>NZ_SADP02000994.1:0-302 GCF_004010375.2 Mesorhizobium sp. M2E.F.Ca.ET.209.01.1.1 | reverse complement strand
GCCGTGCGCGATAGCATCATGCAAATGTGCTAAAGTAGGTTCGTACGTTCGACCCGAGGTATGGATTGACCCCAAAGCCTAGATTGATCGCAAGCAACGGCACCCTGAAGCGACGGCTGACTGCGATCGTGGTCGCGGACGTGGTCGGCTATTCGCAACAAATGGCGGAAGACGAGGAAGGCACGTTTACCCGCGTCCGAGCGCTGATGCACGACGAGCTCCCAGGCTACGTTCATCGGCATGACGGCCGCGTCGTAAAGAACACTGGCGACGGTATCGTGGCGGAGTTCCTCAGCGCGGTC
>NZ_SADP02000993.1:0-272 GCF_004010375.2 Mesorhizobium sp. M2E.F.Ca.ET.209.01.1.1 | reverse complement strand
GACCGCAGGCGGCTTCTGGTGCCTGTGCCTTGGTGGGTGGCGAACCTGCAGGCATCGATCCTTCAGTTGCTGCCCAATCCGTTGCTGACCAAGGACCAGGTGCTGCAGCTGCGCGCGCACAACGTCGTCTCCGAAGCCGCCGAAAAGGACAGCAGGACGATCACTGGCCTCGGCATCCAGCCGCAGGCGATCGCAACGATCCTGCCCAGCTATCTCTGGCGCTTCCGCGCCGCGGGCCAGTTCCAGCAGCGCCGGCCGATCGCCGATCGCTA
>NZ_SADP02000992.1:0-303 GCF_004010375.2 Mesorhizobium sp. M2E.F.Ca.ET.209.01.1.1 | reverse complement strand
GGTCGGCACGGTGATCGACTTCGAAGGCGGTATCACGGCCTGCCTGGCCGGCATTGCCGCCGAGGCCGGCGTGGCCATCGACGGAGAGGAAGCGCTGGCGCTCTATCGGCACGCCCGTTACATGCCCGGCGTCGGGTTGTTCCCGGACGATCTCGTGCGCGTCTACATGGTCATCGCCCCACGGCTCGGCCTGCCGGCCGAGGAGAAATACGGTGTCCGCCTGCGCGATTCAGCCAGCGTTTGGAAAGGCTTTCCCGACAGCGCCGCTGCCTTGGCCGATCTTGCCAAGTCGCACAAGCTGAT
>NZ_SADP02000991.1:0-303 GCF_004010375.2 Mesorhizobium sp. M2E.F.Ca.ET.209.01.1.1 | reverse complement strand
CATGCAATTCTTTAATCCATGCTCATTGTGCGCGTGCCGCTCACGCAGTTCAACGACCTGCTGGGGCTGATGGCGCAGGAGTTGGGCGGCACGGTGAATCTGCGCAATCCGCGTTCAGGCGCGCGTGGTCTTTTTCAATTGCTGCCGTCGCAATATGAATTGAATCCGGACGGCATCGGCTCGTTCGGCAATGCGGTGGATGAATGCCGCGGCGGTATTCGATATATTCTCGGCCGCTATCACAATGCGGCGTCCGCGCGCCTGGCCTGGCAGGCTAACCGGTGGATTTGAGCGTGCGGGAAG
>NZ_SADP02000990.1:0-303 GCF_004010375.2 Mesorhizobium sp. M2E.F.Ca.ET.209.01.1.1 | reverse complement strand
AGGCGCGCAAGATCGCCAACATGGCCGAAGCCAGCGAACTGCCTGTCACCTTGCACGACTGCACCGGGCCGATCGTTTACGCGGCGAGCTGCGCCTTGTCGGCGACCTTGCCGAACGTCAATTACCAGGAAGCGGTACGCGCCTACTTCACCGGCTGGTACACCGAGATCGTCGCCGACATCCCGCCGGTCCAGGACGGTCATGTCGCGCCGCTCGAAGGGCCGGGCCTTGGCCTCAGCCTGCGGCCGGAGCTGTTCCAGCGGCCTGACGCAGCCGTGCGGATCACCAGACTCTAGCCTCTCG
>NZ_SADP02000989.1:0-303 GCF_004010375.2 Mesorhizobium sp. M2E.F.Ca.ET.209.01.1.1 | reverse complement strand
TCGGGCCGTGGGATCCATCACTTCGGGAAGGTGAGTATTTCGAAGCGACGAAGGAAGACAGGCCTTCCTTTCCATTTGTTCTCGGGGTGGACGGCGCGGGCACGGTCATTGCGACTGGAGAGCGAGTGAAGAGCTTTCGCGAAGGCGACAAGGTTTACGGCTACGATCCCGACATCGCCAAGAACGGCTTCTATGCTGAGTATGCGCGACTGAAAGCCCGCCACGCCGCCCCAGTGCCCGACGGCCTCGATCTCGAGCAAGCGGCCGCGATGCCCGCCGATGCGTTGCCCGCCCTGCACCGAC
>NZ_SADP02000988.1:0-303 GCF_004010375.2 Mesorhizobium sp. M2E.F.Ca.ET.209.01.1.1 | reverse complement strand
ATTACCCCGAGAGCCAAAGACTTGCGAGCGCGATTGCGGCCACCCTTACGAGGCGCTCGAGATTTGGGCCGACACGTTCGTCCTGGTGAACGTATTCCTCACCCTCATAGACTTATAGAGATACGCAACCCAGAGTCCGGTTCCCGCAAACGAGGCCACGGGTGCCGCCAGTGCATCGCCTGCGAGCACCTGGTTCACCGGGACCCCCAGAATTGATGCGATCCAGATCGTGTCCAGGATAAAAACGACGGGGATCGCAAGCCACTGAAGCAGAAACAATTGCGGGAACCGTCGGCTTCGCCG
>NZ_SADP02000987.1:0-303 GCF_004010375.2 Mesorhizobium sp. M2E.F.Ca.ET.209.01.1.1 | reverse complement strand
CGGTAGGCATCGACGGCGGAATCCTGGGTGGCGCCGGCGAACGACGCCACCAGCACCCACATCACCAGCGGCCACCCGCCCTGTTCGGGCCGCACGAAGGCCAGCGCGACCAGCCCGACCAGCACCAGCACCTGCGACACCAGCAGCCAGGAGCGGCGGCGGCCGAGCCGCCCCAGCAGCGGGAAGGCGTAGCGATCCAGCAGCGGCGCCCACAGGAACTTGAGCAGGTAGAAGAAGCTGGCCAGGCTGATCAGGCCGATGCTGCCCAGGTCCAGGCCGACGTCGCGCAGGCGCGTGGACAGG
>NZ_SADP02000986.1:0-303 GCF_004010375.2 Mesorhizobium sp. M2E.F.Ca.ET.209.01.1.1 | reverse complement strand
GCGGAAGGCCAGCATCTGCCTGAGCACATTCGACTTGAGGACAAAATGCTGGACGAGCGCACCGGCGATGTGGAGCAGCACCACATAGAGCAGCACATTCTTGCCGAGGACATGCACCAGGCCTGCGCCCGGCACCTGCAGGAACCACGCCGCGGCGCCGGAAAGCGGCACGATGAAGATCAGCGCGTAGATGACGAGATGCGTCAGCCTGGCGAGCAGCCGCAGCGCCGGATGCTCGATGCCAGAAACTGGCGGAACGCCGCGCGTCTCCCGCAGCCAGAGCCGCCAGGCAGCGAGGACCAG
>NZ_SADP02000985.1:0-303 GCF_004010375.2 Mesorhizobium sp. M2E.F.Ca.ET.209.01.1.1 | reverse complement strand
CCCTACACGAGCTCTTCCGATCTGGCCAACAGCTCGCCATCGCGGCAGAACAGCTCCAGCGCGAACACGCCGACGTACTGCAGGTGCTCGGCGACACGGCGCGCGTAGCCGATGGCCGCCTGCTGCTCGGCGTCGGACAGCACCGCCGGCGCCACGCTGGCCGACAGCACGCCATCGACATGCCAGTTGCCGGTGATCGGCCAGGCCTCGAAGCTGCCATCGCGGCCACGCACGGCCACCACGCTGACCTCGCGCTGGAAGGCGACGAAGCCCTCCAGGATCAGCCCGGTGCGCTCGACCTGC
>NZ_SADP02000096.1:0-580 GCF_004010375.2 Mesorhizobium sp. M2E.F.Ca.ET.209.01.1.1 | reverse complement strand
CGGCGCCCGAATATTCTCCTTCGGTGTTCTCACGGATGCACAGGATGTCGAAGCTTTCCGCCCGCAGCGGTCCCGTGACGCCCGGCAACAGGCGGTGCGGCCGGGTGTTGGCGTATTGCACGAATGCCTTGCGGATCGGCAGCAGCAGGCCGTGCAGCGAAACCGAATCCGGCACCTCGGCCGGCCATCCCACGGCGCCGAGGAGAATGGCGTCGAAGCCGCGCAAGGTCTCGATGCCGTCCTCCGACATCATGCGGCCGGTCTCTTTGTAGAATTTGCAGGACCATGGAAACTCGGTTCCGGTCACGGCAAAGCCGGAGTGATGGGCCACCGTTTCCAGCACCGTCCAGGCGGCGGCGGTCACGTCGCGGCCGATGCCGTCACCGGGGATCAGGGCGATCGAATAGGACTTCATCGGCATCTCTCTAGAGGCTGATCAGGACGCTCTTGGTCCTGCGATTGGCGAGATAGGCCTCGCGGCCGAGGTCCTTGCCGATGCCCGAGCGCTTGTAGCCGCCGGTCGGCAGGATGTGGTCGCGCGAGCGGCTGTAGCGGTTGACCCAGACGGTGCCCGCTTCGA
>NZ_SADP02000984.1:0-303 GCF_004010375.2 Mesorhizobium sp. M2E.F.Ca.ET.209.01.1.1 | reverse complement strand
CGACGGCGACTATAATTTCTCGATGGCCATTCTCGACATCGATCTGGCCTAAGCCAGCAATTCATCCGGCCGGGACGCGCGACAGCGCCACCCGGCCGACCACGATCTCCGGGCGAAAAGCCGCCTAATCCTGGCAGTGCCGCGGGATTTGCACCCGCCGCCAGCTGGTCGAGCCTTCCCGAACCACCACCCGGCGTGCCACTGTCCCATATGAAGGCGGGATTTCCCGCACGCGTACTTGCTCTGGCCGAACCAGCACTTCGTGGGCGACGCCTTCATATTCCGCCGGCAGCACGACACGCC
>NZ_SADP02000983.1:0-303 GCF_004010375.2 Mesorhizobium sp. M2E.F.Ca.ET.209.01.1.1 | reverse complement strand
CCTGGATCGGCGGGCTTGGCTCACTCCGCGCTGGCGTGCCCTGGGCTTGGCTTGCGGAGATGGCAACCGGCGCGGATGGCGGCGCGGCGCCGTTCTCGTCGCGCGCAAACACCTTGCGGCCGCGCCTGCGCTTGCGGCGCTTGCGCGTCTTGCCCTTCGGCTGCTCGCCTTGATGATCGGCCTTTCCCTGGCCGGTATGTCGCTGATCGGCATGTCTGGCATGCGCGCCCGCATGGCGGCTGAATCGCCCCGCGGGCGGGCCCGCCGATTGCGTCGGCGATGCCCCGGACATGCCCACTGCCG
>NZ_SADP02000982.1:0-303 GCF_004010375.2 Mesorhizobium sp. M2E.F.Ca.ET.209.01.1.1 | reverse complement strand
AATTCGTTGACGATGACGGCAGCGCCGGCAAGCGACGGCTGGCGCAGCAGGTGGTTGAGCACCGTCGTCTTGCCGCTGCCGAGGAAGCCGGTAAGCACCGTCACCGGTATCCTGGCGTCGCTTGATGGATCAGGCGCGCTCATAGACCACCCTCCCCTCGAAATACGTCGTCAGCACTTTTGTGTCGGCGAGGTCCTCGGCCGGCGTCTCCAGCACGTTGCGGTCGAGCACGATGAGATCGGCGGACTTTCCGATCTCGATCGAGCCGACAGTGTCGGCAAGGCCGATGGCGCGGGCCGAGTT
>NZ_SADP02000981.1:0-303 GCF_004010375.2 Mesorhizobium sp. M2E.F.Ca.ET.209.01.1.1 | reverse complement strand
GGCAATTCTCACTGGAGGTCGGGCAATGAGCTTAGCTGTCTCCGCCACCGTGACCGGCGTGCCCACCGCCATCGTGTCCACTGTGGCCCTCGTAGCCACCACCGCCGCCGTACCAACTTTCGGAATTGTGGGTACCTTGCCTTGGCGTCGGAAAAATCGTGCGCCGAAGAAAAATGACGACCGCGCCGACGAAAGCCAGCAACACGATCCCGAGGTGCATCCATCCGGCAGAATTCATTTCGATCCGGTCCGGTTTCCACGCCTTGCAATTCAATTCGATAGCACGAAGCGGATGGTATCACC
>NZ_SADP02000980.1:0-303 GCF_004010375.2 Mesorhizobium sp. M2E.F.Ca.ET.209.01.1.1 | reverse complement strand
CTGGGGCGTCGAGGTTCCGGTCCTGTCCTCGCTCGACTGGCGCGCCGCGCTGCTGTCGGCGGCGGCGATGGTTGCCATATTCAGGCTGAAGGCGGGCATGCTGCCGACGCTGGCCGGATCGGCGCTGGCGGGGCTTGCGCTGCAGGTGCTGTGAGGCCGCTCAACAAACCGATCACGCCAGGCTTGAACAAAAAAAGCTGGTTGCCGGGAATAAACAGCTCAGTCCGCTGGTCTCCAGGGCATGCGCCACGTGCGCAACAGCAGGAGACCACCATGACGCGGCATGAAAGTACGAGCGTGAGG
>NZ_SADP02000979.1:0-304 GCF_004010375.2 Mesorhizobium sp. M2E.F.Ca.ET.209.01.1.1 | reverse complement strand
GCTGCGCGACATATGCCCGCTGGATGCGGGCGGGCACCAGGTCTTCTTCGGTACCCTGCGCAATCAGGACCGGAGCATTGATCTGGGCGTTTGGCATATTCTCGTCGAGCCTGGCGCCCAACGGACCCGAAGCCGGGTCCCGGCGGAAGATGCCGCCCGGCAGCAGCGAGGCCTCGGCGATCTAGAACAGGGTGGCCCTGCCGCCGACGCATCGCCCCGCCATGTCGCGGGCGAGCACCGTCGACACAGCACCGAGATAGCCGCCGGACCGGACGTCGGGGTAGGCCTTGGCATAGGCCTCGGC
>NZ_SADP02000978.1:0-304 GCF_004010375.2 Mesorhizobium sp. M2E.F.Ca.ET.209.01.1.1 | reverse complement strand
CGGCGAACGGCGAGATTCGCTTCAGGGTGACTGCTTCAAGATGGCTGGGATGGTGGGCGATGACGGGCTCGAACCGCCGACATCTTCGGTGTAAACGAAGCGCTCTACCAACTGAGCTAATCGCCCGCTCCGGGCCGGACCTTTAAGCAGTTAGGGCTCTATTCGCAAGGCCCAATGAGCAACCGGGCGGCCAGTCGCCAGGCGGATTTCCGCGGCGCCGTCGGACTTGTCAAAAAACCTTCTCTAGTTTGCTGTTATGCTCACATGCCGCGCTTGACACCCGCAAACGAACCCCTTATCCAGC
>NZ_SADP02000977.1:0-304 GCF_004010375.2 Mesorhizobium sp. M2E.F.Ca.ET.209.01.1.1 | reverse complement strand
CTTGCCAGTATCGGGGTTCTTCACCATTCGGACCTTGTTCCAAATGATCCGACCAACGTAAAGTTCGTTAAAGAGCAGACCCACCCCTCGTTGGGCATTTACGTTGATGGTGGAGCCATTACAGCGTGTCCCTCGGGACGGCGCTATCCCATCGCGATTGAGGTCGCCAGCTAGGTCTCGTGGGGTTCGACCGGCAGAGTAGGCGTCAAAAATGCGCCGGACAACTTCCGCCTCCCGTTCGACGACTTCAAGTTCGCCAGGGCGACCCAAGATAGGTCGATAGCCATAGGCCCGGCCTCCGGCG
>NZ_SADP02000976.1:0-304 GCF_004010375.2 Mesorhizobium sp. M2E.F.Ca.ET.209.01.1.1 | reverse complement strand
TGACCGACGAAAAATCCTTGTTGCCGATCGGCACCCACGACTTCGACGGCACATGGCCGCCGGCCTTGCAGAACTCGGCCATGAAGCCGAACACCTGCGTGTAGGGGAAGGAATAGTCCTCGGCGACGGTGGCGACCTTCTTGTAGCCCTTGTCCTTGAAGGCATAGGTGCCAAGGCCGGCCATCCACTGCGCGCCGTCGGTGGAGAAACGGAAGAAGTTTTCCGCCGGATTGCGCAAAGTGGTGTCCTGCGCGGCCGACGTACCGTTTATGAAGGTCACGTTCGGCTGCGTCTTGGCGTAGTC
>NZ_SADP02000975.1:0-304 GCF_004010375.2 Mesorhizobium sp. M2E.F.Ca.ET.209.01.1.1 | reverse complement strand
TGCAGCCCGAGCGGATTTGGGCAACAATCTCATTGCAACCTGAAGATTTGAATCGTTCTGAACCTTCTTCATTCGGGTAGTTCTCCGGGGCTGCGCATCCCAGTGCCTCACGAGGGCACTTCCCGGCATTCCTCGATATCAAGCTTTTTGATGGCGCGCCCGAGAACAGCTCGCCGTGGCATGTGGAATCTCTTCCCGGTCGAGCCAATATGCTGATTCAAAATGAGGAACCGCGCCCACGGCCACCTGCACGCGACTAGCGGGCGTGCCGCCTCATGATTAACCATTGGCAAACACAATTGGT
>NZ_SADP02000095.1:0-581 GCF_004010375.2 Mesorhizobium sp. M2E.F.Ca.ET.209.01.1.1 | reverse complement strand
AAAGTTCTGCGGGCTGAACCTCTCGACACAGCAGTCAGGCCAATATCGGGGCCAGACCCGCCTTTCCAAATTCGGCAATGCTCGGCTGCGCCGCACCCTGTGGATCGCCGGACAAGTCGCCATCCGCCAGCGGGAGAATGGCTTCCGTCATAAGTTCGAACGCTACATTGCGCGGGATCGCGACAATCCCGATCTACGCCGCAAGGCAATGACCGCTATTACCGCCAAGATGGCCCGCGTCGTGCACGCTGTCGTCAAAGGTGGTTCCGACTACCGGCCCTTCGTTGAAGGGCGGGTGCCAGGTGGAAGAACCTCTGTCAGCTAGGGCCGTGAGGGCATCGATTCGATGACCCTGTAGATAATGTTCGGGTCTTCCGCCTGGATCAGAAGCTCGTGTTGAGGACGGTGAGGGCCCGCCTTCGTGCGGACCCTGTGTTTGCTATGGACGAGACCTTTTCCCTTGCCGGTGGAAGCCGCCTGGTTCGACGACTTGACCAACGTCACGCAGCAAGGGCATGCTGACGAACAGAGAGACCTTGACTGCAGGCTCCATTTCGTTCCGCGCTTAGGACGTTGTCGGT
>NZ_SADP02000974.1:0-273 GCF_004010375.2 Mesorhizobium sp. M2E.F.Ca.ET.209.01.1.1 | reverse complement strand
ACTTATGACCGCCGAGACGCCGCCGTCGGCCATGAAGACGATGCGGCTGGAGGCATCGCGGGCGAAGGCCATCTCGTGCGTCACCATCACCATGGTCATGCCGTCCTCGGCCAGGCTGCGCACCACCGCCAGCACCTCGCCGACGAGCTCCGGATCGAGCGCCGAGGTGATCTCGTCGAGCAGCAGGATTTTCGGCTCCATGGCGACGGCACGCGCAATGCCGACGCGCTGCTGTTGGCCGCCTGATAGCTCGGCCGGCAGGCTGTCGGCCTT
>NZ_SADP02000973.1:0-304 GCF_004010375.2 Mesorhizobium sp. M2E.F.Ca.ET.209.01.1.1 | reverse complement strand
TGGATGTTCCGGGGTTGGACTCGGTCGTGTTCGGATCGTAGACAGTATCCCACTTGACGCGCGCACCGCCGATGCCGGCGCCGACATAGGGCGTGATGCCATGCCAGGTGCCAATATCGACATACGCATTGGCCAGCACCAGCAAGGCGCTCATCTTCGACACTTCGGTCGAGGTCGTGGTGAGATCCGAGGTGGCGCCGTTGAAGTTCGACTTGAACCAATAATCGGCGGTCAGGTCGGTGCGGAAGTGTTCATTGATCTTGTAGCCGACGCCGCCGCCGAGCGAGAAGCCGCCCTTGAGATC
>NZ_SADP02000972.1:0-304 GCF_004010375.2 Mesorhizobium sp. M2E.F.Ca.ET.209.01.1.1 | reverse complement strand
GCGCCCGATGCGGGCATTGGCCATGAAGGCGAAACCGAAGCGTCCTGCCGACACTCGCCCGGCAGGCTCCGAACCTGTTTTGATCGACATGATACCAGTCACCCGCGAAACCCGGGCGGGACTATAGACGGGTTGAACCGCTGTTCTCGACCATCCCAGAAATAGTCAGCTGCTCGACGCGGTGCCCGCGCGGCCGGCGTCCACAGTTCATTTGTCGTGCGCGCCTCTCACGACACGCCCTGCCGCCTCGGCGAACGAGATGTCGCCCTTGATCTCGCGCATCGCCATCGAAGTCACCGTGCGG
>NZ_SADP02000971.1:0-304 GCF_004010375.2 Mesorhizobium sp. M2E.F.Ca.ET.209.01.1.1 | reverse complement strand
ACCGCCTGCCATCGTCGTCTCCAATTGGGTTCGGCCAGTGGGTTTGACCAGCCTGCATCTGGAGCATAACAGGCCAGTTTGCAAGATCGATGAAATCAAACTGTCGCAAAAGGCTGGCAGAGGATAAGTTGAGCCGGTTAAGCGCATGCGGCTTGGCACGGAGCGATTCCGTGACGATCATGCGTCACAAAGACATGTTAGAGCGTCGCCGAACGGCAACGTGCGGCGTTCCAGGGCGGTTGCGGGCAAGAGCGGGAAACCATGAACGAACTGAAGCCGGTGCAAAGTGAATTCATCACCGTCG
>NZ_SADP02000970.1:0-304 GCF_004010375.2 Mesorhizobium sp. M2E.F.Ca.ET.209.01.1.1 | reverse complement strand
CCGTGCGGCATCAAGGTCGGCCTGCGCCGAGCGCAGATCCGATTGCTGTTCCTGCGGATCGATGCGCGCAAGCACCGCGCCCTGGTCGACATGCTGGCCGACATCGACCAGCCGCTCGGCGACGCGACCGCCGACCCGGAACGATAGATTGTTGAGCGTGCGGGCCGCGATCACGCCGGTCAGCGAGGTCCGAGGCGCATAGTCCGCGAGGGCGACCTTCTGCGTGGTCACCAACACCGGCAGTTTCTTGTCCGCCGCCTGCTGCTTCTGGCAGCCGGTTGCCAGAAGCGCCGCGCCGGCGCAG
>NZ_SADP02000969.1:0-304 GCF_004010375.2 Mesorhizobium sp. M2E.F.Ca.ET.209.01.1.1 | reverse complement strand
AAAGCGCAAATCGTTAGGACGCGGCGCGTCGGCGGCCGGCGAATTGATGTGCGCCATCACCGAGGCCGGCAGCTTCATGCCATAGGCGGCTATCGAAGCCAGTGCGTCCTCGCGGCTGCCAGTGTCGGGAACGGTCGGCCCCGAGGCGACCAATGCCGGATTGTCGCCGGGGATATCGGAGACGACCAGCGACACCACGCGCGCCGGATGCGCCGCGGCGGCAAGGCGCCCGCCCTTGATGGTCGAGACATGCTTGCGGATGGTGTTCATCGCCGCGATCGGCGCACCGGAGGCGAGCAACGAG
>NZ_SADP02000968.1:0-305 GCF_004010375.2 Mesorhizobium sp. M2E.F.Ca.ET.209.01.1.1 | reverse complement strand
AAAGCCTGCAGCCGACGACATTTGTTTCGTCGAAACAGGCATGGCTCGTTCGCGATGTTTCCAGTTCTCCTGACACCATAACCACTGACCAGCAGGGCCAGCACGCCAGCCGCCGGCCGCAAGCGCCGCGTGCGCAATGCGGCGACCGCACGAGGCCAGCGCAGCAGGCGGGACGCGAGCAGGCCCACATCCATCGCCAGCATCAGCAACGCCAGCAGCAACACCGCCGTGGAGCCGGTGGCCAGCGTGGCGATGGCCAGCTTCGGAATTTCCGGCGACGCCATCGTGCCCCAGAAGGTGGCGAC
>NZ_SADP02000967.1:0-305 GCF_004010375.2 Mesorhizobium sp. M2E.F.Ca.ET.209.01.1.1 | reverse complement strand
GGAATCGACATTCGCGATGGGCAGCAGCTGGAGTGCATCACCTGCGCGCTCTGCATCGACGCCTGCGATGGCGTGATGGACAAGCTTGGCCGGGAGCGCGGGCTGATCTCCTACGCGACCTTGTCCGACTACAACGCCAACATGGCGCTGGCGACGGCGGGCGGCAGCGGGCCTGTGGATCCGGCGCTCGTCAGGACCGCGAGCGGCGCCTTTGTCGACGGGCTGGCGCATTTCCATCTGGGCAAGATCTTCCGCTTGCGCACCTACATCTATCTCGCCGTATGGTCGGCGATCGGGCTGGCGCT
>NZ_SADP02000966.1:0-305 GCF_004010375.2 Mesorhizobium sp. M2E.F.Ca.ET.209.01.1.1 | reverse complement strand
CGGCCTTGCCCGCGAATTCATGGGCAAGGGACTGGAG
Organism: Mesorhizobium sp. M2E.F.Ca.ET.209.01.1.1; assembly: GCF_004010375.2. Taxonomy (NCBI): domain Bacteria; kingdom Pseudomonadati; phylum Pseudomonadota; class Alphaproteobacteria; order Hyphomicrobiales; family Phyllobacteriaceae; genus Mesorhizobium; species Mesorhizobium sp. M2E.F.Ca.ET.209.01.1.1. The sequence continues at coordinate 268 of NZ_SADP02000966.1, read as the reverse complement.
GTCGCCCTGTTCGGCTCGAAGAACGACCGCGACGTGACGGCCGAAATCGCCGCATTGGCCCCCGGCGTCGTCGACCTCGCCGGCCAGACGCGGCTGGAGGACGCCATCGACCTGATCGCGGCCGCCCGGCTCGCGGTCTCCAACGACAGCGGGCTCATGCATGTCGCGGCCGCCGTCGGCACGCCGATCGTTGCCGTCTACGGCTCGACCTCGCCTGAAAATACGCCGCCACTGGCGGAACGGCGCGAACTGGTCTGGCTCGGCCTGT
>NZ_SADP02000965.1:0-305 GCF_004010375.2 Mesorhizobium sp. M2E.F.Ca.ET.209.01.1.1 | reverse complement strand
CGACAATGTGCGCGTCGCGCTGCAGCGTCCAGGCGGGCTGGGCTACCAGTTCTGGCGCCCGGTCTCGGCGCTCAACGCGTTGACGCCAAGGGCGCGCGAGCTGCTCGCCATCGTCGGGCTGGAAGATGCAGCGCATCGTCTGGCCGGCGATCTTTCCTATGGCCGCAAGCGCGTGCTGGAGATCGCCACCACATTGGCGCTCGACCCGAAGGTGCTTCTGCTCGACGAGCCGATGGCCGGCATGGGGCACGAGGATGTCGGCATGATCTCCGGCATCATCCGCTCGCTGGCCAAGGACCGTGCCG
>NZ_SADP02000094.1:0-582 GCF_004010375.2 Mesorhizobium sp. M2E.F.Ca.ET.209.01.1.1 | reverse complement strand
CTACACCGACTTCCTCAAAGAGCATAATGGGGGCGAAGGTTTTGTTCACGATAACTACATTGTTTTCTTTAAGGCTGAAGAATTGGCCGATTTCAACCGAGAATATGAAGTCGAAAAATATGCGCCAGGCATCCTCTTGTTCGCCTCGAGCGGCGGAGGTGAAGGCTATGGCTTTGACACTGAAGATCCAGCCATGCCAATCGTACGTGTCCCATTCATAGGTATGGATCGGGAATCCGCTGAGACAATAGCGCGTGACCTTGCCGGTCTATTTTCTTGGTTGGCGGAATGAATATGAGCGATCAAAATGGATATTCGCGCCCCAAAGGTATGGAATTGTTTGAGATTACACCTGTCATCGTTGGAGGTGATCCAGTCAGTCTGGATAACAAGATCTGGGTGACCAGGTAAGAGCATTTTGAACTGGTGCGCTTTTGGAATCGAACTATCGGGGATTTGCGTAAGGCGGCGCGAGCGGAAGAGTAGGCGGCATGAGGCTTCCGATGTCCTCACCAAGCTGATTTATCAGCCGCAGGCGTCGACAAGATTTAGGGGCACCATTCCCGGTGCGCTCATTCTAGA
>NZ_SADP02000964.1:0-305 GCF_004010375.2 Mesorhizobium sp. M2E.F.Ca.ET.209.01.1.1 | reverse complement strand
GCCGTACGAAAGCTGTCGGAGCGGGTGGGCTTCGAGGGCTTGCACCTTCTTTCGGTGTCGCTTTCCATTCAGTCCAAGACCGGCGGTAATCTCACTGAGATACTGGCGAACCTGTCAGGCGTGCTGCGCGAGCGGCAAAAGCTCAGAATGAAGATCAAGGCGCTCTCCGCCGAGGGCCGCTTCTCGGCATGGGTAATCTCACTCTTCCCGATCGTCATGTTCGCGATCCTTTGGATCATTGCTCCGACCTACTACGGGGCGGTCTGTGGGAATCCGCTCATCTTTCCTGTTTTCACGATCTTCGG
>NZ_SADP02000963.1:0-305 GCF_004010375.2 Mesorhizobium sp. M2E.F.Ca.ET.209.01.1.1 | reverse complement strand
AGACTTGTGCTCTTCCGATCTAGGAAGGGCAGCACCTTGCCGAGCATGATCTCGGCCGGGCTGGAAGGCATCGCCAAAAGGTTTTCCATCGTGCCGCGTTCGGTCTCACGGGTCAGCGCCATGGCGGTCATCATCACCATGGTCATCTGCAGGATCACGCCGAGCAGGCCAGGCACGATGTTGTATTGCGAGATGCCTTCGGGATTGTAGCGCTGGTGCACCACCACCTGCAGCTGCCCCCTGGCGCTTTCAGCGGCCGCCGCCTGCATGCCCTGCGCGCGCAGCAGCGCTTGGCTCGCCACCTT
>NZ_SADP02000962.1:0-305 GCF_004010375.2 Mesorhizobium sp. M2E.F.Ca.ET.209.01.1.1 | reverse complement strand
GGTGCCCGCAGCCTTCTCGAAAAGTCTCCAAGTCTTTAGGCTCTGGGGTAACGATCCTGCGTGGAAAATGCGGATCGAGTTGATCTTTCCTATCGCTCCCTCGCGCAGAAGTCGCTTTATCGCTCGGTGGCTCTCCATGTTGCGCAGATGGTGGTTGGTAGCGAGTACCACGCCTTTGCGTTCGGCCGCCTCAACGATCGATTTCGCGTCTTTCGGCTCCAGAGCGAGCGGTTTTTCGCGAAGCGCGTGCGTGCCGCCTTCTATGGCCGCCAGCGACTGCGACAGGTGCTGGTCGGTTAGTCAAG
>NZ_SADP02000961.1:0-305 GCF_004010375.2 Mesorhizobium sp. M2E.F.Ca.ET.209.01.1.1 | reverse complement strand
GTGAGCTCGGCGATCGCCCGGCGCGAGCGCGTCACGTAAAGGAAAGACTGGCCGGCATCGACGGGGCGGATGCGGGCGCAGCCGAAGGTGCGCGAGCGGCGGTTCTTGAAGGAGGACGGCGTCAGCGCCTCATCGATGCCGGAACCGGACAGCGCCCTGATGCCGCCCGAGGTGCCGATCAGCAGCGCGCCGTCGGAATCGGCGATCCAGACGATGTCGTTTGCCTGCCCGCCGCCGGCCTGGACGAATTCCAGCGCGTCGTCGTCCTTTTCGCCGAGGGTGAAATTGTCGAAGTCGCCCGTGGC
>NZ_SADP02000960.1:0-305 GCF_004010375.2 Mesorhizobium sp. M2E.F.Ca.ET.209.01.1.1 | reverse complement strand
CTGGGGCCGCGAGCATGGCTCCATGGATTGCGGCCTGCCCCAAAAAGTAAGCAACCTGATGCGCGACGGCGTGGTGACGGACATCGATCATGCCGCTGCGCGTTGCCGCGTACGCAGCGGTGAGTTGCAGACCGACTTCATTCCCTGGCTGACACCCGCTGCTGGCAACGTGCGCGTGTGGTGTCCGCCCAGCATCGGCGAGCAGGTGCAGCTGCTATGCGTAGACGGCGACCTGGCCAACGCCGTTGCGGTGCCCGGCATGTTCAGCGATGCGTTCCCGGCACCATCCAGCAATCCCAACCTGC
>NZ_SADP02000959.1:0-305 GCF_004010375.2 Mesorhizobium sp. M2E.F.Ca.ET.209.01.1.1 | reverse complement strand
GAACTCGCTCATGATGTTGCGGTGATACCAGGGCGGCCGAAACGTATCTTCCGCCACCAGCCAGCGCGGCGGGAAGATGACGAAATCGATATTGGCGGTGCCCTCCTCGCCGCTCGGCGCCGTCAGCACGGTGAAGATCGATGGATCGGGATGGTCGAACAGCAGCGCGCCGACCGGCGAAAACGTCGCCAGATCATATTTGTAGGGGGCGTAGTTGCCGTGCCAAGCCACCACGTCGAGCGGCGAATGGCCGATCTCGGTGACATGGAAATTGCCGCACCATTTCACGATCAGCCGGCACGGCG
>NZ_SADP02000958.1:0-305 GCF_004010375.2 Mesorhizobium sp. M2E.F.Ca.ET.209.01.1.1 | reverse complement strand
GTAACCCATCATGCGGGCCGTGGCCGGCTTGATCTGCATCAGGCCGATCTCGCCGGCGCCGCCGACCATGTTCGGCCGAAAGTTGCTTTCGATCTTGATGACGGCCGTGGCCAGCGACACCGGCACGCCATAGCTCGCGGCATAGCGGGCAATGATCGCCGAATACTGGCCGTCGCCGGCGGCAGCGGGGGTCGCCACAGCGATCTTGCCGGGATGAATCGAGGCCGTTGTGGTAAGATCGATGGATTTTCCGCCGCGCTTGGCGCGTTTGGCCGTTGATTTTGTCACCTTGGTCGCCGCGGCCT
>NZ_SADP02000957.1:0-305 GCF_004010375.2 Mesorhizobium sp. M2E.F.Ca.ET.209.01.1.1 | reverse complement strand
AGCGGATTTCCAGTGATTCCGGACTGCGTGTAAAGCCTGTTCAGCCCGACCGCGCCAAAGACGTAGTCACCGGAGTCAGTCAGTCCACGTTCGCGCAGCAGCCCCTGCAGGGTCTGCTCGGCCGGCCCCTCTTCGGCCAGGCGCTTAAGCCGCCGGTTGATCGTGCCGGCCCGCGAGCGGCCCTTCGCATAGGAAACGTAGAACGTTTCAGCCGCGAGAATGACGGATGCCGCCGCCAGCACATAGATGAAATAGAGCAGGGTCTGGCCGGTAAACATCAGAGCGGCACCTGCGGATTGAACGCG
>NZ_SADP02000956.1:0-305 GCF_004010375.2 Mesorhizobium sp. M2E.F.Ca.ET.209.01.1.1 | reverse complement strand
GAGTGCCGTGGCCAGGGTCGATTTGCCGATGCCCGAGCTGCCGGCAATCAGCACCGTCTCTGTCGGCGACAGGTAAATCTCCTTGCCGCGCGAAGTCCCGAGCAGCACACCGCGCGAGCGCTTCCTGGCAATCAGGTGGTCGTGCTTGACCAGCTTGCGGATCACTTCCTCGACGCCTTTGCCGCGCGCCTCCCTGGTGACAAGATCCGCGGTTTCCTTGACGGCGGGCAGCGCGTTGGCCACAGCGACGCTGCAGCCGGAAGCCCTCAGGAAAGCGTGGTCGTTTTCGGCGTCGCCGACAGCCA
>NZ_SADP02000955.1:0-305 GCF_004010375.2 Mesorhizobium sp. M2E.F.Ca.ET.209.01.1.1 | reverse complement strand
GGTCGCAGTTTTGCCTCGATAAGGCGTCGAAAGGATGAGCATGAGGCAAGCCGCTGGGCCAGCCTCGAAAGGGGTTGGCGCTTGCAGGCTAGATCGGGACAGGGCGCCGTGCGCCTTGTCCGTCATCGCCATAGCGGGATGACGCGTCCTATGGGAACCGCAACCCTACTCACCACCATGCATTGGGGGACGTACGAGGTCCGCGCCGAGAACGGCCGGCTCGTCGACGTCGAACCGTGGCGCGGCGACCCCGACCCATCGCCGATCGGCAGGTCGCTCCTCGGCACGGTGCAAGGCGAGCTGCG
>NZ_SADP02000093.1:0-584 GCF_004010375.2 Mesorhizobium sp. M2E.F.Ca.ET.209.01.1.1 | reverse complement strand
GCGGTTCAAAAAAAACGCTGTTGGCCCTTGAGCAAGCCCGCGCTGACATCGCGCGACGGCGACAACGCTGGCGTTCCTGGCAGTCCGGTCTCGACCCACGGCAGTTGGTCTTCATCGACGAAACCTGGATCAAGACCAACATGGCGCCGCTGCGCGGTTGGGGGCCGAAGGGCAAACGCCTGCGCGGCTTGGCACCATACGGCCACTGGCGTACGCTGACCTTCCTCGGCGCGCTGCGCTGCGACCGGCTGACTGCACCTTGCGTCTTCGACGGGCCGATCAACGGCCAGTGCTTCCGCGCCTATGTCGAGCAGCAGCTCATCACGGTGCTGAACCCCGGCGATATCGTCGTCATAGATAATCTGGGAAGTCATAAGTCGGCGGCCATCAGGCAGATGATCAAGGCCGCCGGCGCCAGACTTTGGTATCTGCCGCCCTACTCTCCGGACCTCAATCCGATTGAGCAGGCCTTGCCCAAGATCAAACACTGGGTGCGCCAGGCTCAGAAACGGACCGTCGAGGAAGCTTGGCGTCACATCTGCCACCTCGTCGAAACGATCGAGGCAGCCGAATGCCAGAACTAC
>NZ_SADP02000954.1:0-305 GCF_004010375.2 Mesorhizobium sp. M2E.F.Ca.ET.209.01.1.1 | reverse complement strand
GAAACGTCTCTGCGTCAAACCAGTCCTTGGACCGCTGGCTGCCGAAATGGGCGAGGAGCAACTCGGTTTTGCGCCGCATCTGGGCTTCCGACAACGGCATGTAGAAGTTTGGCTGGCCTAAGTCGCCATCCCACTTCGGGACTTCGTATTCGAGTATAAGGTGGTCTCGAAAAAGGTTCCAAGTGATCTTGTTTACTTGGCGATGATCCTGATGCGCGTCATCGCGGCGATGGGTGAAGATCAGATCAGGTTTGACACTTCTCGCCTGAAGCGCAAGCCATTCCTTGATCTCTCGCTCTTGGCTC
>NZ_SADP02000953.1:0-306 GCF_004010375.2 Mesorhizobium sp. M2E.F.Ca.ET.209.01.1.1 | reverse complement strand
CGCTCCTGCAGCGTCGACAGGGCACGCGTCACGGTGGTGACGTTGATGCCTAGCGCACGCGCAATCTCACGCTGTGGCGGCAGCCTTTCGCCGACGGCCAGACTGCCCGTGGCGATGCGCTCGGCGATCTCGTAGTCGTACGGGCTGATGAAGCGGCCTTCCAGCATGTTGACCAGCATCATCTTGAAGGTGGCGATGCCGACGTCACCGGCCACCTGGATGCGGCGTGCCGGCAGCGGCGGGCGGTAGCCCGCTTCGGCCAGGGCGCGTGCTTCGGCCTTGGCGATGTGCAGGGCCTCGTAGCTG
>NZ_SADP02000952.1:0-306 GCF_004010375.2 Mesorhizobium sp. M2E.F.Ca.ET.209.01.1.1 | reverse complement strand
CTGGCACCGACGAAAGCCGTGCTGACGCATATGCACGTGCCGCTGGACTACGCCCTGGTAATGGCCGAGACACCGGACCACGTGGTGCCGGCCTATGATGTTATGGCGATCGAAATTCCTTACGAGTCAGAGCGATAACGACGACTGCTCAGTTAGCATTGCAATCTCAACTACGAGATATTTAGGGACCCATCCGCAAGGGCGACGCCACTGCGTTCGGCGCAAGGGCTACGGGCACGTTGCTACGCGAGGCGCGCCAAAGCCCGCATCGATATCGCGAGATAAGTTCCATAATCTATCTTATGC
>NZ_SADP02000951.1:0-305 GCF_004010375.2 Mesorhizobium sp. M2E.F.Ca.ET.209.01.1.1 | reverse complement strand
CCGCCTTGCACTTGCCACAAAGTCGGCGAGTGTGGCACCAGCGTTTCGCCGCGCCATGGCAGGCGAGGGAAATCTCGGATCACCGGCGGAAACATGCGAGCCGTTCTTGCCATTCTGCCGCTGCTCTTCCTGTCCGACTGCGCCAATCCCTGGGCCAAGGTTCCGGAAGCGGAGCTGCCGAAGCCGATACGCTATGTCATGGCGCGCCCCTCGCCTTTCGTCATCGGCAATTATTGCGGCCCCGGCAGGCGGCGTCGAGACGGTCGATCGGCCTGGCCGACAGGTCGCCGGTGCGCGTGCCGGGG
>NZ_SADP02000950.1:0-306 GCF_004010375.2 Mesorhizobium sp. M2E.F.Ca.ET.209.01.1.1 | reverse complement strand
CAGGGTTATGACCCGAAGGCCGGCCTTGCCAAGGCACGCCGCAGATAGCGACTGAAAACCGCGCCGCGGTTTTTGCTCCGGCCGCCAAATCTGGTATTCGCTCAGGCGAGCGCAACGCATGTGCCATTCGGCTTCGGCGCGCCCTGAGGACGCTTCATGACCAATCATCTGTTCGACGCCTTCCGTTCCCGCATGCCGGCGCCTGAGCGGCTGCTGATGGAGACGGATGACGGCCGTTCGATCACCTATGGGGACATGCTGGCGAGGTCGGCGCAGCTGGCGCATGCGCTAGCGCAGGCCGGCGTC
>NZ_SADP02000949.1:0-306 GCF_004010375.2 Mesorhizobium sp. M2E.F.Ca.ET.209.01.1.1 | reverse complement strand
CGAGCACGTCCTTGACCCCTTCCTCGAGCAGGGCTCGGGCGAGATGATGGTGATCGGTGACGTAGTTGCGGTTTTTGGGACCGAGCACCACCGGCACCATGTGCTTGCCGAGAAAGGCGCCGGTCTTGTTCTTGGCGTCCTGCGTCCGGATCATCTGGCGCTTCAACGCAACTTCCCGCATGCCGACTGTTATCTGGGTCGGCCTCAATTCCTCGACGGGGACCGGGCTGACGATGGGTTCTCGCGGGTCGATCATGGCACGCTATCCTGTCCTTGCTGCTGTGGTTTCCAGATCGGAAGAGCGTC
>NZ_SADP02000948.1:0-306 GCF_004010375.2 Mesorhizobium sp. M2E.F.Ca.ET.209.01.1.1 | reverse complement strand
GGCCGCCCTTTCCTTTTGCGCGCGCCTCTGCTCTCATCGAGGCAGCAAATCGACCTGCATAAATTATGAGCACCATTGCGATCAGGGCCGCCACCCCGGCCGACCTCGACCGAATCACCGAAATCTATGCCGACGCGGTCGCGCACGGCACCGCAAGCTACGAGCTGGATCCGCCTAGCCGCGCCGAAATGGGCAGTCGATTCGACAGCTTAGCGGCCGGCGGCTTTCCCTATCTGGCAGCGGAAAAGAATGGCGTCGTGCTTGGCTATGCCTATGCCGGACCCTTCCGGCCCCGCCCCGCCTACC
>NZ_SADP02000947.1:0-306 GCF_004010375.2 Mesorhizobium sp. M2E.F.Ca.ET.209.01.1.1 | reverse complement strand
TCTACGAACATCAGCCGGTTCTGGTGCCGATGATGCACCACTACATCGGCAGGGCCTTGCGGTATACTGGCATTAAAACGCGCCCGGTGGTGGCAAGGGCTATTATCATCGGCCCGCGATGTTCACTCCTCCCAATCGCTGCGGCTGATCTCGAGCGTCTTTCCTAGATCGACCAAAATCAATCTCGGTGCTGAGCTTGATCCATCCGACCAACTTTTGAGGTAAGGCCGTTTCTAGCTTCACATAATGGACAGGTTCCTAACTGCGCACGAAATTGTGAAAATGACTTTCGTCTTAGCTTTATGG
>NZ_SADP02000946.1:0-306 GCF_004010375.2 Mesorhizobium sp. M2E.F.Ca.ET.209.01.1.1 | reverse complement strand
GTCGTGGAGACCGGGGACCGGACGAGCACCGTCGCGACGCCGGTCGGACCGGTGTTGCTGCCCAGTGCGTTGCCGTTGGGGTCGGCGGCCGCATTGGCCATACGGCCTGAGCACCTCGTGCTGGGCACGACTTCGGGTGGCACGAAGCTCGGCAAGGCGGACGTGAGCGACGTCGTCTTCCAGGGCAGTTTCAAGCGCATGCTTGCGACGTCCGTCGAAGAACCCTCCTTGCAGTTCATCGCCAAGCTGCCCGCTACCGCCACTGTCCGGCCGGGCGACACGGTGGCGATTTCGTGCGATACCGAC
>NZ_SADP02000945.1:0-306 GCF_004010375.2 Mesorhizobium sp. M2E.F.Ca.ET.209.01.1.1 | reverse complement strand
AAATCGTCGAGCCATATCCTGATACCCAGGAGCTTCAGGTCGCTGATGCAGCGCAGGATGTCGGAGTCCATCTCCAGTTCGCGCCCCTCGGTGATCTCGAAGGCCAGCCGGCTGCCGGCGACGCCGGTCTCGCCGAGAATGCCGGCGACGGATGTCGCGAAGCCGGGCGTCTTGAGCTGGATCGGCGATACGTTGACGCTGACGAGGCGGACATGGTCGTGCGTCAGCATATCCGTGCACACCGTCCTTATCGCCCAGCGTCCGAGCTCGAGGATGGCGCCGGTGCGTTCGGCGACGGGAATGAAC
>NZ_SADP02000092.1:0-586 GCF_004010375.2 Mesorhizobium sp. M2E.F.Ca.ET.209.01.1.1 | reverse complement strand
CGCCCGACGGCATCGCTTCGCTGAACATCGGCGGACACGACTTCATCACCAATGGCGTGTTCACCGCCGGTTCCATCACCACGCCGCTCGGCAACACGCTGACCATCAACGGCTACGACCCCGCCACCGGCCAGGTGAGCTACACCTACACGCTGCTGCATGCAGAGACACATCCGGCCGGCGACGCTCCCATCTTCGACAACATGACCGTGACCGTCACCGACAGCGACGGCGGCGTGAGGCGGGTCGCGGTGTTTGGGAACGGCGATGTGACCAATATCGGCGACAGCAACGAAAACAACATGCTAGACGCCGGCGAGATCTGGAAGTTCTCGGCAACCGGTACCTCCGTGGCTGGCCCTTACAGCAACACCGGTACCGCCTCCGGCTCCTTCACCGACGATGCCAATCACACACGCACCGCCACGGCCACCGACGACTCCGGCTATACCGGCGCCGATCCGCACATCACGCTCGACAAGAAGACCAACGCCGTCGACCATGGCCTCAACATCTTCCAGAGCCAGCCGGTGACCTGGACCTACGACGTCAAAAACGACGGCAATGTCGCGCTCGCCCATGTGGT
>NZ_SADP02000944.1:0-306 GCF_004010375.2 Mesorhizobium sp. M2E.F.Ca.ET.209.01.1.1 | reverse complement strand
CACCCTTCGAGCGGGCGCGGGCGGCTGTCCTCTATTCGGGCGTGGCGCGGCAGATGGTGCAGGGTCTGAAATATCAGGACCGCACCGACCTCGCGCCCTGGATGGCGAACTGGATGGTCCGCGCCGGAGCCGAGTTGATCGCGGAGGCCGACCTGGTCGTGCCGGTGCCGCTGCATTGGCGGCGCTTCTTCCGGCGCCAGTTCAACCAGTCGGCCGAACTCGGACGGGCCGTTTCAAAGCTCAGCGGGCTGCCCTTCTCGCCATCCGCGGTCAGGCGCGTGAAGCTGACGCGCCAGCAGGTCGGGC
>NZ_SADP02000943.1:0-306 GCF_004010375.2 Mesorhizobium sp. M2E.F.Ca.ET.209.01.1.1 | reverse complement strand
CCTGGCACAATGCGAATCTCGCCGGACAGCGGCCGGCGCTCGACCTTATGCGTCATGCGGTCGCGACGGGTCATCACGTTGAGATCGGTGATCGGACCGCCGATCAGCGTGGCACCGGTCGGCACGTCGCCTGGAAAGGCGAGCGGCGCCGAAGCCTTGGTCAGCCGCGCCGGTGGCTGGCCGGCGATGTCGAGCACAATCCCCTCGCCTTCTAGCACCGACAGCGTTCGGTCGATGCCAGCAAAGCTGGAGAACGGCCCACTGGTTTCGACGCGGGCCATCGAGACACGCCAGTCGAAATCGTCG
>NZ_SADP02000942.1:0-307 GCF_004010375.2 Mesorhizobium sp. M2E.F.Ca.ET.209.01.1.1 | reverse complement strand
CATAAGCACCACAAGCGTCGGGATGATACCGGTGACGAAGCCGGCGAACACTTCGCCGCCCTTCTGGAAGATGCCGATGAAGTACTTGCCGATGGCGGTCAGCCAACCGAGCTGCTCCTCCTGCTGGACTTCCTTCAGCTTTTCCTTGAACTGGTCGACGGTGATCGGCGCGCTGTCGGCCTGCGCCAGGACAACGAGATGGTCGGAAGCATGCTCGACGGCGAGCTTGCCATGCAAAGCAGCATCCGAAACCATGGCACCCGCGACATGCAGATTGTGCACGGCCATGTCGGCATGCTGCGCCAAC
>NZ_SADP02000941.1:0-307 GCF_004010375.2 Mesorhizobium sp. M2E.F.Ca.ET.209.01.1.1 | reverse complement strand
CAGTTGGCTATCCTCAGGCGAGCTCGACGCCGCGAAGTCGATGATGCGCTGTTCCAGCCGCGTGCGGATGGTGGCATCGGCGTTGCGCGCCCGCTCCAGGGCGGCGGCAAGAGCGCTCGTGTCCAGCGTCGGCAGCTGCAAGAGATTGGCCGCCTCGCGCCGCGCCTGCTGCCCATCGAGGATGATTGCGCGGGCCTCGCGACGCACCTCTCGCAACGCCTGGCGGAATGCCTTGCGATCATCGGCTGGGAGCCGGCTGCCCGCCGATTCCAGCGAATAGCCCGGATTGGACCTGCCGATCAGCCAG
>NZ_SADP02000940.1:0-307 GCF_004010375.2 Mesorhizobium sp. M2E.F.Ca.ET.209.01.1.1 | reverse complement strand
CCGGACGCCGATTTTCATGGAAGTCCCCCCTTGTCACAAGCGCGACACCATCCCGCATTCGCTTCGAGTTTGCAACCTGAGCGCGAAATTGCTCTCCGCCGAATGGGAGGCTCGAGCCGGCCCCGCGACATAAAATGTGTACCGATGAAAAATCGAAGTCCTGTTTCGTGATGCGGCCGGGAAGGGATTGCGGCGGCCGCGTGATCGCCGGCGGCGTGAGCCAAAATCCGTCAAACGACTCTTTTCGTGCGGAGAAGAGGCTTCCATCTTGGCGGGAAAGCTGTCGGCATCGGAGGGCTTGGAGGCT
>NZ_SADP02000939.1:0-307 GCF_004010375.2 Mesorhizobium sp. M2E.F.Ca.ET.209.01.1.1 | reverse complement strand
CTGACCAAGTCGCTGGCATTCGAGCTTGGCCCGCGCGGCATAAGAGTCAACGCTATCGCGCCGGGCACGGTCGATACCGCCATGCGACGGAAATCGATCGAAAACTTGCCGCCGGCCGCACAGGCCGAGCTCAAGGCCTATGTCGAGCGCAGCTATCCGCTGGGCCGCATCGGCCGTCCTGACGACCTCGCCGGGATGGCGGTCTATCTTGCCAGCGACGAGGCCGCCTGGACCAGCGGCGCGATCTTTGCCATCGACGGCGGCTATACGGCAGGGTGAGGACAGCTAATCTCCCCCCTTGTGGGGG
>NZ_SADP02000938.1:0-307 GCF_004010375.2 Mesorhizobium sp. M2E.F.Ca.ET.209.01.1.1 | reverse complement strand
CTTGCTCGCCGAGGCCGCCAAACATGTGATTTCCTGTTCCATGGAACTCGGCGGCAATGCACCCTTCATTGTCTTCGACGATGCTGATCTCGGTGCGGCCCTCGATGGCGCCATGATCGCCAAAATGCGCAATGCCGGCGAAGCCTGTACGGCCGCCAATCGCATCTACGTCCAGTCGGGCATCCACGATGCGTTCGCCGACGGCCTGTCCCGGCGCATGGCCGCGCTCAAGATCGGCGCCGGCACCAAGGCGGACACCGAATGTGGACCCATGATCACCAAGAAAGCGGTCGACAAGATCGACCGG
>NZ_SADP02000937.1:0-307 GCF_004010375.2 Mesorhizobium sp. M2E.F.Ca.ET.209.01.1.1 | reverse complement strand
GCCGCCGCTGTCTCATCAAGCGAGTCCACGCTACGCGCCGTGACCGCGATGTCGGCGCCGGCGGCGCTCAGCGCCTCGGCGATGCTGCGGCCAATGCCGCGGCTGGCACCGGTGACCAGCGCCTTCCTGCCAGAGAGGTCGAAAAGAGCAGCGTTGCGCATGTGATCCTCCTTGGCCGCTCCGGTTGCGTGGCACGGAGACTATCAGATCGACTTACCTATACAAGCGTATACAAACAGCCTTGAGTGCGATAGTGGTGACGTCGTCCGCCGCACGCGCCGCCACATAGTTGGCTCTTTAATACGAG
>NZ_SADP02000936.1:0-307 GCF_004010375.2 Mesorhizobium sp. M2E.F.Ca.ET.209.01.1.1 | reverse complement strand
CCCAATCTGAAACCGCGCCGCCACGCCAAGACGGGGCATCTGTCCGGCGGCGAGCAGCAGGCGACCGCTATCGGCCGGGCGCTGATGAGCAATCCGGATGTGCTGCTGCTGGACGAGGTCTCGCTTGGTCTTTCGCCGCTGATCGTCGACCGTGTCTATGCGGCACTTCAGGGGCTGATCGCTTCGGGCACGACAATCATCCTCGTCGAACAGGACCTCAACCGGGCGCTGTCGGTTTCGGACAAGGTCATCTGCATGCTGGAGGGGCGCATCGCGCTCGAAGGGTCGAGCAGGAGCGTTTCGCGCG
>NZ_SADP02000935.1:0-307 GCF_004010375.2 Mesorhizobium sp. M2E.F.Ca.ET.209.01.1.1 | reverse complement strand
GCGTGTTCGACGATCCGCTGAGCGGTTTTCGCCGCCGCATCTGGCTGAGCTTCAGGACACAGCCGCTGCGCGGCTGGCACGTGCAGCAACTGCGGCGCATCGCCATTGCCGGCCAGGCGAAGGAAGACGTGCTGGTCTTCTGCGATTCCGATGTCGCCTTCATGAAACCGTTCGACGCGAACGCCTTTTGGCGCGACGGCAAGGTGCGGCTGTTCCGTCGCGACGGCGTGCTGTCGAATGATGGCCATGACGAGCATCGCGTCTGGTCGCGGAATGCCGGCGCAGCGCTCGGCATCGATCCCGCCAA
>NZ_SADP02000091.1:0-588 GCF_004010375.2 Mesorhizobium sp. M2E.F.Ca.ET.209.01.1.1 | reverse complement strand
TGAACTGCCAGATACAGGACACGACGATTATCGGCAGCGCCGCCGGCAGCATGATTGATACGAAGATCCTGATGAACCCCGCACCGTCGATCTTCGCCGCTCTTACGAGTTCATCGGGAATGCTGACGAAATAATTGCGGAAAAACAGCATGGTGAACGCAATCCCGTAGACTGTATGGACCAGCACGAGCCCTGGAAGAGACCCTGCCAGACCAAGGATTCCCAAAGTTTGCGCCATGGGAAGAATCACTGCCTGAAAAGGCAGGAAGCAACCGAACAACAGCAGCCCGAAAATCACGTTGGAGCCAGGAAACCGCCATTTGGTGATGACATAACCGTTGATCGCACCGATGCCGGTCGACATGATCACGGCCGGGATCGTCAACAGCAGCGAGTTGATGAAATAGGGTTTCAGTCCTTTGCAGGCGGTCCCGTTGCAAGCCTCCGACCAGGCGGTGCGCCAGGCGTCGAAGCTGATTTGCTGCGGCAGGCCGATGAAGGAACCGGCATAGATCTCATCAAGGTGTTTCACCGAAGTGGTGATCATCACCCATAGCGGCATCAGGTAGAACGCAGCCATGAAAAACA
>NZ_SADP02000934.1:0-307 GCF_004010375.2 Mesorhizobium sp. M2E.F.Ca.ET.209.01.1.1 | reverse complement strand
CGACGCTCCATCAATTTTCGTGCCTTTGGGGACGCTCCAGACCTTCCCGGCTTTGTCGGTGAAGGACACGTCTGAGAGCAATACCATGATGCGATGTCGGTTCTGAGGATCTGTCGTCCAATGAAAGTCGAAGGACCCTTGGAACGATTGAGGCAGCGCTTGAATCGTCGAAAACAGCGTTGCAAGACAAGTCGCCAGCACGACTCTTTTGACCATTTGGCGCTCCAGAATGATAGCGGTTGAGGACAACAAACTAACCTAGGCAAGTCTGGATGAACAAGGAGTTGCTCGTCAAATCTGCCTGTCC
>NZ_SADP02000933.1:0-307 GCF_004010375.2 Mesorhizobium sp. M2E.F.Ca.ET.209.01.1.1 | reverse complement strand
CTGGGCTGAGAAATTGGGCCGGATTGCCAGTTACCAATCTAGCGGGTGGGGAGAATGTAGTCTTTGAGATCAAGGCAAAGGCACATCTGGACCTTGAGCGCCCGATCCTGGGATTCACTGTTCGCGATCGGCATGGTCAGGTTGTCTTTGCCGACAATACATTTCTGACGTATCGCCACGATGACATCGTTGTGCGAGCGGGTGAGACGATCGTCGGCCGGTTTGCCTTTCAGATGCCCTACCTCCCGACGGGGGACTATGGAATTACGGTAGCACTCGCCACCGGAAATCAGGCTGAACACATCAA
>NZ_SADP02000932.1:0-308 GCF_004010375.2 Mesorhizobium sp. M2E.F.Ca.ET.209.01.1.1 | reverse complement strand
CGGAAACAGAAGGTCGCGCAACGACCAGCCGCGGCTCTGCTGCGGCTGCTCCTGCGCCATGGCTGGGGCGTGGACGGCGCCGGCCACGGCGATGGCGAGCACGGCGAAGGCCAGAATCAGCACCGGCATGCGACGAACGACCGTCCCGATGCGCGTAGGCCAAATCAATCGCCCCCTCCCTACTCAACTACGCCAGGTTTTATTTTTGCTTGAGCCATTTCAGCACTTCCAAGCTCGGATAGCCATCCTGGGCCAAGCCAACCTTTGCCTGATAAGCCATTATGGCCGTCTTCGAGCCGTCGCCGCTC
>NZ_SADP02000931.1:0-308 GCF_004010375.2 Mesorhizobium sp. M2E.F.Ca.ET.209.01.1.1 | reverse complement strand
GGATCATCGCCAGTATCGGGCTTTTTCCAGGTCGCTGCATCGTGCAAATGGAGGAGTATGCAAACGGCCCGGCGGCCCGGCATCCTTTGCCCCCAACAGGGCTGTCGGACCGCCTTCGAGCGGCGCGAGGCCCGCGCCTTATCGGCCCGCCACCACTTCCCTATATTCCCGCACCTTCCCGTCCTGGCCACGAATACGCCAGGTTTCGCCCTCGCAGCCCTCGATATGGCTCGCCGCCAGCGGCACCTTGCCGCCGCCGTCGGGCAGATCGATGACATAGGTTGGATTGCAGATGCCGGAGAGCCGCC
>NZ_SADP02000930.1:0-308 GCF_004010375.2 Mesorhizobium sp. M2E.F.Ca.ET.209.01.1.1 | reverse complement strand
ATCGCCCAGGCCGTCGTGCGTCAGGAAGAGAGCCTGGAAAGCGCCAGGCAGGAAGCCGGCCTCATCGCCGCGGCAAGCGCCCGCACCAACATGGTGGAGCGCGCCTACAAGGACGTGCGCAACCGCGACGAGCGCGAGAGATCAGACCGCGAGCGGCTGGACCTAATCGCGCAGAAGCGGCAGGAATAGCGGCGAGTTTTGTTGATCCAGAGACGGTCTTTGTCCGCCGAGGCGTGGCATCCGCTTCGCGTCTCATGTCAGCCGGTTTCAGTGTCCCATTCTGGTGGGCCGCCTGGCCGACACGGCGG
>NZ_SADP02000929.1:0-308 GCF_004010375.2 Mesorhizobium sp. M2E.F.Ca.ET.209.01.1.1 | reverse complement strand
GGTCATAGGTTCCCCGCCCGGCGCGTAGGGTTGGCGGTGGGCGGAACGCAGTTCAGAGTGATGCCGAAACAATTGATGGACCTGCCTGCCGCGTTGGTCAGCCACAGCGCCGACTGTAGCCATGTGGATCGGTTCGCTGGGCGCCGCGTCGCCATCTTGGGGGCGGGCGCCTCCGCGATCGATCTGGCCGCAGCCTTGATTGACGTAGGGGCCGCCACGACAATTGTGGCGCGAGCGGGTAGCATTCGTTTCAATTCGGAGCCAACCGGAAGTCGGCCGAGACTGCTGAGCCAGTTCATAAATCCTAG
>NZ_SADP02000928.1:0-308 GCF_004010375.2 Mesorhizobium sp. M2E.F.Ca.ET.209.01.1.1 | reverse complement strand
TCGGGCAGGATCAGCCGCGGCAGCGCGGCGAGCGTCGCTCCGGCCATCATCGCGCATGAGCTGTTGGCGTGCACGGCCGAGCAATTGTCGAAGCGCGGCATCGAGCTGCCGGTTTTCGCTTCGCCCGCCATTGCCGGCGTGACCCTGCACGACACCGACGTCGTCGTCTATCGCGAGCGCATGATCGAGGCACAGAAGAAGCACCTGCCGACCTTCCAGGCGACGATGCGCGGGGAGTGATGGATTGGCCGGGAGGCGCATCCAGCGCCGCCCCATGGGCCACGTCAAAGCCGGCGCCGTATGACGGC
>NZ_SADP02000927.1:0-308 GCF_004010375.2 Mesorhizobium sp. M2E.F.Ca.ET.209.01.1.1 | reverse complement strand
CAGGACAATGAGGGGCAGCGCCAACGGTCGGTGCGGATGGCTCATCAGGGCCTCCAGCGCAGGAAATTCGTGATCAGCGCCAGGCCCAGCGCCTGGCTCTTTTCAGGATGGAACTGCGTGCCGGCCAGATTGTCGCGGGCGACCGTGGCGGTCACCGGGCCGCCATAGTCGGCAACCGCAAGGACCTCGTCGGAGTTTTTCGCATCGAGATGGTAGGAGTGGACGAAATAGGCATGCAGCCCGTCTGGCCCGGTCGGAATGCCGGAAAACAGCGGGTGCCGACGCCTCAATTCGATCGTGTTCCAGCC
>NZ_SADP02000926.1:0-308 GCF_004010375.2 Mesorhizobium sp. M2E.F.Ca.ET.209.01.1.1 | reverse complement strand
GGAGCCTGCCGCGACCCCGTCGGTGTCTGTCCGACTGGTTCATCCGTCGGTTGAGACGATGTTGTTCCCCACATGTCGTCCGGTTACTGGCGACATCAATTCAGATAAAGCGCCTGGCTTAACAGCCGATAAATTTGTCCAGTATTTGTTTCACGAGTTATTGGATCGCTGCTGCCGGGCGCTAACCCTACGTGATGGCGATATTTAAGCGCATCAGTATCCGCTGAAGTGCCCGGCAATTGCCGCCGCTCAGCGCTTGGCCTTGGATTTGTTGAGAGCCACGGCTTCGCGAACGAGCGCCTTAAGCG
>NZ_SADP02000925.1:0-308 GCF_004010375.2 Mesorhizobium sp. M2E.F.Ca.ET.209.01.1.1 | reverse complement strand
GTGACCGGCGTTGAAGACATCCTCGACCGCCAGTTGGCCATGGCCGGGGCTGCCCATGCCGACGCCCGACGTGATCACCAGCGGCCGGTCGGAGCCGGCGAGCGCCTCGCCAAGCGCGGCGATGACACGGCTGTCCTTTTCGCAATTCTCGACAAACCGCGAGAAATCATGGTCGAACGCGGTGTGGATCACCGCTTCCGCCTTGGCCGCGCCGTCACGCAAGCCTTTCGGATCCTCGAGGGTTCCGCGATACACCTCGGCGCCGGCGGCTGCCAACGCCTGCGCGCCCGCCTCAGAACGGGTGACGC
>NZ_SADP02000090.1:0-589 GCF_004010375.2 Mesorhizobium sp. M2E.F.Ca.ET.209.01.1.1 | reverse complement strand
AGCGAGCTCTGCTTGCCCAGCCCGCCGGCATTGGTCAGGTTGATGCCGGCGCGGCCGCGCAGCAGTTCCTGCAGTGAAGTGGCCTGGCTGGATTCGATCTGGGCGCGGTCGATCACCTGCGCCGGCGCGATGCTGTCCTGCAGGGCGATCGGGGTGCGGGTGGCGGTGACCAGGATCTGGTCGAGCGCGGTGGTGTCATCGGCGGCCTGGACCAGCGCGGGCAGGGCGGCCAGCACGGCCAGGGACAGCATTCGGGACTGCAGCTTCATGGGGAACTCCAGGTGCCACGCACGCCCGCGTGGCGAAGGGGAGGAGCCGCGAAGGCAGGCATGCGCCGACGCCGCAGCGCAGGCTGCGGTCATCCAGCGCCATGCCCACCGCATCGCGACCTGAGGCTTCCGGGCCGGTCTCCGGGCTTGCCGCCGGGTGGCCGGGGGGCCACCGTCCAGGCGCCTTCCCATGCACAGGGCACAGTGGCGTTGTTGCCTGGAACTGACGTGCTTACCGTTGCGGGGGCAGCGCCGGCATGGCGTGGAATCACGCGTCACCGGCTTCCCGTTTCAACCTGCCGGCCGTGGCCGCAGGTCAC
>NZ_SADP02000924.1:0-308 GCF_004010375.2 Mesorhizobium sp. M2E.F.Ca.ET.209.01.1.1 | reverse complement strand
CACATCTGGGTAGAGCCGGGCCAGTCGCTCGCGTATCTTCGGCGCACCCCAAGTCGGCTTGTCCTGCTTCAGGCGCACAAGCGCAGCCTTGATGCTCCTGGTCGGTCCGCTAGTCAGCGCCTATGGACACTACAAGGTGCTTTCCGCCACCGAGTACGTGGACGGGCGATTGCCGCTCGCGTCGTCCTCATGCTGGTCGGCAGGATACGACCATTAAGTCACGGTTCATCCGTCAACCAACAACAGCCTTCCAAGCTAGCCGAGCGGCCAGAGTGGAATTGAGCGTCGCGCTCTACGTCGCCGCAGAC
>NZ_SADP02000923.1:0-308 GCF_004010375.2 Mesorhizobium sp. M2E.F.Ca.ET.209.01.1.1 | reverse complement strand
GGATAGCCTCAACGCCGTTCTCACTTAGTTCATCGAGAGCGCCAGGCCATATGTGATCGTCGGCGTCTCCTGCTTCGTTGCCGGCCTTCTCATCGGAGCGCTGCTATGAGCGCGCTGCTTGCCTGGCTTCTCACCAATCCCACGGTGCTGGCGATCGGCGCCGGTCTCGTCGGCGCGCTCGGCTGGGGCTTTCACCAGCGCCTCGCCGGCGCACGGGCCGAACGAAACAAACAGGCCGAGGCAGAGACCGCGGCCCGCAATGTCGCCGACCAGGTCGACAACGACATTGGCGCCTTGCCGGCGGAAGC
>NZ_SADP02000922.1:0-308 GCF_004010375.2 Mesorhizobium sp. M2E.F.Ca.ET.209.01.1.1 | reverse complement strand
TGGGCCTTGGCGGCGGGCTGGCGCGGCGTGCTGCTGGCCTGGGGCGAAGACGGTGGGGACTTCGGCTGGGTCGCGCAGGCGACCAGGCCGAGGGTGAGCATGCAGGCCAGAGTGCGTCGAATCATCGTCGCAGGTTAGCAGGTCATGGATGAATTAAAACCCCTAACACCATGAATCACAACGATTTGCCCGCGTTCAGCGGGAAATGTGAAGACGTCGTGATCGGGCTTCCACATTCAGTGAGAGGTTGCCGGTTGCGTCCCCATCCCCGCAGACGCAACCGGCGGCCGGATTCGGTCGGTACCTGC
>NZ_SADP02000921.1:0-308 GCF_004010375.2 Mesorhizobium sp. M2E.F.Ca.ET.209.01.1.1 | reverse complement strand
GACCGCACGCCCAATCCCAGCCGCGAGGAGGTGGTCGAGGCGCTGTCCGGCAACATCTGCCGCTGCACCGGCTACGAACCGATCATCCAGGCAGTGCTGACGGCGGCACGCGCCAGCTCGCAGAACGCCGCCTGAGGGGATCGCCATGGAACTGCGCAAGGACTATTTCGC
This sequence comes from Mesorhizobium sp. M2E.F.Ca.ET.209.01.1.1, assembly GCF_004010375.2. Classification (NCBI taxonomy): domain Bacteria; kingdom Pseudomonadati; phylum Pseudomonadota; class Alphaproteobacteria; order Hyphomicrobiales; family Phyllobacteriaceae; genus Mesorhizobium; species Mesorhizobium sp. M2E.F.Ca.ET.209.01.1.1. Next base: position 137 of record NZ_SADP02000921.1, on the reverse strand, counting down.
CGATGTCCGCAAGGACGGCCTCAACGAAATCGGCCAGCCGCGGCCACGCCTCGATTCGCCGGGACACGTCACCGGCAAGACCGCCTATTTCGCCGACCGGAACTTCCCGGGCATGCTGCATCTGAAGATGGTGCGCA
>NZ_SADP02000920.1:0-309 GCF_004010375.2 Mesorhizobium sp. M2E.F.Ca.ET.209.01.1.1 | reverse complement strand
GCCAGCCCGCCGGCGTGCCCGGCTCGATAATCAGCAGCGTGCCGGTCGTGAGGTGCCATAGCCGGTCGATCATTTTGGCCAGGGATGCTGGCACGATCTCGTCCAGCACATAGGCGCATGTGACGAGGTCCGCGGGCTGGAGGTCGGCAAGGTCTGTCGTGACATCGCCGGCCTGCCAGATGCTCCGGGCCGCGATCGCATCGGCGGCAAGTGTCTCGCAGATTTTGCGCACCGCGGCACTCGCCTCCAGCAACGTGGCCAGTTCCAGTTCAGGCCAGAGGTCGCTGGTGGCCCAAAGCATCGTACCAG
>NZ_SADP02000919.1:0-309 GCF_004010375.2 Mesorhizobium sp. M2E.F.Ca.ET.209.01.1.1 | reverse complement strand
CACCAGGATCGGAATGCCGCGAATGGTGTCCGAGAAGATGCGCACCGCCCAGCGCAGCGGCGCCGGTCCATAGACCAGGCCGACGCCCAGCAGGACGCCGGCGATGAGCGACAGCACCACGACCAGCAGCGATACCCACAAGGTCACGGCGAAGCCTTGGGCGAGGAAGGGCAGCGCGTAGAGGATCTGGCCAAGCATGTCAGCGCGCCGCCCTGAACCGGCGCTCGACGAGCCGCAGCCCAAAAAGCATGATGTAGCCGGTCACCAGATACATCGCGGTGGTGACCAGGTAGACCTCGACGATGCGGA
>NZ_SADP02000918.1:0-309 GCF_004010375.2 Mesorhizobium sp. M2E.F.Ca.ET.209.01.1.1 | reverse complement strand
GCCACGGTGAGCAGCGTCGCCGGGCCCGGGATGAAGACGAAGCCGAGCACCACCGCGATGTAGGTGAGAAGCGTGGCGGGTTCGATCATGCGAAGGCTCCTTGCGTCTGCCGCAGCCTTCGGCGGAAGGCTTGGCCTAGATAGCACCGTACAATGCCCCAGTGGAACTCTGACCGGCGGCGATGTCGGCGGGCCGCGGCCCGAAGCGAAATGACGCACCTGTTAGGCTTCGATAATTTTCGTCACGAGCGTCCACACTTCGCCTGCAAGGTGTCTGTTCGGGATGGACCGGCATTGGCTTTGACCTTCC
>NZ_SADP02000917.1:0-309 GCF_004010375.2 Mesorhizobium sp. M2E.F.Ca.ET.209.01.1.1 | reverse complement strand
CTGATGCAGCGCAAGGGCCGCAGCCGCTTCGAGCAGCGTGAGACGGCGATCGATCTCGGCCCGCGCGCGGCGATCATCTACGATCCGGTGCGCAGCTATTCGCTGCAGAACCTTTCCGATGTCGACCAACTCATCCTGCAGGTGCCGCGCTCGAACTTCGGCGACGAGACGCTGGCGCGGCTTTCAGCCCCGGTGCCGCTGCCGGGCGAAGACGACAGTCTGACTCACATCGTGTCCGGGCTGATGCAGATGGCGATCGGCGAGGCGCACAAGCTCGACGAAGCCGGCTGCCGCCGCGTCGGCGAAAGC
>NZ_SADP02000916.1:0-309 GCF_004010375.2 Mesorhizobium sp. M2E.F.Ca.ET.209.01.1.1 | reverse complement strand
GGCGGTCATCCTCGGCGGCGCGCTGATGGGGCTCGCCGGCGCCTTCCTCACCATGGCGCAGTTCAACGCATTCACCTTCGGCGTCGTCTCCGGCCGCGGCTGGGTGGCGATCGCGCTGGTCGTGTTCGGCCGCTGGGATCCCTGGCGCTCGGCGGGTGCCGCGCTGCTCTTCGCCTTCGTCGATGCGCTGCAGCTCAGGATGCAGGCCAGCGGCCTTGGCCACATCCCCTATGAAGCGTTCCTGATGCTGCCCTTCATCTTCACCATCGTCGCCATGGCGTTCATGTCGCGCAACGCAGTCGCGCCGTC
>NZ_SADP02000915.1:0-309 GCF_004010375.2 Mesorhizobium sp. M2E.F.Ca.ET.209.01.1.1 | reverse complement strand
CGGCACGACGATGAAGATCAGCATGCCCCACAGGAAGACGATGCCGACGGCGACCGTGGCAATCGCGCCGAGCTTGGCAAAGACCACGAACAATACGGCCATGCCAAGCAGCGTGCCGATCACCGTCGGCATCAGCTTCCAGTCCGCCAGCCTGCCGCCGATGATGTTGCCGATGGTCATGCCGGCGCCGAAGAGCAGCAGGACCCAGGTGACGGTCGCCGTCGACAGGCCGGAGACGTCGGTCAGATACGGTTTGATGTAGGTGAAAACAGCGAACAGGCTGGCGGAGGCGAGCGAAGCGATCAGCAT
>NZ_SADP02000089.1:0-596 GCF_004010375.2 Mesorhizobium sp. M2E.F.Ca.ET.209.01.1.1 | reverse complement strand
GCCGCCCTGCGACACCAAGGACCCGTATGCCGTTCCGTCCGACTACCAGCCCTATTTCAAGGTGAAGGACGACGTGAGGTCGATGGCGGTGCAGGTGACCTACACGGACGGCACCAAGTCGCCGGTGCGGGAGTATAAAAGGCAGTAGCGGCCCACCCCCTTGTGGGGAGGGTCGATCCGCATCGCGGATCGGGGTGGGGGTCGAAAGGACTCTTTTTGTCAGACCCCCTCCCGTCGACCGGTCTCCGCTTCGCTCCGACCGCTCGCCGAACCTCCCCACAAGGGGGACGGTGAGGAACTGATGCAAAATGCCGACCGCACCGCTTGCACGGAAGGCACCCGACAGGCTTCTCTGTCGCGCTAAAAGATTCGCGGGATAGCACAATGGACACCGTCACCATCAACGCAAAGGGCATCTCGGTTTCGCTCGATCTTGCCGTCGGGCATATCGCCGCCATGCAGGTCGAAATCGACGGCCATATCCTGAAGCCGCTGCATCGCGCACCCTGGGTCGGCGCGCCGCGCGGGACATTGCCCGCCAACCTCCCCGAAGGCACCGTCCGCCTCTCCGGCGATTTCCTCTGCGCACCCTTCTC
>NZ_SADP02000914.1:0-288 GCF_004010375.2 Mesorhizobium sp. M2E.F.Ca.ET.209.01.1.1 | reverse complement strand
GCGTCGATGCGCAAGGGGTGCTGCGGGTCGGACCGGAGTCGGCGGGCTCGACGCCAGGACCGGCATGCTACGGTCGCGGCGGCACGCAGGCGACGGTAACGGACGCCATGGTCGTCTGCGGATGGCTCGGCCACAGCGAGATGGCCTATGGTCAGCTCAGGATCGATACCGGACTGGCGCATCGCGCCGTTGGCGAACTCGCCGCCAGGCTAGGGCGTACGTTCGAGCAGACCGCGCAGGCGATCCTCGATATCGCGGTCTCGGAAATGTTCGTCGAGGTCGAGAAAC
>NZ_SADP02000913.1:0-310 GCF_004010375.2 Mesorhizobium sp. M2E.F.Ca.ET.209.01.1.1 | reverse complement strand
TTTCGATCATCTCCCCGACGCCCTTGAGAAGACCCCCGGCCGAGGCGATGTAATGCGGCAACGCCAGCCTGGTGATGTGGGCGCCGATGACGGCCGGCTTGCCGAGCGCCATCGCGTCGTCGAGCGCGGCTTCGAATTCTTCCAGCGTCTCGACGCGGTAGCCCTTCGCGCCGCAGGCCTGGGCGAAGCCGACATAGTCGGGGTTGTCGAAATCCGAGCTCGGCCTTCTCGACATGAAATGCCATCTGATCGACATTCTCGACCGTCCCGGCGGCCAATGCGCCGAGCTCTATCCGGAAAAGCCGATCTA
>NZ_SADP02000912.1:0-310 GCF_004010375.2 Mesorhizobium sp. M2E.F.Ca.ET.209.01.1.1 | reverse complement strand
GGTGAATCCGGATCCGGAAAATCGACGCTTGGTCGCGCTTTGGTCCGGCTGCTGGAGCCGAGTGCCGGCAGCATCCGTTTCGAGGGCCGTGACATCACCCAACTGCCGGAGGCGGCACTGCGGCCGCTGCGCCGCGACCTGCAGATGATCTTCCAGGATCCTATGTCCTCGCTCAATCCGCGCCATACGATCTTCAACATCATCGCGGCGCCGCTGCGGCAGAACGGCCTCGGCGACCAGCTGAAGGAACGCGTCGCGGAAGCGCTGCAGCGCGTCGGCCTGCCGCAGAGTTTCGCCAGCCGCTACCGGC